>NZ_CP083746.1:3545000-3845000 GCF_020151015.1 Pseudomonas sp. p1(2021b)
AGCGATAAGCCGCTGGCCTCCCCGGCCGTGCGCAAGCGCGCCCTGGATGCCGGTATCGAGCTGCGCTACGTGCATGGCAGCGGCCCGGCCGGGCGCATCCTGCATGAAGACCTCGATGCCTTCATCAGCAAGCCCCACAGCAGCGCCGGCCAGGCGCCGAGCGGCTACGCCAGGCGTACCGACAGCGAGCAGGTCCCGGTCATCGGCCTGCGCCGCAAGATCGCCCAGCGCATGCAGGACGCCAAGCGCCGCGTCGCCCATTTCAGCTACGTCGAGGAAATCGACGTCACCGCCCTGGAAGCCCTGCGCCAACAGCTCAACCAGAAGTACGGCGAAAGCCGCGGCAAGCTGACCCTGCTGCCGTTCATCGTGCGCGCCATGGTCGTGGCCCTGCGCGATTTCCCGCAGATCAACGCCACCTATGACGACGAAGCCCAGGTCATCACCCGCCATGGTGCGGTGCATGTAGGCATCGCCACCCAGGGCGACAATGGCCTGATGGTGCCGGTGCTGCGCCATGCCGAAGCCGGCAGCCTGTGGAGCAACGCCGCCGAGATCGCCCGCCTGGCCAACGCCGCGCGCACCAACAAGGCCAGCCGCGACGAGCTGTCGGGCTCGACTATCACCTTGACCAGCCTCGGCGCACTGGGCGGTATCGCCAGCACGCCAGTGGTCAACACGCCGGAAGTGGCCATCGTCGGGGTCAACCGCATGGTCGAACGGCCGGTGGTGATCGACGGCCAGATCGTCGTGCGCAAGATGATGAACCTGTCCAGTTCCTTCGACCACCGTGTGGTCGATGGCATGGATGCCGCCCTGTTCATCCAGGCCGTACGTGGCCTGCTGGAACAGCCCGCCTGCCTGTTCGTGGAGTGAGCATGCAACAGATCCTCAATACCACCCTGCTGATCATCGGTGGCGGCCCTGGCGGCTACATCGCCGCCATTCGCGCCGGCCAGCTGGGCATCCCCACCGTGCTGGTCGAAGGCCAGGCGCTGGGCGGCACCTGCCTGAACATCGGCTGCATCCCGTCCAAGGCGCTGATCCATGTGGCCGAGCAGTACCATCAGGCCAGCCGCCTCGATGACACCTCGCCCCTGGGCATCAGCGTGTCCGCACCGCGCCTGGACATCACCCGCAGCGTGGCCTGGAAGGACGGCATCGTCGATCGCCTGACCAGCGGCGTCGCTGCGCTGCTGAAGAAGAACGGCGTGAAGGTGATCCACGGCTGGGCCAGGATTCTCGACGGCAAGAACGTCGAGGTCGATGGCCAGCGTATCCAGTGCGAACACCTGCTGCTGGCCACCGGCTCCACCAGCGTGGAACTGCCGATGCTGCCGTTGGGCGGCCCGGTGATCTCCTCCACCGAGGCCCTGGCGCCCAAAGCCCTGCCCCAGCATCTGGTGGTGGTTGGCGGCGGCTATATCGGCCTGGAGCTGGGCATTGCCTACCGCAAGCTGGGTGTACAGGTCAGCGTGGTGGAAGCCCGCGAGCGCATCCTGCCGACCTACGACGCCGAGCTGACCCAGCCGGTGGCCGAGTCGGTGAAGAAACTGGGCATCGCCCTGTACCTGGGCCACAGCGTCGAAGGCTACGAGAACGGTTGCCTGCTGGCCAACGACGGCCAGGGCGGGCAACTGCGCCTGGAGGCCGACCAGGTGCTGGTCGCGGTCGGCCGCCGTCCGCGCACCCAGGGCTTCAACCTCGAATGCCTGGACCTGAAGATGAACGGCGCGGCAGTGGCCATCGATGAACGCTGCCAGACCAGCATGCGCAACGTCTGGGCCATTGGCGATGTGGCCGGCGAGCCGATGCTGGCCCACCGGGCCATGGCCCAGGGCGAAATGGTGGCGGAAATCATCGCCGGCAAGGCGCGGCGTTTCGAGCCGGCCGCAATTGCCGCGGTGTGCTTCACCGACCCGGAAGTGGTGGTAGTCGGCAAGACCCCGGAGCAAGCCAGCCAGCAAGGCCTGGACTGCATCGTCGCGCAGTTCCCCTTCGCCGCCAATGGCCGGGCCATGACCCTGGAAGCGAAAAGCGGCTTCGTGCGCGTGGTGGCCCGTCGTGACAACCACTTGATCCTCGGCTGGCAGGCCGTAGGGGTGGCGGTTTCGGAGCTGTCCACTGCCTTTGCCCAGTCCCTGGAGATGGGCGCACGGCTGGAGGATGTCGCCGGCACCATCCATGCCCACCCGACCCTGGGCGAAACGGTCCAGGAGGCGGCCCTGCGAGCCCTGGGCCACGCCCTGCATATCTGACACTGAAGCGGCGACGGCCGATTTTACCCGCTGCGCCCCAGGCGCCGCGGGTCTTTTTTGTCCGGCTTTGCAAGGCTTGCCCCCCCTGTAGGAGCGGGCTTGCCCCGCTCCTACAGGGGCCGCCTGCAGCTCATTCGAAAATGGTGTTCTTGCCCGCCGCCTTGGCCCGGTACAGCGCCTGGTCGGCCCGCGCCAGCAGGTCGTGCTGGTCTTCATCGTCCTGCCAGCGCACCACCCCGAAACTCATGGTCAGCCGGCAGTCGCCGATCGGCTCTACCGCCTCCATGGCCTGGCGGATCGCGCCTGAAATCTCCAATGCCTGCTCCACCGGCGTTTGCGGCAACACGGCGACGAATTCGTCGCCTCCCCAGCGCGCCAGCAGGTCCTGGGGGCGCAGACAACCCCGGATGCATTCGACCACCTCCACCAGCGCCGCATCGCCCCGGGCATGGCCGTGGCGGTCGTTGATCGGCTTGAAGTCGTCCACGTCCATGACGATCAGCGACAACGGCTGGCGGAAACGCCGGGCCCGTTCGCATTCCTGCTGCAGGGTCTTCTCCAGGCGATAGCGGTTGGCAGTGCGGGTCAGCGCGTCGCGCTCAGCCAGCTCCAGGTTCTCCTCGAGCTGGCGTTGCAGTTGCTGGTTGACCCACGACAGCTCCCGGGTGCGCTCGGCCACCAGGGTTTCCAGGGACTGGTTCTTCTGCTGCAGCTCGATCACCAGGCGCTTGCCGGCATCGATGTTGCGGTGCGCGCCGAGCATGCGCGCCACCGAACCATCCTCGTTGCGGGCGATGATATGGCCGCTGTCCTCGATCCACAGGTAACTGCCGTCCTGGCAACGGCAACGGTATTCGATGCGGTAGCGCTCGTTGCGCTGGTTGATGTAGGCCTCGAAGTGGGCCATTACCCGGGGGTAGTCCTCCGGGTGGATGACGCTTTCCCAGGTGAGCACGGTGTTGGCCATGGAATGGCTTTCGTAGCCGAGCATGGCGTACCAGCCGGGGTTGCGGTAGACGTACCCGGAATTGGCATGCCAATCCCAGATACCGTCGCTGATCAGCTCGAACAAGGTATGCAGCTGCTGCTCGCTGAAACCGGCGGGCACCGGCTTGGACTCCTGACTCATGACGCGCTCCCTTGGGCTCCCCTCGGTGGCAAGCATAGCTGCACTGCACAGCCCTGCGGATAGCCCAGCAGGCCGCTTTCGTGCCTTTGCAAGCCCAAGCCTGTACACCTGTAACGTTCATGGAACTGCGGCCCAGGCCACTCCCCACCCTGTGTAGGAGCGGCCTTGTGCCGCGAAAGGGCCGCGCAGCGGCCCTCAAGGTTCAAGGTTCCTCGATCCCCGTGGTATCACCGATCAACGACTCGGCCTTGAGCACAGGCGCCGGCTGCTTGCGCAGGCTCGCCACCTGGGCTGCGGTCACCGCACCGGCCTGGTTGCCCCAGCTGCTGCGGATGAAGTTGACCACATCGGCCACTTGCTGGTCGTTCATCCGCCAGGCGAAGGCCGGCATGGTGAAGGTCGACGGCGCCGTCTGCGTGGCAGGCAGGGTGCCGCCTTCGAGGACGATGTGGATCAGCGAGGTGGCATCTTCGCCCTGCAACACCGGGTTGCCGGCAAGGGCCGGGAACACCCGCGCGTAACCTTTGCCATCGGTGCGGTGGCAGGCGGCGCAGTTGTCCACGTAGAGCGCGGCACCGGGCTTGGCGTCGTCGCCCTTCCACAACGCATCGGCGACCTGGCGGTCCTCCTGGAACGGCTTGTCGTCCGGGTTCACCGGCGGCAAGGTCTTCAAGTAGCGGGCGATGGCGCTGAGGTCGGCGTCGCTCATGTACTGCATGCTGTGCTCGACCACATCGCTCATGCCGCCGAAGACCGCCGTGCGCTCGTTGCGCCCGGTCTTGAGGAAGGCCACGATCTGCGCCTCGCTCCAGCTGCCCAGGCCATCTTTGTGATCGCCCCGCAGGCTCTTGGCGATCCAGCCTTCCAGCGGCGCACTGCCGGCCAGGTAGGCATCGCCGTCGTCGGCATCCAGCGCTTTTTCCTGCATGGTCAGCGCTCGCGGCGTATGGCAGGCGCCACAGTGGCCCAGGCCCTCGACCAAGTAGGCCCCACGGGCCACCACCGGGTCGCGCCCACCGGCCTCGAACGGCTTGACCTCAGGCGCGAACAGCCCGCGCCAGAACGCCAGCGGCCAGCGCATGCTCAGCGGCCAGGGGATGTCGCTGTCCTTGTTGGCCTGCTCCACCGGCTGCACGCCATGCATGAAGTAGGCATAGAGCGCCTGCATGTCCTCGTCGCTGACCCGCGCATAGGATGGGTATGGCATGGCCGGATACAGAGTGCTCCCATCGAGCCCGATGCCCTGGCGTACGGCACGCTCGAAGTCCTCGTAGCTGTAGTCGCCGATGCCGCTCGGGTCCGGGGTGATGTTGGTCGAATAGAGCGTGCCGATGGGCGTCTCCATGGGCAGGCCGCCGGCGAACGGCTTGCCGCCCTTGGCGGTATGGCAGGCCACGCAGTCGCCGGCGCGAGCCAGGTATTCGCCCTTCTTGACCAGGGCCGGGTCAGCCGCATCGGCGGCGTGCAACAGGGTACTGGCGCCCAGGCAGAGGGCGGCGGTCAACAGTCGTTTCATGGTCGGCCTCCTATGCCTGCACCAGTGGACCTGGGTTCTTCAGGTACTGCTCGCGAATGGCCCGTGCCGACCAGTAGGTCAGCGCCGCCACCAACCCGGTGGGGTTGTAGCCCAGCCCCTGGGGAAACGCCGAGGCGCCTGGCACGAAGACGTTGTGCACGTCCCAGCTCTGCAGGTAGCGGTTGATGGCACTGGTCTTGGGGTCGGTGCCCATGATCGCGCCGCCGTTGAGGTGGGTGGTCTGGTACACGGTGGCATCGAAGTGCTGACCGAACGCCTTCATCGACGCGGCGATCGCCTTGGGCCCCATGGCCTCGGCGATCTTGCGCATCTGTTCGACCATGAAGCGGTTCATCTTCACGTCGTTGTCCTTCCAGTCGAAGGTCATGCGCAGCAGCGGCAGGCCATAGGCGTCCTTGTACACCGGGTCCAGGTCCAGGTAGTTGTCGCGGTAGGACTGGTGCGCGCCATGGGCATCCATCGACAGCATATGACTGTAGCTGTCAGCCACCGCGGCCTTCCAGGCACTGCCCCACTTGGGCGTGCCCGGCGGCGTCTTGGTGCCGGAGATGGGCTTGGTGCCCGCCTGGTTGACCCAGAACGGCGAGCCGCCAACGAAGCCGAGCGGGCCATGGTCGAAGTTGTCGGCGTTGAAGTCGTCCACCGCCACGCCATTGCCGCCAGCGCCAATGAAGGGGTTGGTGTGGTGGCTGTTCTTGTCGAAGAAGGCGCTCACCGTGGACAGGTTCTGGAAGGCGAAGTTACGCCCCACCACGCCCTGGTTGCTGACCGGGTCGTAGGGTTTGCCGATGCCCGAGAGCAGCATCAGGCGCACGTTGTTGAACTGGAAGGCACCGAGGATCACCAGGTCCGCCGGCTGTTCCACCTCGCGTCCCTGGGCATCGACGTAGGTCACGCCGGTGGCCAGGTTCTTCTCGGCATTGAGGTTGACCCGCAACACATGGGCATTGTTGCGCAGCTCGAAGTTCGGCACCTGGCGCAGGGCCGGCAGGATGTTCACGTTGGGCGAGGCCTTGGAGTACATGTAGCAGGCATAGCCGCTGCAGTAGCCGCAGAAATTGCACGGGCCCATCTGTGCCCCGTAGGGGTTGGTGTAGGGCCCGGAGGTGTTGGCCGACGGTAAATTGTAGGGGTGGTAGCCGACCTCGCGGGCCGCCTTTTCGAACAGCTGCGCCGAGACGGTGTTCTTCTGCGCCGGCAACGGGAAGTCATCGGAGCGGTCCGGGGAGAACGGGTTGCCGCCCTTGTCGCGGCCCACCACCTGCCCCTTGATCGACCAGGCGGTGCCGGAGGTGCCGAAGACCTTTTCGGCAAAATCGAAGTAGGGCTCCAGCTCTTCGTAGCTGACGCCGAAATCCTGGATGGTCATGCCTTCGGGGATGAAGGCCTTGCCATAGCGCTCTTCATAGTGGCTGCGCATGCGCAGCTCCATCGGGTCGACGCGAAAATGCACGCCCGACCAATGCAGCCCGGCCCCGCCGGTACCCGTGCCGGGCAGGAAGGCACCGAACTGGCGGTACGGCACGGCCACATCGTTCAGGCTGTGGCGCAGGGTCACGGTCTCGCGGGAGATGTCCATGAACAGTTTCTTGCGCGAGTTATAGGTCAGTTCGTCCATGGTCTGCGGGTAGACACCGTCCGGGTAGGTGTCACGCGCCGGGCCTCGCTCCAGGGCGACCACCTGCAGGCCTGCCTCGGTCAGTTCCTTGGCCATGATCGCGCCGGTCCAGCCGAACCCGACGATGACCGCATCGACTTTCTTCATCACCTGGGCCATCGCTCAACCTCGCTCGCCACTGATGGATACCGGAGGGAAGGGATAGCGCTCGTCGCGTTCCACCCAATCCATGAAATCGGCGCGCGCGCCGGGGAAGCCGATCAGCTTCCAGCCGGCCAGGCCTTGGTTGCCGCCGTGCAGCGGGTCGCTGAAGAACCCTTCGCGGGTGTTGAGCCAGAGCATGGCGAAGAAGGTGACGGCAGGCACCGAGGCCAGGGCCGCCTTGCCGCTGTCCAGGGCCTCCAGGGCTTGCTGCTGCTGGGCTGGGTCCAGCTGGGCGAACGGCTTGCTCCACTGCGCCTTGCACCAGGCGTCGGTTTCCTGGATGCCCAGCCGGTAGATCTCCTGGGGGCTGAGCTTGAGCTGGTAGCCGAGCTCGGCCGGTGCGTCTGGATGGAAGGGACCCTGCATGTACCACAGGCCGCCGCTGCCATAGCGGGTATTGAGCTGGCGGTCGATGAATTCGGGGACACCGGCTTCGACCGCGCCAGGGCCGAGTGCATCGGCGGGAATGAGCACCGCCACCGCAGCCGAGATGAACGCCCATTCTTCGGCGGTGAAGAAGGTCGGCTGGTAGGCTCGGGCAGGCGCCCTGCCCTGTTCAGGGTCCTTGGCAGGTGCGGGGGTGGTGGTTTCGGCAAGCACCGCGCTGCCCATACCGGTGCTGGCGAGGGTCGCCACCGGAATGAGGGTCAGTGACTTGCGCAGGAACTCGCGGCGCGCCGGGTGCGCGAAGGCAGGTTCGTCGTTGGACATGGTTTTGGCCTCTTCTTTGACAGGTCAATCAGGTCATACATGGCATTCGCTCCGTTCGTGCGGGGCTGTTGTTGTAATGTCGGAAAGCATAGACAGCGCTGCCTCCATCGCGGGACAAGCCCGCTGCCACAGGACGGCGCATCGAGACTTGTGGGAGCGGGCTTGTCCCGCGATGGCGTCTGGCGCGGCTTAACTGGCCCTGCGCTCCCAAGCAATGGGATTGACCAGGTTGGCCGGTTTTTCACCCGCCAGGGCGGCGAGCAGGTTGTCCACCGCGCAACGGGCCATGGCCTCACGGGTTTCGTGGGTGGCCGAGCCGATGTGCGGGGTTACCACCAGGTTGTCCAGTTGCAGCAGTGGCGAGTTGGCCGGCAGCGGTTCCTGGACGAACACGTCCAGGGCCGCGCCACGGATACGCCGCTCGCGCAAGGCCTGCAACAAGGCCGGCTCGTCCACCACACGGCCCCGGGAGATGTTCACCAGGATGGCGCTGGGTTTCATCAGCGCCAGTTCAGGCGCGCCGATGAGGTTTTGTGTCTGCGCGCTCAGGGGCACGCACAGGCAGACGAAATCGGACTCGGCCAGCAAGGCCTCGAGGCTGCGGTGACGCGCCCCGTAGCGAGCTTCCACTTCAGGCCGTGGCTGGCGCGTGTGATACAGCACCTGCATGCCGAACCCTGCGTGGGCCCGACGGGCCAGGGCCTCGCCGATGCGCCCCAGGCCGACGATGCCCAGCGTCTTGCCGTGCACATCGCAACCGAACTGGGCCGGGCCGATGCCGGCCTGCCAGTGGCCGTTGCGAATCCAGCCGTCGAGTTCCACCACCCGCCGGGCACAGGCCATCAGCAGGGCGAATCCGGTGTCGGCAGTGGTTTCGGTGAGCACGTCGGGGGTATTGGTCAGCAGCACACCGCGGCGGTCGAATTCGCCGATGTCGTAGTTGTCCACGCCCACCGAGACACTGGAGACCACCTCCAGCTGCGGCGCCAGGCCCAGCAGCTCACCATCCAGACGCAGGCTGGCGCCGAGCAGGCCATGGGCGCCCGGCAGTGCCGCACGCAGGCGCGCCAGGCCATCGGCCGCTGGCGCCTCGACCAGGGTCACCTCGGCATGGGCTTGCAGGCGCTGCATGAGTTCATCGGACAAACGTTTGTAGAGGACGATGCGTTTTTTCATGGTCGATACCTATTGGCTCGGCGCCAGATGTTGGCGCCGCGCCTGTTGCGAAGGATTGAGCACGGCAGTCAGGGCCACCGCCACCAGCAGCGCGCCGGACATGAACAAGTAGGAAGCGCCCGGGCCGCCGGTGGCACCGTTGAGGTAGCCCACCAGCCAGGAGCCGGAGAACGAGCCCAGCGCGCCCATGCTGTTGATCAGGGCCATGGCGCCGCCGGCGACGTTGCTGGGCAGCAGCTCAGGCACGATGGCGAAGAACGGGCCATAGGGGGCGTACATGCAGGCGCCGGCGATCACCAGCAGGGTGTATGACCACCAGAAGTGCTCGGTGCCCAGGACGTAGGAGCCGTAGAAAGCCAACGCGGCGATCAGCAGGGGCGGCCAGACGAAGCGCTTGCGCTTTTGCATCCGGTCGGACGCCCAGGACACCCCGAGCATGGCCAGCACCGCGCCCAGGTACGGCACCGCCGACAGCCAGCCGGCGGTGACGATGTCCAGCGCCGCGGCCTGCTTGAGGATCGACGGCAGCCAGAGCACGAAGCCGTAGACCCCGATGCTCCAGCAGAAGTACTGCAGCGAGAGGATGATTACTTTGGGCGAACGGAACGCCTCGCGGTAGTTCTTCACCGGCTTGATGCCCTGTTGCTCGGCGGCCAGGGCCTCGCGCAGTGCGGTTTTCTCCTGTGCCTTGAGCCAGGTGGCCTGCTCCGGACGGTCATCGACCAGGCGCCACCAGATGAATGCCCACAGCACCGCCGGCAGGCCTTCGATGATGAACATCCAGCGCCAGTCGAAATGCTTGACCAGGTACCCGGACACCACTGACATCCACAGGATGGTCACCGGGTTGCCAAGGATCAGGAAGGTGTTGGCCCGCGAGCGCTCGGCGCGGGTGAACCAGTGGCAGAGGTAGATCAGCATGGCCGGCATCACTGCAGCCTCCACCACCCCCAGCAGGAAGCGGATGGCGATCAGCAGCGACACGTTCTGCACCATGCCGGTGAGCGTGGCCAGGCCGCCCCAGAGGATCAGGCTGACGAAGATCAGCTTCTTGACGCTGCGTTTTTCGGCATAGATGGCACCGGGTACCTGGAAGAAGAAATAGCCCAGGAAGAACAGCGCCCCGAGCAGGGACGACAGGGCCGGGGTGATGTGCAGGTCATCGGCCATGCCCGAAGCGGCGGCAAAGCCGTAGTTGGCACGGTCGAGGTAGGCCAGGCTGTAGGTGATGAAGACGATGGGCATGATGTACCACCAGCGTCTTGGGGCAAGTCGGTCGATCTGCATGGTTGAATCTCCTGAGCTTGTTGTTCTTGTTGCAACAGGTACCGGCCAGGCCGGCAGGTTCGGTTCAACCGCCGAAGCGGTCTTCGTAGGCATCCAATTCATGGCGCTGCGGCAGGCCTTCCATGTCGCCGCGCGATTGCACCGCGCGGCTGCCGCACCAGTTGCCGCGAGCCACGGCGCGGCGCAGGTCGTGGCCTTCGAGCAAGGCGCTGACCACGCCCACGGCGAAGGCATCGCCCGCCCCTACCGTGTCCACCACCTGTGCCACGGGACAGGGCGCGACCACCCCTTCGGCACCGCGGGCATCACGCAGGTACGCCCCCTCGGCGCCCAGCTTGATGGCCACGCATTGCACGCCGTGCTCCAGGTAGAAGCCGGCAATGGCTTCAGGGGTTTGCCGGCCGGTGAGCAGGCGCCCCTCTTCCAGCCCTGGCAGCACCCAGTCGGCCTTGACCGCCAGGGCATTGATTTCCTGGACCATGGTTTGCCGGTTGGGCCACAGCGACGGGCGCAGGTTGGGGTCGAAGGAGATGCTGCGGCCGTTGGCGCGCATGGCCTCGAGCAACTGCAGAGAAAGGTCGCGGCACGATGCCGACAAGGCCGGCACGATGCCTGTGGCATGCAGGTGGCGGGCATCCAGCAACTCCGGGCACAGCTGCGCCGGTGACAGGCGGCTGGCGGCCGAGCCTCGGCGGAAGTATTCCACTTGCGGGTCGCTGCCATCGTCGCAACGTGCCTTGAGCTGGAAGCCCGTGGGGTATGCGGGGTCGATTTCGACACGGGAACAGTCCAGGCCTTCGCCACGCAGGCTGGCGAGCACGAAGGCACCCAGCGAATCGTCGCCCACCCGGCTCAGCCAGTTCACCCGCAGGCCCAGGCGGGCCAGGCCAATGGCCACATTGCTGTCGGCACCAGCGATACGTTTGCCGAAACCGGCCACCTGGGCCAGGTCGCCGCACTGCTCGGCCACGAACATGGCCATGGTTTCGCCGAAGCAGAGCACGTCATGTTCAGCCATGATGGACCTCCGCCTCGAGCACAGCCAGGTGCTGGACCTGCTGGCGGGTATAGGCCAGCAAATCGTCGTCGACCAGGGGATATTCGATGGCACGCGGCACGCCGGATACGAAGTGGGTCATCAGTCGTCGCCAGAACACCAGGTCCGATGCCTGAGGCGGCACCGCCACCAGGCGCCCGTCATCACGGCGGGTGACGGCCTTGCAATGCACGTAACGCACCCAGCGGCCCAGCGCTTGTGCGGCCTGTACCGGCGACTCGTCCTGCCAGTACCAGTTGCCGATGTCGAAGGTCATGCCCGGCGCCAGGTCGAGGGCGGCGGCACGCTGGAAGAAACGCAGCATCGGCTCCAGGCGGCCGCCCTGGGCAGTCTGGTCGTTCTCCACGAACAATGCCGCCCTACGCCCGAGCAACGGCCGCAGGGCCTGGAGGTCGCAGGTGTCGCGATAATGGCCAAGGGATACCTTCAGGGCCACCGCACCGATCTGCTCAGCCAGTTGCAGCCGCTCGGCCACCGCCGGCTCCAGGCTACCGTCCTCGCGCCACAACTCCAGGGGCGTCGAGAACAGGCTTTCCAGCCCCAGTTCATCACTGGCCTTGGCCAGGGTGGCAGCATCGGGCCAAGCCTCGAACAGCTCTTCGCGCCATTCCACGCGACGCGCCCCGGCTTGCGCCAACAGCGGCAGGTAGGCGATCTGGCCACGGCGCTTCACAGTATCGGCGCCGAAGCTCGACAGGCTGATGGAAACAGGGTTCGCATGCATCGTCGTTGTCCTTGTTCTTGTCAGGTGAAACCGGTTTCATTTCCGCGCAAAAAACAGCGCGACTCGCGAGCCGCGCTGCATTCAATTGCGTATCGGGGTGGAGCCTCGCACGATGAGCTGGGCGCGCAGGTCAAGCCGACGCGCCGGCAACTGGCTGCCTTGCAGCCGTTCCAGCAGGCACTGGACCGCTGCGGCAGCGATGCGTTCGGTGGGCTGAGCCAAGGCAGTGATACCGCCGCCGACCAAGGGGTACCAGTCCAGGTCGTCGAGGGCCACCAGGCCCAGCTGCTGGAACAGCTGTTCACCACGTCCATGCAGGTGACGCATGACCTCCAGGGTCGCCACGCCGTTGCAGCTGAACAGGGCCTGGGGACCATGGCCAGCGCTGGCCAGGAACGCCGCCAGCTGCACAGGCAGGTTGGCGCTCACTTCCAGTATCTGGCCGCGCAGCCCGGGCCTTCGGGCGATGGCGGCCTGGAAAGCGGCCACCCGCTCCTGACGCGAGCTGGTGCCGTCGAGGGGTTCGCTGACGGCAAGAATGTCGCGGTAACCGCAGGTGTGCAGATGGTCCAGGGCCTGCTCGACAGCATCGGCATTGTCCAGGCCCACCAAGTCGGTCTGCAGCTCGGCCAGTTGGCGATCCACCAATACCATGGGCAGTTCCTGAGCCAGGCTGGCCAGCTCGCCGGCGTGGTGGCCGAGGGTATTCACGATCAGGCCGTCGACGTTGTAGGCCTGCAGCGCCTGCAGGTGCTGGCGCTCCTGGGCATCGTCGCAGTCGGTGTTGCACACCACCAGGCTGTAGCCATGCTCGCGGCAGGCCGTCTCGACGCCGTGCATCACGGCCACTGAATAGGGGTTGCGGATATCGGCCAGGAGCATGCCGATCAGGCGCGTACGGCCGCGCTTGAGGGCGCTGGCCATGCGGTTCGGGCGGTAGCCGAGCTGCTCGATCACCGCCTCTATGCGCTGGGCGGTGGCATCGGCCAACAGTTGCCGGTCGCCGCCGATATAGCGCGACACCGTGGCCTTGGAAACGCCGGCAGCCTGGGCCACTTCACTGATGGTGACCCGCGTGCGGGCTTGGGAAAGCGTCTTGTCCACCCGATGACCTTCTTGTATTCGCTTATGTGGGCAGGGTTATGAAAACGGTTTCAATAAAACAGGGAACCAGGGGCTTCGTCAAGAGTGGCAGTGTTCGTCGAGACAGCTTCGGTGTGTGTGATCGAGCGCCGCCCGCGCGGCGCTCGATCTCAAAGGCTCAGTACAACCGCGCCTTGATCAACGGCCGCAACAGGTAGTTGAGCACGGTACGCTTACCGCTGAGGATGTCCACTTCGGCGACCATCCCCGGGATGATCGGCAACACCTCCGAGCCTCGGGTCAACTGGCTGCCATCGGTACGGATCAGCACCTGGTAGAACGATTCCTTGCCATGGGGCGTGTCCTCCTCGATGGTGTCGGCGCTGATCTGCTCCAGGGTGCCGCTGAGGTCGCCATAGATGCTGTAGTCATAGGCGGTGATCTTCACCTTGGCTTCCATGCCCGGCACCAGGAAAGCCACGTCCCTCGGTTTGATCTTCGCCTCGACCAGTAGCCGGTCCTCCACCGGGATGATCTCCATGATCGGGTCACCCGGCTTGATCACACCGCCACGGGTGTTGATCAGCACCGTGTTCACCCTCCCCCGCACCGGCGACAGGATCTGCGTGCGGCGCAACTGGTCATGCCGCTGCTGCACGATCGGCTCCACCTGGGCCAGCTGGGCCTTCTTGTCGGCGCGCTCGGTGTAGGCCTCCTGGAAGTAGGTGTTCTTGAGCTCGGTGAGCTTGCCCGTCAGGGTGGCGATGTCCTGGCTGAGCTTGAGCGCCTCCATCTGGCTGACCGCGCGTTTTTCCACCAAGGGCCGCACCAGGTTCAGCTGCCGCTGGGCCAGGCCGATCTGCTGCTGCACGGCACGGGTGCCTTCGTGCAGCTTGGCCCGGCGCGAGGCGAACAGCTCCTGCTCCGAACGCGCCAGCGGGCTCTTGCTGTCGATGTCGCTGGGGAATTCGATGCGGTCCTTGCCCAGCACTTCGGCATCCAGCCGGGCGATCGCCGCACGCAGGACCTGGGACTGGTTGGCCGACTCCTGGTAGTTGGTCAGGAAGTGCGTTTCATCCAGCTGCACCACCGGCTGCCCCACTTCCACGAGGTCACCCTCGTTGACCAGCAGGCGGTCGAGGATGCCCCCTTCGAGGCTCTGGATCTTCTGGATGCGGCTGAACGGCACCACGCGACCATCGCCCCGGGTCACCTCGTCCAGCTCAGCCCAGGCCGCCCAGGCGATGAACAGCACCAACGTGCCCAGCAACGTCCACAACAGCGGCCTGTAGGTCGGGTGGGTGGTGGCCAGCAAAGGGTCTTCCAGCTGCCTGCGCAACGGCAGGTTCTTCGTTTCAACGCCCATGGGCACGCTCCTCGACGACCGGTGAGACCTGGACCTGGTTACCCTGCACCACCTGCTGCACGGCGCCGTCCATTACGACCTGCCCCTGGCGCAGCACCACGGCACGCTCCACCAGGGCCAGCATGCTTTTCTTGTGGGTAGTCAGGATCAGCGTGCGGCTGCCCAGCCAGCGCTGCAGGTAGTTGACCACCTGCAGTTCACTGGCCTGGTCGAAGGCCGCTGTGGGCTCGTCGAGCAGCACGATCGAAGGGTCCTGCAGCAGTACCCGGGCCAGCCCTACGGCCTGGCGCTGACCACCCGAAAGGCTGGCATTGCCCTGGATCGGCATGTCCAGCCCCAGGGCATGGCCGCGCACGAATGGGCCAAGCCCGACACCGTCCAGGGCCTCCAGCAGGTCCTCGTCAGGCAGGGCGGCATTGGCCAGGTTGAGGTTGTCGCGCAAGGTGCCGTGGAACAGCGCCACGTCCTGGGGCAGGTAGCCGATGCCGCGCTGGCGGTCGGCCGGGTCGATCTGCCCCAGGCTCACGTCGTCGAGCAGCAAGCGCCCCGACTGCGGGCTGGTCAGGCCGCTGAGCAGGCGCAGCAGCGAAGACTTGCCCGCACCGTTGCCGCCCAGCAAGGCCACGCGCTCGCCGGCCTTGATGGTCAGTGCCTGGACATTCACCACCGGAGGGCTGTCGCCATGAGCCAGGCGCACGCCTTCGAGCTGGTAGTGCCCGGCCAGGCGTTCCTTGTGCACGAAGCGTTGCCCGCTGGGGCGCTCCTGGTCCGCCGACATCAGCTGGTCCAGGCCTTCCATGGCCACCTTGGTGTGCTGCCAACGGCCCAGAATGCCAGCCACCTGGGACAACGGCGCAATCGCCCGGGAGGCCAGGATCGAGCACGCCACCAGGGCACCGACGGTCATCGCCCCGTCGTTGATCCGGTACACGCCGAACACCACCACGCCCACGTAGCACAACTGCTGGATGATGCTCGAGGTGTAGCTCAAGACACTGACCAGGGCCTGGGTCCGCAGGGCCGTGGTCGACAATTCGCCGGTCAGGGTTTCCCACTGGTGCAGGCAGCGCCCTTCGGCGCGGGTGGCCTTGACGGTTTCCAGGTGCTCGAAAGCCTCCAGCAGCACACCGTTTTTCATTGCCCCCTCACGCAGGTTCTGCCGCGACAGCGAGCCGAGCACGCGTTGGGTCAACAGCCCCGGCAACACCATCAACACACAGGCCACCAGCGGCACCCAGACCACATGCCCACCCACCAGGGCGATGATCAACAGGAAGATCGCCACGAAGGGAATGTCGCTGATCAACGCAGCGCTGGAGGAGGTGAAGAACTCACGCACCGATTCGAACTCCCGCACTTGCGTGCTGAACGCCCCCATCGAGGCCGGCTTGGCCGCCAGGCGCGTACTCAGCACACGGGAGAACAGCAGGGTCGACAGTTGCAGGTCCAGGCGCTTGCCCAGCACTGTCAGCAGGTGCCCGCGCAGGATCCGCAACACACCGTCCAGGACGATCGCCGCCATCACGCCACTGGCCAGGATCCACAAGGTGTCGAAGGCACCGTTGGGCACCACCCGGTCGTACACCTGCATGGCGAACAAGGCCGACGCGATGGCCAGCAGGTTGGCCGCGAAGGCGGCGAACGCCACCTCGGTGTAGGAGCGCCATAGACGCCGCAGCGGACCGAAGAACCAGTGTTCACCCGGCGCCTTGGCGTAGTCGCCGATGCGACCGTCGGGGCGAAACCGACACTTGGCGAACACCACCGTACCGCTGTACAGCGCCTCAAGTTCGGCCAAGGCCATGCGCTCGGCACCGCCATTGCTCTGTGGCACCAGCACCCGCGCATGCTCACCGTCCAGCCCGACCAACAGCACGGTCTGGCCGTTGCCCAGCAGCAACAGCGCCGGGAGCAGGTAATCGTCGATCTGGCGCAAGGGCTGTTCGACCACCTGGGCGACGATGTCGGCACGGCGCAGCGCCCGTACCACTTTGTTCAGTGGCAACTGCCCTTGTTCCAGGGCGATGCCGTCGACCAGTTCGGCATCACCGAGTGGACGACCGAGTTGCCGGCACAGCAGTAGCAATCCCTGACGCAACGGATCCTGGTGGTTGTCCACCGGCAACGTCACGACCTTCGCTTGGCTGGTATCGATGTCCATGATTCAAACGCCCCTCCACTAATGGGCCCAGCCAACCGACCTGGGCGGCGGCCCGATACTCGACTCGCTTTTGTTCGAAATGCAGGTTGATCAACTGGCGTTCGGCCTCGAAGCGCTCGCGCTGCACGTTGAGCAGGTCGATCACGTCACGCCGACCGACCTCGAACTGCTCGCGGTACAACCCCGCGACCTGCTCCGCTTCCGTCACCTGCTGGCTGAGCGACTGCTCGCGCCAGCGCAGGGTCTCGCCTGTGTCGAACAAGGTCTGCAACTGCCTGCGGATGTCGCGTTGCATGGCATCGGCGGTCCAGCGCGCCGACTCCAGGCGCTGTTGCGCCGCGGTCGGACGCTGGAAGTTGGAAAGCCCTTGGAAGGTGTCCATGCGAAAGCGCAGGGATACCACCGAGTCGTTTTCCAGATGCCCGCCCACCTCACGGCGCAAGGCCGATGCCTCCAGGTTCAGTTGTGGTAAAAGCGAGGCCTTGGCCTCACGCACTTGGGCCTCGGCCACATTGGCGTCCTCGACGGCCTTGCGCTGCAAGGGCGAGTCGCGGATGACCTGCTTCAGGTCGCTGGCAGCCAGGTACCGCTGCATGGACATCGGTTGCGGCTCCTCCAGGTCCGCCGGGGGTTGTCCGACCAGAAGGTCGTACTGGTTGCGGGCGTCCTGCAGGGTGCCCTTCTCCAGCGACAACTGCTCCTGGGCCCGGGCCAGCTCAAGGTTGGCACGGTCCAGTTCGCTGCGGTCGGCATAGCCGTCGCCGCCACGGTCCTGGGTCATCTGGCGGACGCCATCCAGGCGCTGGATATGCTGGCGCACGGCCTCCACCCGTTGAGTGGCGGCCAATACGTCCAGGTAGGTCTCGATGATATCCAGGGCCGCATCGTCCTGGGCTACCCGCACCGCCTCCAACTGCTTGCGCTCGGTGGCGCTGGCACCGTCCACCTTGCTGTTCACGCGGCCCCAGTCGTAGAGCATCTGGGACACGGTGACGTCATACACGACCTCACCGAAATCGAATTCCTGTGGCCCGCCGGACATCGACAGGGCCGGGTAATAGCCTCCCTTGGCAATCTTCACCTCGGTGCCGGCGCGTTCGGCCTCGGCGATGGCCGAACGCACATCCGGGTGGATGGCCAGCCCCGACCGTACCGCCTGGTCGAGGGACATGGCCGACGTCAACACCGGCAGGCCGAGTGAAAGGAGCCAGACGGCCCCTTTCACGATCTGCCGCCCCTTGCGGGACTGCGCGGCACGTTTCATCAGACCACGACCTGAACGGTGTTTTCCTCGATCAACAGGGTGCTGCTACCGAACGTGTAGACGTCGTAGGTCACACCGTCGATCAACTGGGTGGTGCCGGTATCGACCGCCCCCGCCACGTTCAGGGTGTCGTTGCTTTCACCGGTGATCTGCAACGTGTTGTTGGCATCGGTGATGACATCGACCTCAGCGGCGGTCAGGGTCAACACACTACCGTCGTCGCCCTTGCCCAGGTCGATGCGCTCGATGTTGCTGAGCGTGCCGACGCTTGCGCCGTTGTAGTCCAGGTCGATGCCGTTGGCGAGCAACAGCGTGTCGAACCCGGCGCCACCGTCGATGCTGACGAAGTTGTTCGCCGTGATCTGGAGGGTGTCGTTGCCGTCACCGCCCTGGACTTGGTCACCGGTACCTACATTGAAGATCAGGTCATGACCCGCCCCGCCGTTGATGTGCTCGGAGCTGCCGTCGGCGCCGGACATCACGTCGCTACCGGCCGTACCGTTGACATCGATCTGGCCGATGTTCAGCGCCAGCCCCGAACCGTTCAAGGTGACGCCGTAGGAGGCACTGTCGTTGCCGTTGCTGTCGATGGCCACGACATTGAGCGACAGTTCCGACCCCAGGTTCAGCAGATCGGTGATGCTCAAGCCCCCCAGTTGCAGCAACACGTTCGGATCGAGCAGGTTCAGCACGAAGTGGCCGGACGAATCGGCCACCAGCGGCAGTGTCACATCGAACAATGGGCTGATCAGACGCACTTCGAGACCCGCGTTCGGCGCGGTGTCGCCGCTGAAGCCGAAGGTCGGCGGCAGCAGCCCCACGGCCAGGCCGAAGTTACCGACGGTCAACGGCTGGGTGATGCTCGTTCCCACGCCGATGGACGCCACCGGGCTCGGGTTGCCGGCCTGGTCTGTTCCTTGCGCCGAGACCTGGGCATTGAGCAACTGGTCCCATCTGAAGTCGACATCCAGGCCGGTGAGCAAGTCGAGCGAAGCGATACCCGAGTTGTCTGCCGTCAGGGTCACGCTGGCATTAACGCCACCGACATCGACCTGTACCGTGACCTCGCTGTTCGGCTCGGTGGAAACGGTGAGCAGGTTGCCGACCAGCGACAGTACCGGTGCAGCAGGCGGTACGGTGTCGATGGTGAAGGCTACCGGCGTCGACGACGCCCCGTTGAGCTCGGCCGTGATGGTCGAGGCCCCTTCCGGGAACGGCCCCTGGCCGCCGGGTGGCGTCAGGGTCACGGTGACATTGCCCGCCAGGATGTCGCCTGCGGTAAGGGTATAGTCGATCGAGGCCTCGTAGCCGTTCTGCCCGGCGAACGTGACGGTGACTACCTGCCCGGCCTGCATGCTCGGGCGCAGGGCCATGTCGACCTGGATACCGTCGCCGATTTCGGCGGCATTGATCCAGGTGTCGGCGGCCTCTGGCACGCTGAGGGTCGGCGGCGCCAGATCCGGTGCGTTGATCGTGGCTGGGCCGCTGACATTGCCCGCAGCGTCCACGGCAACGCCGGAGAGCAGCTCACCGGTGATCAGCGGTGGCGCGAACGGCAAGCTGAAGTCGCCATTGCCATCGACGTTCACGGTGATCGGATTGGCAGTATCGCCAGCGATCACGATGCGCACCTGGCTGTTGGGCTCGGCGGTACCGGTCAACAACGCACCATCGGCGCTGATGCTCAACAGCGGCGCAGGTGGTGCCACCGCATCGACGGTCGTGCTGGCCGGGCCACTGGTGTTGCCGGCGGCGTCTTCGGCCACCACGTTGATCACGGTGCCGTCCGGCAGCGACGTGCCAGGCGTGAAACTCCAGTTGCCGCTGCCATCGGCGGTGGTTTCACCAATCGGGTTGCCATTGCCATCGGTGAGTATCACCGTTGCACCGATTTCGGCGGTGCCGCTGATGACGCTGCCATTGCTCGGGTTGACCACGGGTGTTGGCGGCGCCACCGCGTCGACGGTGGTGCTGACCGGACCGCTGGTATTGCCGGCCGGGTCCTGGGCCACCGCATTGACCACGGTGCCGTTGAGCAACGGCGTGGTCGGGGTGAACGTCCAGTTGCCGCTGCCGTCGGCAGTGGCCTCGCCAATCGGGTTGCCGTTGCCATCGGTGAGGACGACAGTCGCACCCGCTTCAGCGGTACCCACGATAACGGTGCCATTGGTTGGCTCGATCGAGGGGGCCGACGGTGCCACGGCGTCAATCGTGGTGCTGGCCGGGCCACTGGTATTGCCAGCCGCATCCTGGGCCACCGCATTGACCACGGTGCCATTGGGCAGCGGCGTGCCTGGCGTGAAGCTCCAGTTGCCGGAACCATCGGCAGTTACCTGGGCGATTGGGTTGCCGTTGCCGTCGGTGAGGATCACCGTCGCCCCTGCTTCGGCGGTACCGCTGAGTTCCACGCCGTTGCTCGGCTCGATGATCGGTGCGTCAGGCGCCACGGCATCGATCGTGACGACGGCCGGAGCACTTTCTCGACCATTGCTGTCGGTGGCAGTGACGTTGACCACGGTGCCATCCGGCAATGGCGTGGTCGGGGTGAACGTCCAATTGCCGCTGCCATCGGCAGTGGTCTGCCCAATAGGATTGCCGTTGCCATCGGTGAGAGTAATGGTGTTACCCGCATCGGCGCTGCCGCTGATCGCGACCCCATTGCTTGGATCCACCTGCGGGATCGAGGGCAGCGAAGTGTCCACGGTGGCAGTGCCCTGTGGGCCGGTATTACCCGCAGCGTCAGTGGCGGTAGCGTTCACCACGGTGCCGTTTGGCAGCTGCGTTGCCGGAGTGAATGTCCAGTTGCCACTGCCGTCGGCGATCACTTCACCAATCGGGTTGCCGTTGCCATCGGTCAAAGTCACGGTGCTGCCAGACTCGGCCGTGCCGTTGATCACAACGCCATTGGTCGGGTTGACCAGCGGTGCTGCAGGCGCGATGCCATCCACGGTGACGCTGGCTTGTGGGCCAGTATTGCCCGCCGGGTCGGTCGCGGTGGCACTGATCACGGTACCATCAGGCAGCGGGCTGCTTGGGGTGAACGTCCAGTTGCCGCTGCCATCGGCGTTGGCTTCGCCGATTGGATTGCCATTGCCGTCGGTCAGGGTCACGGTGCTGCCCGGCTCGGCAGTGCCAGTGATGAGGCTGCCATTGCTCGGGTTGACTACCGGTGCCGCAGGCGCAACCGAATCGACCGTCATGGAAGTCGGCAAACTGCTGTTGCCGGCCAGGTCCTGAGCCACGGCATTGACCACGGTGCCGTTGGGCAGCGGAGTGCCTGGGGTGAACGACCAGTTGCCACTGCCATCGGCAGTGGTCTGGCCGATCGGGTTGCCGTTACCGTCAGTGAGGAGGATGGTCGCACCGGCTTCGGCGGTACCGGTGATGTCCACGCCGTTGCTCGGCTCGATGACCGGAGCATCGGGCGCCACGCCGTCCACGGTGATGATGGCCGGGGCGCTGTCGATGTTGGCAGGATTACGCGCCACCACATTGATGACAGTGCCATCGGGCAGCGGTATGCCTGGGGTGAACGACCAATTGCCACTGCCATCGGCGGTGACCTGGCCGATCGGGTTGCCAGTGCCGTCGGTGATGATGATGGTGTTGCCCGCATCGGCAGTGCCGCTGATCACCGAGCCATTGCTCGGGTCGACCTGCGGGATCGACGGCAGCGAACTGTCCACGGTGGCGGTGCCTTGAGGGCTGATGTTGCCAGCCGCATCGGTGGCCGTGGCATTCACCACGGTGCCGTTTGGCAACTGCGTGGCCGGAGTGAATGTCCAGTTGCCACTGCCATCAGCGGTCACTTCGCCAACCGGGTTGCCGTCGCCATCGGTCAAGGTCACGGTGCTGCCAGGCTCGGCGGTGCCGTTGATCACGTTGCCGTTGGTTGGGTTGATCACAGGTGCCGCAGGCGCGATGCCATCGACCGTGGTGCTGGCTTGCGGGCCGGTATTGCCCGACGGGTCGGTGGCGGTGGCATTGACCACGGTGCCGTCAGGCAGCGCGACGCCTGGCGTGAACGACCAATTGCCGCTGCCATCGGCGGTGGCCTCGCCAATCGGGTTGCCATTGCCGTCGCTCAGGGTCACGGTGCTGCCAGGCTCGGCGGTGCCGCTGATGGTGCTGCCATTGCTCGGGTTGACCACTGGCGCTGCCGGTGCCACGGCATCGATCGTGACAGTTGTTGGCAGGC
Organism: Pseudomonas sp. p1(2021b); assembly: GCF_020151015.1. Classification (NCBI taxonomy): domain Bacteria; kingdom Pseudomonadati; phylum Pseudomonadota; class Gammaproteobacteria; order Pseudomonadales; family Pseudomonadaceae; genus Pseudomonas; species Pseudomonas sp. p1(2021b). The sequence goes on from NZ_CP083746.1 coordinate 3,566,774, forward strand.
TGGTATTGCCGGCCTCGTCCAACGCCACCGCTTCGACCACAGCACCATCGGGCAATGGAGTGCCCGGGGTGAACGACCAATTGCCACTGCCGTCGGCGATCGCCTGACCGATCGCGTCACCGTTGCCATCCAAGAGCAGTACGGTGGCGCCAGGTTCGGCGGTACCGCTGAGCTCTACACCATTGCTCGGCTCGATGACCGGCGCGTCGGGCGCCACGGCGTCCACGATGATGCTGGCCGGGGCACTGTCGATATTGTTGCCCGGATTGCGCGCCACGACATTGACGACCGTGCCATCGGGCAGCGCCGCGCTCGGGGTAAACGTCCAGTTGCCGCTGCCGTCGGCGGTGGTCTGGCCGATCGGGTTACCGCTACCGTCGGTGATGATAATCACGCTACCTGCATCGGCCGTACCACTGATCATCGCGCCATTGCTGGCGTCGACCTGCGGAACGTTCGGCACCGAGGTATCCACGGTGGTGCTGCCCGGGCCGCTGACGTTGCCGGCAGCATCGGTGGCCGTGGCATTGATCACGGTACCGTTGGGCAGCGGTGTAGCCGGGGTGAAGCTCCAGTTGCCGGTGCCGTCGGCGGTAACCTGACCGATCGGGCTGCCATTGCCATCGGTCAGGGTGATGGTGCTGTTCGGTTCCGCGGTACCGCTGACCAGGACGCCATTGGTCGGGCTGACCACAGGCGCCGCAGGCGCGACCGAGTCCACCGTGGTGGAACCTTGCGGGCTGGTGTTGCCCGTCGGGTCGGTGGCCGTGGCGTTGACCACGGTGCCGTTGGGCAACGGGCTGCTCGGGGTGAACGACCAGTTGCCACTGCCATCGGCGGTGGTCTGGCCAATCGGGTTGCCGTTGCCATCGGTCAGGGTCACGGTGCTGCCCGGCTCGGCAGTACCGCTCAAGGTATCGCCCTGGCTCGGCGCGATAACCGGTGCGTCAGGCGCCACGCTGTCCACGGTGACCGAGGTTGGGACGCTGCTGTTGCCGGCCGGATCCTGGGCCACGGCATTGACCACGGTGCCGTTGGGCAGCGGAGTGCCTGGGGTGAACGACCAGTTGCCACTGCCATCGGCAGTGGTCTGGCCGATCGGATTGCCGTTACCGTCAGTGAGGAGGATGGTCGCACCGGCTTCGGCGGTACCGGTGATGTCCACGCCGTTGCTCGGCTCGATGACCGGAGCATCAGGCGCCACGCCGTCCACGGTGATGATGGCCGGGGCGCTGTCGATATTGGCAGGATTACGCGCCACCACATTGATGACAGTGCCATCGGGCAGCGGAGTGCCCGGCGTGAATGACCAATTGCCACTGCCATCGGCGGTGACTTGGCCGATCGGGTTGCCGTTGCCGTCGGTGATGATGATGGTGTTGCCCGCATCGGCGGTACCACTGATCACCGAACCATTGCTAGGGTCGACCTGCGGGATCGACGGCAGCGAACTGTCCACGGTAGTCGTGCCTTGCGGGCCGGTGTTGCCGGCCGCATCGGTGGCCGTGGCATTCACCACGGTGCCGTTTGGCAACTGCGTGGCCGGAGTGAATGTCCAGTTGCCACTGCCATCAGCGGTCACTTCACCAACCGGGTTGCCGTCGCCATCGGTCAAGGTCACGGTGCTGCCAGGCTCGGCGGTGCCGTTGATCACGTTGCCGTTGGTTGGGTTGATCACAGGTGCCGCAGGCGCGATGCCATCGACTGTGGTGCTGGCTTGCGGGCCGGTGTTGCCCGACGGATCTGTGGCGGTGGCATTGACCACGGTGCCGTCAGGCAGTGCAGTGGCTGGAGTGAACGACCAGTTGCCGCTGCCGTCGGCAGTGGCCTGGCCGATCGGGTTGCCGTTGCCATCGGTCAAAGTCACCGTGCTGCCCGGCTCGGCGGTGCCGCTCAGGGTGGCGCCGTTGCTTGGGTTGAGGACGGGTGCGCTTGGGGCCACTGCGTCGACCGTGACACTGGCCGGCGCGCTGGTGTTGCCGGTCGGGTCGGTGGCCGTGGCGTTGACCACGGTGCCGTTGGGCAGCGGGCTGCTCGGAGTGAACGACCAGTTGCCACTGCCATCGGCGGTGGCCTGGCCAATCGGGTTGCCGCCACCATCGGTCAAGGTCACCGTGCTGCCCGGCTCGGCGGTGCCGCTGATGGTCGTGCCATTGCTCGGGTTGACCACCGGTGCGGCAGGTGCGCTGGAGTCGATGGTGACCGTGGCTGCAGGGCTGGTATTGCCTGCAGCGTCCTGGGTCACCACATTGACAGCCGTACCGTTGGGCAGTGGTGAGCTTGGGGTATAGGTCCAGTTGCCACTGCCGTCGGCGGTGGTTTCGCCGATGGGGTTGCCGTTGCCGTCGGTGAGGATCACCTTGGCGCCCGGTTCAGCGGTGCCAGTGAGCGTAGAGCCATTGCTCAGGTTCACGGTTGGCGTGGCCGGTGCGATGCCATCGACCGTGGTGCTGGCTTGCGGGCCGGTGTTGCCCGACGGATCGGTGGCGGTGGCATTGACCACGGTGCCGTCAGGCAGTGCAGTGGCTGGAGTGAACGACCAGTTGCCGCTGCCGTCGGCAGTGGCCTGGCCGATCGGGTTGCCGTTGCCATCGGTCAAAGTCACCGTGCTGCCCGGCTCGGCGGTGCCGCTCAGGGTGGCGCCATTGCTTGGGTTGAGGACGGGTGCGCTTGGGGCCACTGCGTCGACCGTGACACTGGCCGGCGCGCTGGTGTTGCCGGTCGGGTCGGTGGCCGTGGCGTTGACCACGGTGCCGTTGGGCAGCGGGCTGCTCGGAGTGAACGACCAGTTGCCACTGCCATCGGCGGTGGCCTGGCCAATCGGGTTGCCGCCACCATCGGTCAAGGTCACCGTGCTGCCCGGCTCGGCGGTGCCACTGATGGTCGTGCCATTGCTCGGGTTGACCACCGGTGCGGCAGGTGCGCTGGAGTCGATGGTGACCGTGGCTGCAGGGCTGGTATTGCCTGCAGCGTCCTGGGTCACCACATTGACAGCCGTACCGTTGGGCAGTGGTGAGCTTGGGGTATAGGTCCAGTTGCCACTGCCGTCGGCGGTGGTTTCGCCGATGGGGTTGCCGTTGCCGTCGGTGAGGATCACCTTGGCGCCCGGTTCAGCGGTGCCAGTGAGCGTAGAGCCATTGCTCAGGTTCACGGTTGGCGTGGCCGGTGCGATGCCATCGACGGTAACACTGCCCTGCCCGCTGGTATTACCGGCGGGATCCTTGGTCACGACATTCACCACGGTGCCGTCCGGCAGTGGAGTGCTTGGCGTATAGGTCCAGTTGCCACTGCCATCGGTGGTGGTCTCCCCGATGGGGTTGCCGTTGCCATCGGTAATCACCACGGTGCTGCCTGGTTCGGCGGTACCGCTGATGGTGCTGCCATTGCTCGGGTTGACGACCGGCGCTGCTGGAGCCACCGCGTCGACGGTCGTGGTGCCCTGCCCGCTGGTATTTCCGGCAGGGTCAGTGGCTACGACATTGATGACGGTACCGTCGGGCAATGGTGTAGCCGGCGTGAAAGTCCAGTTGCCATCGGCATCGGCAGTGACCTGGCCGATCGGGTTGCCGTTGCCATCGGTCAAGGTCACGGTGCTACCCGGCTCGGCGGTGCCGCTGATGGTCGTGCCATTGCTCGGGTTGACCACCGGTGCGTCGGGGGCGACGGCATCGACGGTGACCGTTGCGACAGGGCTGGTGTTTCCGGCGGCATCCTGGACGACTACGTTGACCACCGTACCGTCCGGCAGTGGTGTGTCAGGCTTGAAAGTCCAGTTGCCGTTGGCATCGGCGGTGGTCTGGCCGATGGGGTTACCGTTGCTGTCAGTGAGAATCACCTTGGCGCCCGGTTCAGCGGTGCCGCTGAAGCTCGTGCCATTGCTTGGGTTGATCGTCGCAACACCTGGGGCAACGGTATCCGGGGTACTGTCACTGCCGCCACCACCACCGCCACCGCCACCGCTGTTATCGGCAATGGCGATCCCGCCACCGACGATCGCCACTCCAGCGAGCAGCGCCGCGCCGGTGCTCATCCCAGCGATGCCAGAAGCTGCCGTCAGGGACTCAAAACCGGCAAGGCTTTCCTGGGGGGTGTAGGTGGCCGCTACCACCCCGTCAGTCTCTGCAGCGGCAAGGTCGACCGCCACCAGCTTGTCGTCCTCACCGATCAGGAACAGTTCGCTAGGCGCCTGGCCTTCTGCGTAGAAGTTGGCGATCCGCACGGTTTCGCCATTTTTAAGGTGAACGAGAAGGTCAGAGCCTTGACGAGAATATTCGGCGACCGCATCCGGTGACAGACCGAGTGCAACGTGACTGCTCTGGGTGAGGGCGAGATGGCCGTCCACCGTTATTGCCGGAGCATCGGCAAGGGTGTGTGAGGGTTGGGTGGAAGCAATTACTTTCGCTTGAATCGACATTCAAACTTCTCCTTGTATTGACGCGACTTGGCAAGGGCCAATCGGCATCCATTGCGAACCTTCAAGCGGTAGAGCCGTAGCGGGAATGAGCCTGCACCCTGTGCCCGTTGCGGAAAATCCTCTGACGTACCGGTATATCCGGGCAGGCAAGAAACAGCCGGCAAACGGACACGGTCACGCCCCGCGTTGAAACGTTCAAACAGTCGCTCTATATAAAAACCGGATCACACAACAGGTCACGCTTTGCCATCAAAAGCCTGGTAAGCATGGACCCGAACGCCAAGCAACCAGAGCGAGATCAATGCTCGCCAAACCCAACAATATTCAAACGTCCCATTCACCTCCTGCACGAACCGGGTGTAATCGGTTATATATAGGATTAACCTTTTCTATATACAACCTTCTTCCACTGCAAACTTCGATACCCATAAGAAAGAGCAAACAGGGCAAAACGTCAAGGCGCAAGTAGAAAAACCTTACAACTCGGGAAGTAGGTCTCGAACGCCTTGAAACCCGCAGGCGGCACAGGCATACCCGGCACGAGAAAACGACTCTCGATTGGTGTTAGTCGGAAGGGCATAGCTAACTTTTGAACTATCCCAGAAGACGAATAGTTATGACGCCACCCCATGAACTAGAACGTATTGAGACGTCACCGGCATTGTTCGCGGCCAGCGCGACGTATATTCAACACCGACTTGCCAGCACCTAAGAAAAAGTGATATCCCACTAATACGCAGGACGGAGGTTAAGGTTTAACTTGAATAAACCCCATAAATACAGAGGGTTTTGCGGTAGGCTTAATCTGTCCGTATAAGGCGGCGACGTGAAAACGGACAATGGAACAGGGATTGATAAGACGTGATACATGGAAGAAGATGGCGTCCCCGGCAGGAATCGAACCTGCACCAAGGCCTTAGGAGGGCCCCGTTCTATCCATTAAACTACGAGGACGGATAGTGCGACTCCCTGTGAACATGGCATGCCTGGGAGCTTTGATGTGGCGTCCCGCGGGCAAGGCTGCATGCGAGACGGCGAGCATCTTAACCAGCGACCGACCGTTTGTCATGCCTCAATCCATGTTTTACCTGTAATCCTTTTCGGCATTTCCCGGGCTCATCGCGGCACCGCTAACCACCCGGTACGTGGGCAGCCCTGGCGATCAACCCCTCGTCGGCCAGAAGCTCAAGCAATGCGCCCACGGTAGTGGTCAGCGAAAGCGAATTATCCAACACATGCACATCCGGTGCGTCGTGACGCTGCAATCGTGCATTGCGCTCGAGCCGCTGCTCGATCTCCTCGGCTGTTTCTCGCCCTCTGGCAAGCAGGCGCAGCCTCAATACCTGCGGCGCAACGTCCAGCCGAATCGCCAGCAGGCCGGGATAACGTCGCCGTGCCTCGGGCAGGTAACCGCGAGAACCATTCACCAGCACATGGCGACCGGCCGCCAACCATTCATCGACGTGCGCAGGGATACCGTACTGCAGCGCATTGGCCTGCCAATGCATGGCAAACGCACCCGCCTCGCGCATTGCCTCGAACTGCTCAAAACTCACCCCGTGAGCCGCCTCCCCCTTGGATTCGGCCGAACGCGTGATCACGCGCCTGGCGATTTCGATGCCGTGGGCCAGCAATTGCGCGCGCGCTGCATCGATCAGGGAATCTTTTCCTGATCCGGAAGGTCCAATCAGAAATATCAGGCGACCTGCCGTGTGGGGCGTGCTGCTTGCGTCATATCGCATAGCCACTATGCTCAAGTGAGGGAACCTGCATATTTTAGGGATTTTCCATGGCCTTTGCTGATTTTTTACAGCTTTTGACGGCAATCAGCGGACAGCTTGGTGAGGCGAAAAAAGGTAAAACTTTTCCAACCAGTGCTCATTTCTGATAATTGGTACTGGCAAAAAGCCTTTATTCAGATCACTATTTGTCACAGAATTGACGCCAAGGAAACGCCGGCCTTAGGGCAAGATGAGCACCCAAATGAGATCCCGGTTGAACATTTTGATGCCGCCACGGTCGTACCACCACCACCGTGCGGCCAATTTGAGAACCGCTTCCCCTGAACCAGAAAAACCGGTCAATGTATATGCGCCCAATGAAACAGGCTATCTATTCAAGCCGCACCGCTGACAAGTTCGTCGTCCGCCTGCCAGACGGAATGCGTGAGCGCATTGCCGAGGTAGCGCGCAACCACCATCGCAGCATGAACTCCGAGATCATTGCACGCCTGGAGCAAAGCCTTATCCAGGAAGGTGCACTGGGCGACGAGCTCAGCATGCGCCTGGACAGCCCTGAGCTGAGCCTGCACGAGCGGGAGCTGCTGCAACGCTTCCGCCAACTCTCCCACCGCCAGCAGAACGCGCTGGTTGCCCTGATCGCCCATGACGTGGAAATGGCTGCAGACGCTTCCTGAGGTCTGCACCACGAAAAAAAGCCAGCTGATGCTGGCTTTTTTTGTGCCGAAACATTCTGGAACGGCTTTGTGCCGCTCCATACAGAAGACCGCCGGTTCAGAGCAGGAACAGCGTGGCCAACCCCAGGAAGATGAAGAAACCACCGCTGTCGGTCACGGCGGTGATCATCACACTCGACCCCATCGCCGGGTCGCGCCCCAAACGCGTCAGCGTCATCGGAATCAACACCCCCATCAACGCGGCCAACAGCAGGTTCAGGGTCATCGCGGCGGTCATTACCAGGCCCAGCGACCAACTGCCATACAACCAGAAGGCCACGGCGCCGATCACCCCACCCCAGATCAGACCATTGAGCAACGACACCGCCAATTCCTTGCGCATCAGGCGGCTGGTATTGCCGGGCGATACCTGGTCCAGGGCCATGGCGCGGACGATCATGGTGATGGTCTGGTTACCCGAGTTGCCACCAATACCCGCCACGATCGGCATCAACGCCGCCAGCGCGACCAGTTTTTCGATGGAGCCTTCGAACAGGCCGATCACCCGGGACGCCACGAAGGCAGTGATCAGGTTGATGGCCAGCCAGGCCCAACGGTTACGCAGCGAACGCCAGACCGAGGCGAAGATGTCCTCTTCCTCGCGCAAGCCTGCCATGTTGAGCACTTCGCTCTCACTCTCCTCGCGAATCAGGTCGACCATCTCATCGATGGTCAAACGGCCGATCAGGCGATCGCTTTTGTCGACCACCGGCGCGGATACCAGGTCATAACGCTCGAACGCCTGGGCAGCATCGTAGGCATCTTCCTCGGGGTGGAAAGTGACCGGGTCGTTGGCCATGACCTCGGCGACTTTCTTCTCGGGGTCGTTGACCAGCAGACGCTTGATGGGCAATACGCCCTTGAGGATACCGTCGTAGTCGACCACGAACAGCTTGTCGGTGTGGCCAGGCAGCTCCTTGAGCCGCCGCAGGTAACGCAATACCACTTCCAGGCTGACGTCCTCACGGATAGTCACCATCTCGAAGTCCATCAGCGCACCGACCTGCTCTTCGTCGTAGCTCAGGGCCGAGCGGACTCGCTCGCGCTGCTGGGCATCGAGGCTTTCCATCAGCTCATGGATGACGTCACGCGGCAGTTCCGGCGCCAGGTCTGCCAGTTCGTCGGCGTCCATTTCCTTGGCGGCGGCGAGCAGCTCATGATCGTCCATGTCGGCGATCAGCGTCTGACGCACGGCGTCGGACACTTCCAGCAGGATGTCGCCGTCGCGTTCGGAACGCACCAGCTGCCAAACCGTCAGACGGTCGTCCAGCGGCAAGGCTTCAAGGATGTAGGCAATATCGGCGGGGTGCAGATCGTCGAGCTTGCGCTGCAGCTCGACCAGGTTCTGGCGGTGGACAAGATTCTCCACCAGGTCGTGATGATGACCTTCCTGACGATGGGTCAGGTCCTCGACCACCCGTTGGCGCTGCAACAGTTCGATCACCTGGGCCAGGCGATCCTGCAGGCTCTCTTGGGCTTTCTTTACTTCGACTTCGGTCATAGGCGAACTCCACTCCCAGCAGCGGAGCACGCCGGGAGAATCAATCGGTCAGATCTAGCTTGGCAAATCGTGTTATCGAGTAACTACTGGGTAAGTCCATGGTGGTATTCCACAAGCCCCGGCGGGGCTGACGGGCGCAATCATACACTGCATCAGCTGTCAGATCGCTTAAAATTTTGGCCAGAACAATCGTTTGCGCGTTAAAGCTATGACAACGCTCGAAGCCATCCGTGCGGCGACGGAACGAAGCACATCGCGTGCGCCAGGCATGCCTGGCTGTTCATGCAACGGTTATAGCTGAGCTTAGTTCGACATCACTGACAAAATAGTGAAATGCCGAAAAGAAAAAAGCCCGCTCATTGAGCGGGCTTTCTTGTGTGGCGGACTCAGGAGGATTCGAACCTCCGACCGCTCGGTTCGTAGCCGAGTACTCTATCCAGCTGAGCTATGAGTCCGTAGGTGGTATTTTTTAGACCAGATTACCACTGGTTGATGAAGCTGCCTTGATTCACAAAACCGCCTCATTAAATGGCGGACTCAGGAGGATTCGAACCTCCGACCGCTCGGTTCGTAGCCGAGTACTCTATCCAGCTGAGCTATGAGTCCGTAGGTGGTATTTTTAGACCAGGTTACCACTGGTTGATGAAGCTGCCTTGATTAACAAAACCGCCCCATTAAATGGCGGACTCAGGAGGATTCGAACCTCCGACCGCTCGGTTCGTAGCCGAGTACTCTATCCAGCTGAGCTATGAGTCCGTGTCTTGCCGCGCATTATAGTTCGCTTAATCGTTTTGCCAAGCACTTTTTCGTTTATTTTCAACGACTTAAGTGATTCGGCCAATTACAGCGCCCTACACGAAAAATGGCGGTGAAGGGGGGATTCGAACCCCCGATACCCTTATGAGGTATACTCCCTTAGCAGGGGAGCGCCTTCGGCCACTCGGCCACCTCACCGCAACACGGGGCGTATAATAACCAGAGCCTTCCCCGTTTGCAAACCCTTTTTTGAAAAAAAATCGAGAAAAATTAAAGGCTTGGTTCTTCGTCCTTCTCTTTCTTGATCCGCAGGTAGATTTCCTCGCGGTGAACGGCCACCTCCTTGGGCGCACTCACGCCGATACGCACCTGGTTGCCTTTGACACCCAGGACCGTGACGGTGATCTCGCCGTCACCAATGATCAGGCTCTCGGCGCACCGACGAGTCAGAATCAACATAGCTTTCTCCTCAAGCAATTCAATCAGGGACAACAGTCTGTAGTTGGCTGGGTCGGGCCATACATGGCACCAGGCCCTGGTAAGCCATTGCACGAGGCAGGACAGGCGCCTGCGCAACGACCAGAAACGCGAAGGGCGCGGCAAGCCGCGCCCCTCCAGGCAGCGAGTTACTCGCCCTGTCGGGCAGGAGCGTCGAGCTCGAACGCAGTGTGCAGCGCGCGAACGGCCAGCTCCAGGTACTTCTCCTCGATGACCACAGAGACCTTGATCTCGGAGGTGGAAATCATCTGGATGTTGATGCTCTCCTTGGCCAGGGCTTCGAACATGCGGCTGGCCACACCTGCATGGGAACGCATGCCGACACCGACGATGGAAACCTTGGCGATGTTGGTGTCGCCGATCACTTCACGGGCACCGATCTCGCGCGCGGTGTTTTCCAGCACGCTGTGCGCCTTCTCGTACTCGTTGCGGTGTACGGTGAAGGTGAAGTCGGTGGTGTTATCGTGCGAGACGTTCTGCACGATCATGTCGACTTCGATGTTCGCCGCGCTGATCGGGCCGAGGATCTTGAAGGCAACGCCCGGGGTATCCGGCACGCCGCGAATGGTCAGCTTGGCCTCATCACGGTTGAAGGCGATACCGGAAATGATCGGCTGTTCCATGGATTCCTCTTCATCAATGGTAATGAGGGTACCCGGACCCTCCTTGAAGCTGTGCAGCACGCGCAGCGGGACGTTGTACTTGCCGGCGAACTCCACCGAGCGGATCTGCAGCACCTTGGAGCCGAGGCTGGCCATTTCCAGCATTTCCTCGAAGGTGATCTTCTCCAGGCGCTGGGCCTGGGGCACTACCCGCGGGTCGGTGGTGTAGACGCCATCGACATCGGTATAGATCTGGCATTCGTCGGCCTTGAGCGCCGCCGCCAGTGCCACACCGGTGGTGTCGGAACCACCACGACCGAGGGTGGTGATATTGCCGTGCTCGTCGACACCCTGGAAGCCCGCCACCACGACCACCCGGCCGGCCTTGAGGTCGGCACGGATCTTCTGGTCATCGATCTGCAGGATCCGCGCCTTGTTGTGCGCGCTGTCGGTGAGAATCCGCACCTGGTTGCCGGTGTAGGACACCGCCGGCACGCCACGCTTGATCAGGGCCATGGCCAGCAAGGCGATGGTCACCTGCTCGCCGGTCGAGACGATCACATCCAGCTCGCGAGGAACCGGCTGGTCGGTGATCTGCTTGGCCAGGTCGATCAGGCGATTGGTTTCTCCGCTCATGGCCGACAGCACCACCACCAGGTCGGTGCCTTGCTCGCGGAATTTCTTGACCTTGTCGGCAACCTGCTCGATCCGCTCGATGGAACCGACAGAGGTACCGCCAAATTTCTGTACGATCAACGCCATTTCAAAGGTGCCTCAGCCCTCAAGGGCCCCAAAAAACCATCCAACATGAAGGGGCAGCGACTAGACCGCTGCCCCCTCATCTCAAAGTCCCTGCTCGGCGAACGGCACGGCCAGGGCCAGGGCCTTGTCCAACGCAGCGACGTCGACGCCACCACCCTGGGCCATGTCCGGGCGACCACCGCCCTTGCCACCTACCGCAGCAGCGGCTTGCTTCATCAGATCGCCAGCCTTGAGTTGGCCGGAGAGGTCCTTGGTCACGCCGGCCACCAGCACGACCTTGCCCTCATGCTCGCTGCCCAGCAGGATCACTGCGTGGCCGAGCTTGTTCTTCAGCTGATCGACCAGGGCCAACAGGGCCTTGCCATCCTGACCATCCAGGCGTGCGGCAAGAACCTTGGCACCCTTGACCTCAACGGCCGCGTTGGAGAGATCATCCCCGGCGGCGCTGGCGGCCTTGGCCTGCAGCTGCTCGAGCTGCTTTTCCAGCTGGCGGTTGCGCTCGAGCACAGCCGACAGCTTGTCGATCAGGTTGTCGCGATTACCCTTGACCAGTTGCGCGGCTTCCTTGACCTGCTCTTCGGCAGCGTTCAGGTAGGCCAGCGCCGCAGCCCCGGTAACCGCTTCGATACGGCGCACACCAGAGGCCACGCCGCCTTCGCTGATGATCTTGAACACGCTGATATCGCCGGTGCGCTTGGCATGGATGCCACCGCACAGCTCCACCGAGAAATCGCCGCCCATGCTCAGCACACGCACGGTGTCGCCGTACTTCTCGCCGAACAACGCCATGGCACCCTTGGCCTTGGCGGTTTCGATGTCGGTCAGTTCGGTTTCCACTGCAGTGTTCTTGCGCACTTCGCGATTGACGATGTCTTCCAGGGCCTTGATCTGCTCCGGTTTCACCGCCTCGAAGTGGCTGAAGTCGAAACGCAGGCGCTGGCTGTCGACCAGCGAACCCTTCTGCTGTACGTGCTCGCCCAGCACCTGGCGCAGCGCTTCGTGCAGCAGGTGGGTGGCGGAATGGTTCAGCGAGGTGGCGTGCTGCACTTCGGCATCGACCTTGGCCTCGACGGGCGAGCCGATGACCAGTGCACCGCTGGCAACCACACCGTGATGCAGGAAGGCACCACCGGTCTTGGTGGTGTCGCGCACGTCGAAGCGCGCAGCGCCAGCCTGCAAGTAGCCGGTGTCACCCACCTGACCACCGGATTCGGCGTAGAACGGTGTGCGATCGAGCACGACCACGCCCTGCTCGCCTTCACCCAGCTGGTCGACGGCCTGGCCGTCCTTGTACAGGGCAACGATCTTGCCCTGGCCTTCGGTGGCGTCGTAGCCGAGGAACTCGGTGGCGACGTCGACCTTGACCAGGCTGTTGTAGTCCATGCCGAAGGCGCTGGCGGAACGGGCACGCTCGCGCTGGGCCTCCATCTCGCGCTCGAAGCCGGCTTCGTCGATGCTCAGCTCGCGCTCACGGGCGATATCGGCGGTCAGGTCCATGGGGAAGCCGTAGGTGTCGTACAACTTGAACACCACGTCCCCCGGCACCACGTCGCCCTTGAGCTGGGCCAGGTCCTGCTCGAGGATGCGCAGGCCTTGCTCGAGGGTCTTGGCGAACTGCTCTTCCTCGGTCTTGAGCACGCGCTCGATGTGCGCCTGCTGGGCCTTGAGCTCGGGGAAGGCCTCGCCCATCTCGGCCACCAGGGCGGCGACGATCTGGTAGAAGAAGCTGCCCTTGGCGCCCAGCTTGTTACCGTGACGGCAGGCGCGACGGATGATGCGGCGCAGCACGTAGCCACGGCCTTCGTTGGACGGCAGCACGCCATCGGCGATCAGGAAGCCGCAGGAACGGATGTGGTCGGCGACGACCTTCAGCGAAGGTTGGTCGTCGTTGCTGCAGCCGATGGCCTTGGCCGCAGCCGACAGCAGGTTGCGGAACAGGTCGATCTCGTAGTTCGAGTGCACATGCTGCATGACCGCACTGATGCGCTCCAGACCCATGCCGGTGTCCACCGACGGTGCTGGCAGCGGGTGCAGGACGCCATCGGCAGTGCGGTTGAACTGCATGAAGACGTTGTTCCAGATCTCGATGTAGCGGTCGCCGTCTTCTTCTGGCGAGCCGGGTGGGCCGCCCCAGATGTCCGGGCCGTGGTCGTAGAAGATCTCGGTGCAGGGGCCGCACGGGCCGGTGTCGCCCATGGTCCAGAAGTTGTCGGACGCGTACGGGGCGCCTTTGTTGTCGCCGATGCGCACCATGCGCTCGGCCGGCACGCCGATTTCCTTGGTCCAGATATCGTAGGCTTCGTCGTCGCTGGCGTAGACGGTGACCCAGAGCTTTTCCTTCGGCAGGTTCAGCCACTTGTCGGAGGTCAGGAAGGTCCAGGCGAAGGTGATCGCATCGCGCTTGAAGTAGTCACCGAAGCTGAAGTTACCCAGCATTTCGAAGAAGGTGTGGTGGCGGGCGGTGTAACCGACGTTTTCCAGGTCGTTGTGCTTGCCGCCGGCGCGTACGCACTTCTGGCTGCTGACAGCCCGGGTGTAGGCGCGCTTTTCCTGGCCGAGGAAGCAGTCCTTGAACTGGTTCATGCCGGCATTGGTAAACAGCAGGGTCGGGTCATTGCCCGGAATCAGGGAGCTGGAGGCGACGCGAGTATGTCCCTGCTCTTCGAAGAAGCGGAGGAAGGCTTCACGGATTTCTGCGCTTTTCATAGGTTCTTCCACGGAAACGGCGGCCACACGTCGAATCGACGAAACGACGGCAAAGGGCGCCATTATATCCAGCCTGAACGGCGGATGCAGTGTGTTTGTACGTCGAGATGCCCAATCTGGGTGAAATTGTCATGCAAATAGCCCTTCGCAGGCTATACGGTTCATTGCCCGACGACAACGCCTCGCCCAACGCCCCTCCACCGTCATGCATTAGATAGCTACCACTCCGATGCCCAAGCAGCCCCATAGGCTGGCCAACGCAACACCCGTTGCGTCAGTCCACCCCTTAACGAGGCAAGCGCATGCATCCCAATCCCTCTTATTTCATTTCAGGAAGAGTCAGTGGCTTCCAGCAATGGGCCGATACGTCGACCCCGGGCAAAACCATCCATCAACTGTTCGAATACCGGGACGATACGCTGGATATCTTCCTGGAGCAGGTGTGGCTCGACGAAAGCAAGGCTCCCCACAAGCACCATATGGTCATCCAGGTCCTCGCACCAGATGCACGCATCGATATCTCGGCCTACGATTGCCATGTGCTGGCCGTCCTCGGAAACCAGCGCTTCATCCTGGCACCGACGCCCAGGCAGACCCTCATCGTCAATGCCCCCAATGGAAACACCCAGGTTCACGTGTCGAACGATGTGAAGACGCCCATGATCATCCGAACCGGAGCCGGCAGCAGCCGGATCACCACCGGCGGCGGTATCACGGAAGTCTTCACAGGCACGGGCGATGCCCGGATCACCGTGGGCCAGGGCCTGGCCTTTCTCGAAAGCGGCTCGGACAAGAGCCGTATCGACGGCCATATCCTGGTGGACGACCCGCATACCATGGGCGTCTATGCCCGCAACCAGGCCGGTGACGCCCGCTTCGAGCATCCCCTCGGCGCACCTTTCGATACGCTCGCCAGCGATAATTTCGAACTGGAAGGCAGCGACACCTTCAAGCAGACCGTGAACAACCACCTGGTTTTCCTTCGCCATACCGATTGCGGGCAACACCTGTTGACCGAACTGGCCCGAAGGGCACGGATCCGGGTCACCGAAACACGAGCCGCCACCCAGTTCTACCCAGAAGATTCAGACCCTAACGAAGCCGACCATCACATCCGGCAGGACAGCCGCCTGGAATGGGTATCGGGCTTCCCTGCCGAACGCGGCAACCTGGCCTTCAACCCGACCCGCTCACAAAGCGAGAACCTGCCGCTGTTCGACTTCTACCGCTGTCTTTGCGAGGCATACAACGCGTTCAATGGCACGACCCTGCCAGGTGAGGCAGCCATACGCACCCTTGACCGTAGGACTATCCGGGTCGCAAGAGCCCAGCTGCAGGCAATCGGCCTGCCGACCGGCATTTTCTTCGACCTCGACCAGGACATGACGACGCCGCAGAGCGATACCAATCCGGCGCCCTTCAACGAAAATGCCTTGAGGCTCGAACTCGGCGTGCCACTGCGCACCCACTATTGAAGGCAGCTGCGCATGACGAGCGTTGCGCTTGTCATGCGCAACGCTCACGTCATGAGCCCAGCCGTTGCCCAGAGTCCGGCACGATCAGTATCCCGGCCCGCAATCCGTTCCTGACCTTGGGGTTGGGGAAGATGATACGCGCCCCCTCCTCCTCGACGATCCAGCGCATCTCGGCCAGGTCTTCGGCCAGCAGGTAGCCCTTGCTCAGCTCGGAGAAGTTCTCGATATCCGCGGGCAGGTGCAGGTGGAAGCTGTCGCTGTGCTTGATGATTTCCCGGGCGACGCTGAACAATTGCAGGCCATCGAGGTTGTCGTCCCCCTCTGGCTCGGTACCTTCGATGATCTGCACCAGACGCGCCTGCAGGCGGTCGAGATTGACCTGCTGGTTCTGTCCGAAGGGCCGCGCCTTGCCCAGCTCCAGGGTGAACGCCTCGGCTTCCAACTGCTCGTAGGTGAAGGCACTGAAGGTGATCGACGACTTGCTCTGCAACAGCACCGCCTCCATGCCTGCAGCGCGCAAGCGCGCCAGTTCGCGCCGGGAATGCTGGCGCCCTTCTTTATAGGGATACAGGGCGAACTGTTCGATCTTCGAACCACGAATCGCCGTATGCAGGTCGTAGTGCAGGCGGGTGCGCCCGGGCAGGCTGAAGAACACCCGGGCGAACTGTTCCAGCTCCGCCGCGCGCAAGGCCTCGGCACCGCTGGACAACTCATGCCGGCCATTGAACAGGCGGTTGATGTCCTGCTCGACGAAACGCTCGCCCTTGCGGATGGCCTCTGGGTTGCCGAACAGGAACAAGACCCGTGCCCGCGGCTTGATCTCGCCCCGGGCCACGCCATGCAACAGGTCGTCGAGCAACTCGATGGGCGCGGTCTCGTTGCCGTGGATACCTGCCGAGAGCAGCAGGTCCAGCCCCGTGTCCTTGCCCTCGGGCGGGCGCACCTCGAGGGCGCCCTCGCCCAGCCAGCGCAAGCGCACGCCCCCGACGGTCACTTGCGTCTTCTCGGCCGGCTCATGGTCGGCCAGGGTCAGGTCAAGCAGTTTTCCGAGGGCGAGCATAGGGCGTTTCCTTAGTGATCGTGACCGCAGTCCGGGCCATGCACGTGGTCGTCGTCACCGACGTCGGCGGGTTCCATTTCCAGCTGCAGGCTGACCAGGTTGGTGGCCATGGGGCGCAGCAGCAGGTTGGCGTACTCGGTGTCGCCTTCCTCGACGTCGACGCCGATCAGCAGCTGGCCGCGGCCGTCCTGCTGGATCCATACCTCCTTGCCTTGCCAGACCACCGCAAAGCGGGTGCAGGAGGTTTCCAGCTGGGTGCCGTCGTTGTCTTCAAGGATCAGCCGCAGGGCATCGGACATTACAAGTTCTCTCTTCAAGGTTGGCGTTGGAACGGATAGACCGAGCCCAGCTTCAGGATCTGGGTCAGTTCATCCAGGGCCGTACGGCATTCGTCCAGCAGCTGCGGGTCGGCCAGGTCCGCCTCGCCCAGGCGATCGCGGTAGTGCTTGTCGACCCACTGGACCAAGGTGTCGTACAGCGGCGCGGTCATGATAACGCCTTGGTTGACCGCCGCCAGTTCATTGTCCTTCAAGGCCACGCGCAAACGCAGGCAGGCCGGGCCGCCACCGTTCTGCATGCTCTGCTTGAGGTCGAACACCTTGACCTCCTTGACCGGGCCGCCCTGGCTGGTCAACTGCCCCAGGTAGGACCAGACGCGCTCGTTGTTGCGGCACTCCTCCGGCACCACCAACAGCATGGAGCCGTCGTCGCGGCTGAGCAGTTGGCTGTTGAACAGGTAGGAGCGCACCGCGTCTTCCACCGTCACCGCCGCGCGAGGCACACGGATCGCCTGGAAGCTGCCGCCCTTGCTGGCCAGTTTAGCCTGCAACTGGCCAAGCACCGCGTCGGTCTCGAGGAAGGCATCCTCGTGGTAGAACAGCACTTCGCCGTTGCCCACCGAGATCACGTCGTTGTGAAACACGCCCTGGTCGATCACCGCCGGGTTCTGTTGAGCGTAGACCACACCGTCGTCGGCAAGCCCATGCAGGCGCGCCACGGCCTGGGAGGCTTCGAGGGTCTGGCGTGCCGGATACTTCTGTGGTGCGGGGTAGCGACTGTCGAAGGCGCTGCGGCCATAGACGAAGAACTCCACTCCAGGCTCGCCGTAGGCGCGGCAGAAGCGCGTGTGGTTGGCCGCGCCTTCGTCACCGAACTGGGCCACGGCTGGCAGGGCTTCGTGGTGGGCGAAATGCTGTTCGTTGGCGAACATGGCGCCCAGCACACGGCTGGTGGTCGGGTGCTCGATGCTGCGGTGGTATTTGCAGTTGAGGTTGGCGGCGGTGAAATGCACCCGGCCATCGGCAGTATCGGCGCTCGGGCTGACCGTGGCGGCATTGGCCACCCACATGCTCGAGGCCGAACAGCTGGCCACCAGCAGCGGCATGGCGTCCTTGGCAGCGCGGCGGATCACCTCGGCATCGCTGCCGGTGAAGCCCAGGCGACGCAGCGCGGCCACATCCGGGCGCTCCTGCGGCGCCAGCACGCCCTGTTTGAAGCCCATGTCGGCCAGGGCTTTCATTTTCGCCAGGCCCTGGCGCGCCGCCTCACGCGGGTTGGACTGCTGCTGGCTGTTGCTCTGCGAAGCTACGTTGCCGTAGGACAGGCCACCGTAGTTGTGGGTCGGCCCCACCAGGCCATCAAAATTCACTTCGTAGGATTTCATCGGCAAGGCTCCGAGACCTGTTGTTATAGGGTGACGCCCGGCGTCAGGGTCGCCGGCAGGGTGAGGCTGGCGGTTTCCAACGAGGCCACCGGATAGGCGCAGTAGTCGGCCGCGTAGTAAGCACTGGCGCGATGGTTGCCACTGGCGCCCACGCCGCCGAACGGTGCGCTGCTGGCAGCACCGGTCAGTTGCTTGTTCCAGTTGACGATGCCCGCGCGGCTGCGCAGCCAGAAGTACTGGTAGCGCGCACGCGAATCCGACAGCAGCCCGGCGGCCAGGCCGTATTGGGTGTTGTTGGCCTCGTCGATGGCCGCATCGAAGTCGGCGTAGCGGATCACCTGCAGCAGCGGGCCGAAGAATTCTTCGTCCGGGCGCTCGCCCACGGCGGTCACATCGAGGATGCCAGGGGTCAGCAAGGCGGCATCGGCCTGGGGCTGGGTCATCTCCAGCAGCGCCACGGCGCCCTTGCCCACCAGCTCAGCCTGGGCGGCCATGAGCGCGCGGGCGGCCTGCAGGGAAATCACTGACCCCATGAAGGGCGCCGGTTGCTGGTCGAACGCGCCGACACTGATACTGCGGCTGACCTCGACCAGGCGCTGGACCAGCGCGTCGCCCCAGGCGCCTTGCGGCACCAGCAGACGGCGGGCGCAGGTGCAGCGCTGGCCTGCGGAAATGAATGCCGACTGGATGATGGTGTAGACCGCCGCATCCACGTCTTGGACTTCGTCCACCACCAGGGGGTTGTTGCCGCCCATCTCCAGCGCCAGGATCTTGTCCGGGCGCCCGGCGAACTGCTGGTGCAGCAGGTTGCCGGTCCGGCTGGACCCGGTGAAGAACAGGCCATCGATGCCCGGGTTGGCGGCCAGGGCTACGCCCGTCTCGCGGGCACCCTGGACCAGGTTCAGCACACCGGCCGGCAGGCCGGCCTCGACCCAGCACTTGACGGTCAGTTCGGCCACCTTGGGCGTCAGCTCGCTGGGCTTGAATACCACGCAATTGCCCGCCAACAACGCCGGGACGATATGCCCGTTGGGCAGGTGGCCCGGGAAGTTGTAGGGGCCGAACACCGCCACCACACCATGGGGCTTGTGCCGCAGCACGGCGGTGGCGTCGGCCAGCGGCCCGCTCTTTTCGCCGGTGCGCTCGCGGTAGCTCTGCACCGAAATGGCGACCTTGTTGACCATGCTGGTGACTTCGGTGGCCGATTCCCACAGGGGCTTGCCGGTTTCCTCACCGATGCAGTGGGCCAGTGCATCTGCATTGGCCTTGAGCTTTTCGGCGAAGGCTTCCAGCACGCTGATGCGTGCATCCAGGCTCAGTTGCGCCCAGGCCGGGAAGGCCTGACGCGCCGCCTGCACGGCAGCCTGTACCTGGGCCTCGTCGGCGCCCTGCCCCTCCCAGACCACAGCCTGGGTGACGGGGTTGAGCGATTGCAGGGCCTGGCCCTGCCCGGCCTGCCACTGGCCGGCGATGTAATGGGTCGTCATTTACTGGGCCTCCCGGCTGGCGGACAGCGGCACGGCGCGCACATTGTCGCCGGCGCCCAGGCGCAGGCGCTTGGCGGTCTGAGGATCGACCACCAGGGTGCCGGCTGCCAGGCGCGCAGGCGCTGCGGTGATGCGGCAGTCCTCGCGCTTGCGGTTATGAATGAGATAAGGGGTGGCGTCGTCGCCCGGCGTGCCGACGGCCAACACCAGGGTCTGGCTTTCACGCACGGCGCGGATCTTCGACGTTTCGCACTCGATGGCCGGGCCTGCGTCGAAGATGTCGACGTAGCCCTGGTAGCTGAAGCCTTCGCGCTTGAGCATGGCCAGGGCAGGCTCGGTATCGGTGTGCACGCGGCCAATGACGTTGCGCGCAGCCTCCGAGAGGAAGCAGGTGTACAACGGGAACTTGGGCATCAGTTCGGCAATGAACGACTTGTTGCCCACGCCGGTCAGGTAGTCGGCCTGGCTGAACTCCATCTTGAAAAAATGCCGGCCCAGGCTCTCCCAGAACGGCGAGCGGCCATGCTCGTCGGACATGCCGCGCATCTCGGCGATGATCTTGTTGCCGAACAGCTCGGGGAACTCGGCGATGAACAGCATACGCGCCTTGGACAACAGTCGGCCGTTGAGGCCGGTGCGGTAGTCGCTGCGCAGGAACAGCGAGCACAGCTCAGAGTTGCCGGTCAGGTCGTTGGCCAGGAACAGGGTGGGGATCTCGCGGTAGATCTTCAGTTCCTGGGAAGCGCTGACAGTCAGGCCGACCCGGTAGTTGTACCAAGGCTCGCGCAGGCCGACGGCGCCGGCAATGGCGCAGATGCCGACCACCAGGCCCTCGTCGTTTTCCAATACGAACAGGTAGTCGGTATCGGCGCGCTCGGCTTCGCCACGGAAGCTTTTCTCGGCCCAGCCGACACGGTGCCCGAGGCGGTCTTCGTTGGCCGGCAAGGTGGTCAGGCCGGTGCCGGTGCTGCGTGCCAATTCGATCAGCGCGGGTAGGTCGCTGCTGCGTACGGGACGAACGATCATGCTATCTCCTTGTGCGGCGGTCTTTGCCTGCCGCGAATCTCTCGATACCGACCCTGGGGTTCAGACGGCGACCAGGCGGACGCTGCCACCTTCACCGACGCCCAGGGCGTCGGCAGCTTCACGGGTCAGGCTGACCGGCTTGCCCGGCACCCAGTCCAGCTCCAGCAACACCGCGCGGTAGTCCTGCAATTGGCCGTTGCACACCAGGTAGGCGCGCCCGCCCTTGATCGGGCTGTCATCGAGCTTGACCGGCACCACCCGGCTCTGGGCGATCGAGCGAATGCCCGAGGTGCGTGCGTGCAGGGTTGGGCCACCATCGAAGATGTCGATGTAGTGCTCGGTCTCGAAGCCTTCGCGCATGAGGATGTCGAACGTGATCTGCGCCCGTGGGTGGACCTGGCCCATGGCTTCCTGGGCTTCGTCCGGCAACAGCGGCACATAGATCGGGTAATGAGGCATCAACTCGGCGAGGAAGGTGCGGCTCTTCAGGCCGCACAGGCGCTCGGCATCGGCATAGTTGAGGTCGAAGAAGTTGCGGCCGATGGCGTCCCAGAACGGCGACTCGCCCTGCTCGTCGCTGTAGCCGACGATCTCGGTGACCACCGAATCGGCGAAACGCTCAGGGTGCGAGGCCATGAACAGCAGGCGGCCACGGGAGTTGAGTTCGGCCCAGCTACTGTTCACCAGCTCCGGCAAGACATAGAAGCTGGTCAGCAGGCTGTTGCCGGTCAGGTCGTGACACAACGACAACACATGGATCTTGTTGTGGATCTTCAACTCGCGCGAGGCGTGCACGAAGGTCTCGTTGCGAAAACTGTAGAACGGCTCGGAGTAGCCTGCCGAGGCGACGATCGCCGAGCAGCCGGCGAGCTTGCCGGTCTCGCTGTCTTCGAGCACGAAGAAATAGCTCTCTTCACCGTTGAAGCTCACTTCGGCAGCGAAGGAGGTTTCCGAGGCAGCGATCTTGTCGCCCAGGCGACCGGCGTCGTCCGGCAGCGAGGTGACACCAATGGGGCTGTCGGCAGCCATACGCTGCACTTCGTTCAGGTCCGCCATTTGCGCGGGGCGCATCACCAGCATGGTGTCACTCCTTTGGGAAAACAGGCCGACAGGTCGGCACGGAAAAACGACGGGCGCGGTGTTCAACGCGCGCCCGCTCTGGAATTCAGGTATCGCCGGCCCTGGCCAGGGTCAGGGCCGGCGAAGGGACCGCAGCGCTGTCAGCTCTGGGTCAGCTTGGCCGCGGCACGCTCGAAGCGCGCCAGGCCTTCGTCGATGTCGGCATCCTCGACCACCAGGCTCGGGGCGAAACGCACCACGTCCGGGCCGGCCTGCAGGACCATCACGCCCTCCTTCTCGGCGGCATTGAGGATGTCCTTGGCCTTGCCCTTCCAGGCGTCGGCGAGTACGCAACCGATCAGCAGGCCGACGCCACGCACCTGGGTGAACAGGCCGGACTGCTGGCCGATCTTCTCCAGACGCGCCTTGAAGCGCTCGTGCTTGGCCTTGATGCCCGCGAGGGTTTCCGGGGTGTTGACCACGTCCAGCACGGCGCAGGCCACGGCACAGGCCAGCGGGTTGCCGCCATAGGTGGTGCCGTGGGTACCGACGGCCAGGTGCTTGGCAAGGTCGGTGGTGGTCAGCATGGCGCCGATCGGGAAGCCGCCGCCCAGGCTCTTGGCGCTGGTCAGGATGTCCGGAGTGACGCCGTAGTGCTGGTAGGCGTACAGCGAACCGGTACGGCCCACGCCAGTCTGCACTTCATCGAAGATCAGCAGGGCGTTGTGCTCGTCGCACAGTTTGCGGGCGCCTTCCAGGTAGGCCTTGTCGGCCGGCACCACGCCGCTCTCGCCCTGGATCGGCTCGATCACCACGGCGCAGGTCTTGTCGGAAATCTGTGCCTTGAGTGCTTCCAGGTCGTTGTACGGCACGTGGCTGATGCCGGTGATCTTCGGACCGAAGCCGTCGGAATACTTGGGCTGGCCACCGACGCTGACGGTAAACAGGGTGCGACCGTGGAAGCTGTTCACGGTGGCGATGATCTCGTGCTTCTCGGGGCCGAAGCGGTCATGGGCAACGCGACGGGCCAGCTTGAAGGCGGCCTCGTTGGCCTCGGCGCCGGAGTTGCAGAAAAAGGCGCGCTCGGCGAAGGTCGCGTCCACCAGCTTGTGGGCCAGGCGCAGGGCCGGCTCGTTGGTGAAGACGTTGGATACGTGCCAGAGGGTATTGGCCTGTTCGGTCAGGGCCTTGACCAGCGCAGGGTGGCAATGGCCCAGGGCGTTGACCGCGATACCGCCGGCGAAGTCGATCAGCTCGCGCCCGGACTGGTCCCAGACGCGGGAGCCCTCGCCTCGCACAGGAATGAAGGCCGCCGGAGAATAGTTGGGAACCATGACCTGGTCGAAATCGGCACGTTGCACCGGGGCTTGCTCAACGGACATCTGAGTCTCCTGAAGAGGAACGCTGGCCTGGAAGTGGCGAGCGATGAGGGGATTGTAAGGACTGATCGGCGCCTGTCCTTGCTGCCAGGCGACAACTTGTTACAGCGCTAAACCTTGTTTTACAGAGGTTTTCGGCAATGCGACAAACACTGTCGCAATCGCGCAGTGTAACGGGAGAGAGGGATTGGGTGAACGGCTGTTCACACAGGGAAGAAGAACACGTGTACCGCCCTCGCTGGCAAGCCAGCTCTCAAAGAACAACGCATGACCATTTGATTCGCGGCATCCTGTGGGAGCGGGCTTGTCCCGCGATTAGGCCGGGCCCGATATCACCGTCGCCTGGCAAGGGCTTCGCCCTTGATCGCGGGACAAGTCGGACCGCCGCACCGCCGCTCCCACAGGGGCAGCATTGGCCGCTTGTTCTCTGCGCGACAGCGCAGCCCGAAGGGCTGGGTGATTTCCCACAGTGATTTCGCAAGTCTTGAGAGTGGCGCAATCTCGGTGGAAGCTGATACGAGCAGCTTCGGACTCAGCCTTTCTCCGCCGGCGCCGAGCTCAACTCGAACGGGCTGCTGCTGCGTCGCTGGTTGCGGTCTTCCCGTGGCGTTGCGCCAAAGAAATTGCGGTAGGCACTGGAAAAATGCGGCCCCGAGGAGAAGCCGCACGACAAGCCGATCTGGATGATCGACTTGCTGGTCTGCATCAACATCTGCCGCGCCTTGTTCAAGCGCAGCTCCAGGTAGTACTGGCTCGGCACCCGGTTGAGGTATTGCTTGAAGATTCGCTCCAACTGGCGACGGGACACGCAGACATGCTGGGCGATCTCGTCGGTGGTCAGCGGCTCTTCGATGTTCGCCTCCATCAGCAGCACCGCCTGGGTCAGCTTCGGATGGCTGGAGCCCAGGCGATTCTGCAGCGGAATACGCTGGCGCTCGCCACCTTCGCGGATACGCTCGACCACCAACTCCTCGGACACCGCCCCCGCCAGCTCCGCCCCGTGGTCACGGGCCAGCACCGCCAGCAGCAGGTCGGTCACGGCCATGCCGCCACAGGCGGTCAGGCGATCACGATCCCAGTCGAACAGGTGGCTGGTGGCGATGACCTTGGGGAAACGTTCGGCGAAGTCGTCCTGCCAACGCCAGTGCACCGCCGCCCGATAGCCATCCAGCAAGCCCAGCGCCGCCAGCGGGTACACCCCGGCGGACAACCCGCCGATCATGCAGCCACTGCGCGCCAGTTGCTTGAGCGCAGCGGACAACGCCGAGCCCATGGCGGATGGCGGCTCGTCCGCCAGCAGAAACAACTTGTGACAACCTTCCAGGCGGCCATTCCACGGCTCGCCAGGCAAGCGCCAGTCACCATCCGGGCTGGCATCGGCTTGAAGGAAGGCCAGTTCGTAGACCACATCCGGGTGAACCCGCTGGGCCACCCGCAACACTTCCTCGGCCAACGCCAGGGTCAGCGGCCGGGTGCTCGGCCAGATGAGAAATCCGATTCGCTGGGTGGTCATAGGGCGTGGTCCGAAACCTGGGTTCGTTCGAGTCTGTGGCGCCGGGTCAGGCTGCGCTTCGCTGCGCAGCATGCCCTATTCTGGTGCAAAGGTGCAGCCTTTACTTCAGGCTGCCGGAGAGAAACTGCTTGAGTCGCTCCGACTGCGGGTTGACCAGCACTTCGCGCGGGCAGCCCCGCTCCTCCACCAGGCCCTTGTGCAGGAACACCAGCTGGTTCGATACCTCACGGGCAAAGCCCATTTCGTGGGTCACCACGACCATGGTCCGGCCTTCCTGGGCCAGCGACTGCATGACCTTGAGCACATCGCCGACCAGCTCCGGGTCGAGGGCCGAGGTCGGCTCATCGAACAGCATCACCTCAGGCTCCATGGCCAAGGCACGGGCGATCGCCACGCGCTGCTGCTCACCGCCGGACATATGCCCGGGGAAGGCATCCTTGCGGTGGGCCACGCCGACCTTGTTCAGGTAGTGCTCGGCCTTTTCCAACGCTTCCTTCCTGTTCACGCCCAGCACATGCACCGGCGCTTCGATCACGTTCTCCAGCGCGGTCATGTGCGACCACAGGTTGAAGTGCTGGAACACCATCGACAGGCGCGAACGCATGCGTTGCAGTTGCTTGGGGTCGGCGGCCTTCAGCGCACCGTCCTTGCCAGCCACCAGCTTGAGCTCTTCGTTGTTGAGCAGGATCTTGCCGGCATGGGGCTGCTCGAGCAGGTTGATGCAGCGCAGGAAGGTCGACTTGCCCGAACCACTGGAGCCGATGATGCTGATCACATCGCCCGCCTTGGCCTCGAGCGAGACGCCCTTGAGCACCTCATGGCTGCCGTAGCGCTTGTGCAGGTCTTGGACTTGGAGTTTGTACATGCTGTCGGTTCTCACAGAGCGTTCAGTGCTTGCGCGGCGCCAGGTAGCTGAGCCAGCGGCGTTCGGCCATCTTGAACAGGCGCACGAGGATGAAGGTTAGGCACAGGTAGAACGCGCCCGCCGTGATGTAGGCCTCGAAAGGCAGGTAGTACTGGGCATTGACGGTACGCGCCGCGCCCGTGATGTCGATCAGGGTGACGATCGACGCCAGGCTGGTGGTCTGCAGCATCATGATCACCTCGTTGCTGTACTGCGGCAGCGCTCGACGCAGGGCCGAGGGCAACAGGATGCGCCGGTACATCTTCATGCGCGACATGCCCATCGCCTTGGCCGCCTCGATCTCGCCATGGGGCGTGGCCCGCAGGCTGCCGGCAATGATCTCGGCGGTGTAGGCGCTGGTGTTCACCGCGAACGCAAGGCAAGCGCAGAAAGTCGCACTGGACAACCAAGGCCAGAGCACGCTTTCACGCACCGCTTCGAACTGGGCCAGGCCGTAGTAGATCAGGAACAGCTGCACCAGCATCGGCGTGCCACGGATGACGTAGGTATACAGCCATGCGAGCAGGTTCACCACGGGCTGCTTGGACACGCGCATCAGGCCCAGCGGGATGGCCGCCAACAGGCCGAAGAACAGCGACAGCGCCAGCAGCTTCAGGGTGGTCAGCAGGCCGCCCAGGTACAGCGGCATGGCCTCCCAGATGACGTTGTAGTCGAAGATCATAGTTCAGCCGCCTTTACGCCCACCGAGTAGCGTCGTTCGAGGTACTTCAGGGCCACCAGCGAGATGCTGGTGAGCACCAGGTACAAGGCCGCCACCGCCAGGAAGAAGGTGAAGGGTTCGCGGGTGGCATCGGCCGCCTGCTTGGCCTTGAACATCATGTCCTGCAGCCCGACCACCGAGATCAGTGCCGTGGCCTTGGTCAACACCAGCCAGTTGTTGGTGAAACCCGGGATCGCCAGGCGAATCATCTGCGGCACCATGATGCGGAAGAACACCTGGCGGCTGCTCATGCCATAGGCCACCCCCGCCTCGGCCTGCCCCTTGGGAATACCCAGGAAGGCGCCGCGGAAGGTTTCCGACAGGTATGCACCGAAGATGAAGCCCAGGGTGCCGACACCCGCCACGAACGGGTTCAGGTCGATGTAATCTTCATAACCTACCAGTGGCGCGATACGGTTGATCACATCCTGGCCGCCATAGAAGATCAGCAGGATCAGCACCAGGTCAGGGATACCACGGATCACCGTGGCATACATATCGCCCAGCCAGGCCAGCCAGCGCACGGGCGACAAGCGCAGCGCCACACCGATCAGGCCGAGCACGATGGCCAGGGCCATCGACGACAGGGCGAGCTGCAGCGTCAGCCACGCCCCATCGAGGATGACTGCCCCGTAGCCTTTCAACATGATTGGGATTCCTCGGGACTTGGAATGAAAAATGGTGCAAACCTCAGAGCCTCTGCTGTTTGCACCATTGCACAGGTGAAACCCGACGTCTTACTGAGCTTCAGGCCCGTAGATGTCGAAGTTGAAGTACTTATCCTGGATCTGCTTGTACTTGCCGTTGGCACGGATCGCATCGATCGCGGCATTGATACGCTCACGATTGGCGTTGTCGCCCTTGCGCACGGCGATGCCGACGCCATCACCGAAGTACTTCACGTCGGTGAACGATGGGCCCACGAAGGCAAAGCCCTTGCCAGCGTCGGTCTTGAGGAAACCATCTTCGAGCAGGGTGGCATCGGCCACGGTGCCATCCAGGCGACCGGCAGCGACGTCCAGGTAGATTTCGTTCTGGGTGCCGTAAGGCACGACGGTGGCGCCCTTCGGTGCCAGGACCTCCTTGGCGAAGCGGTCGTGGATCGAACCGCGCTGCACGCCGATCTTCTTGCCCTGGAGCTCGGTCAGGCTGTCGCTGACGGCGGTGCCTTCCTTCATGACCAGGCGTGCCGGGGTCAGGTAGTAGCGCTTGGTGAAGTCGACCGACTTCTTGCGGTCGTCAGTGATCGACATGGACGACAGGATGGCGTCGATCTTGCGCACCTTCAGCGCCGGGATCAGGCCGTCGAATTCCTGCTCGACCCAGGTGCACTTGGCTTTCATCTCTTCGCACAGGGCGTTGCCGATGTCGTAGTCGAAGCCGGCGATGCTGCCGTCGGGTTGCTTGAAGGCGAAGGGTGGGTAGGCGGCCTCGATACCGATCTTCAACGGTTTTTCATCGGCCTGCGATACCAGGGAAAACACGGACAGCGCCAGGGCGCCAAGCAGTGCGAGCTTCTTCATCAGGTAACTCCATCGGTACAGGGCAATACAAGGCAGTTGTAACGGCTGCCCGACATGCGAATGGGTACAACGCGAGCCGCGGGGGTATCGACCAAGGTCGCAGACCACGAGCGAGTGAGTGGCATTTTAACGACAGCCCGGTGGCCGATATTTCTTCAAAGCGACAACTACTTACAGAAGCGCCTGAAACCGCGGCGGGCGATGTTGACAGCTCCAGCAAAATATGCAAGAGCAAAAGAAAAATAACCTATAAGCGAAGCAATAACTGGGCCTATTATTGGCAAAGCCTTGTACTCCGGCAAGTCCAGCGTGCCGGAATGCAAAAAATCCTACAGATTCGAACTGAAATAGCACATGAATGTTTCGGCTCGCCCCGCTTCTGTGCGAAACGGGTGACAGGAAAGGTTACCGATGTAAGTCGAGGTAACAGAATGTAAGTAAAGCAAAACCCCGGCGGTTGCCCGGCGGGGTTCAAGGGAGAACTTGGATTGCCTTGCGGGCCCGATCGCGGGATAAATCCGCTCCCACAGGATACGAATCGTGGAAGCGGGCTTGTCCCGCAATCAAGGCGCCCAGCGGACTCGACTCAGGCCGAAGCCAGGCTCATCGCCTTGTGGGTATCGATCAGGTGCTGCACCACACCCGGGTCGGCCAGCGTCGAGATATCGCCCAGCGCATCGTATTCGCCGGTAGCGATCTTGCGCAGGATACGCCGCATGATCTTGCCCGAACGGGTCTTCGGCAGCCCCGGCGCCCACTGGATGACATCCGGCGACGCGATCGGGCCGATCTCCTTGCGCACCCAGTTCTTCAGCTCCAGGCGCAGCGCCTCGCTCGGCTCCACACCGGCATTGAGGGTGACATAGACATAGATGCCCTGCCCCTTGATGTCGTGCGGCACGCCCACCACTGCCGCCTCGGCGACCTTGGCATGGGCGACCATGGCACTTTCGATCTCGGCGGTGCCCATGCGGTGGCCGGACACGTTGAGCACATCGTCGACACGGCCAGTGATCCAGTAGTAGCCATCCTCGTCGCGACGGGCACCGTCACCGGTGAAGTACATGCCACGGAAGGTCTTGAAGTAGGTGTCGACGAAACGGTCATGGTCGCCGTACAGCGAGCGCGACTGGCCCGGCCAGGAGTCCAGGATCACCAGGTTGCCTTCGGCCGCGCCTTCGATCAGGTTGCCCAAGTTGTCTACCAGCGCCGGCACCACGCCAAAGAACGGACGGGTCGCCGAGCCTGGCTTGAGGCCCGTGGCCCCTGGCAGCGGACTGATCAGGATGCCGCCGGTCTCGGTCTGCCACCAGGTATCGACGATCGGGCAGCGCGCCTTGCCCACGGTCTGGTAGTACCAGTTCCAGGCCTCGGGGTTGATCGGCTCGCCGACCGAACCCAGCAGACGCAGGCTGGAGCCGTCGGCACCTTCGACCGCGGCCTGCCCTTCGGCCATCATGGCGCGGATGGCGGTTGGCGCGGTGTAGAGGATATTGACCTGGTGCTTGTCGATGATCTTCGACACGCGAGTGATGTCCGGGTAGTTCGGCACGCCCTCGAACAGCAGCGTGGTGGCGCCATTGGCCAGCGGGCCGTAGACGATGTAGCTATGGCCGGTGACCCAGCCCACGTCGGCGGTGCACCAGTAGACTTCGCCGGGGCGGTAGTCGAATACGCGCTCATGGGTCAGCGCGGCATAGACCAGGTAGCCGCCGGTGGTGTGCAGCACGCCCTTGGGCTTGCCAGTGGAACCGGAGGTATAAAGGATGAACAGCGGCTCCTCGGCCCCCATCTCCTTCGGCGCGCAGTGGCTGGAGGCCACTTTCATCAGGTCTTCGTACCAGATGTCGCGGTGCTGGTGCCAGGCGATATCGCCACCGGTGCGCTTGCACACGATGATCTTCTGCACGCTGCTGGTTTCAGGGTTGGTCAGGGCCAGGTCGACGTTGGCCTTGAGCGGGGTACGACGGCCACCGCGCACGCCTTCATCGGCGGTGATCACTACCTTGGAACGGCAATCGATGATGCGCCCAGCCAGGGCTTCGGGCGAGAAGCCACCGAACACCACCGAGTGGATCGCACCGATGCGCGCGCAGGCCAGCATGGCCACCACGGCTTCCGGGATCATCGGCATGTAGATGGTCACCACGTCGCCACGGTGCACGTCCTGGCCACGCAGGGCGTTGGCGAACTTGCAGACCTGCTCGTGGAGCTCGCGGTAGGTGATGTTGCGGCTTTCGGAAGGGTCGTCGCCTTCCCAGATGATGGCGACCTGGTCGCCACGCTCTGCCAGGTGACGGTCCAGGCAGTTATAGGAAACGTTCAGAGTGCCATCAGCGAACCACTTGATATCGACATGGTGATCGTCGAAGGAGGTCTGCTTGACCTTGGTGAAGGGCTTGATCCAGTCCAGGCGCTGGGCCTGCTCGCGCCAGAAACCGTCCGGGTTGATCACCGACTGCTGGTACATGGCCTTGTAGGTGGCCTCGTCGGTCAGCGTATTGGCCGCTACCTCGGGACGAACGGGATACAGTGGAGCCGCACTCATCTGTTTTACCTCGGTGTAATAGTTGTTTTTGTATGGAAACGTTTGTAACTGTACCAGAGCGTGAAAAGCCATTCGACGTTGGTAGTAGCGAAACGCGGGCTTTTCTACAAAACCTTACACAATGGCTCTAGCCCAAGGCTTACAGGGTATCGGTACGTAAATTCGAGCACGTGGCCGAAGGGGATTGTTACCGATTCTGTCAAAAGGCGAAAAAACTTTATCAAAACGCCATCTGTTTCCCGCCCCTGCCCCGCCCTAGAATTCACCACGCCACAACGGCAAGGCGATTAACTTCTGAAACAGCAGCCCCCACGAAGGCAAAGTTGATCCCTCTCTCAATGTGATAGTTGAAAACCCTGATGTACTCGCGGCGCCACAAGCGCCGCGTGCCCCCTCACGACCTTAGACAGGTAAATTGAAAATGAAAGCGTTACTGGTATTGGTACTTGGCGGTTTTTGCAGCGCGGCGATGGCCGACGACGTTGCAAAGGATGCCGAGCAGATTCCGGTTGAACAGTACAGTTATTCGCAGCACCTGGACATCGCCCGGGTACTCTCCATGAGCGAAGTGCCCAACGTCTGCGAAGTGGTGCCAGCCCGCATGACCTATGAGGATTCGCAGGGCCAGAAGCACATTCTCGAATACCGCGTGATGGGGAACGGTTGTTCCAACGGCTGATAATGCTCGATGGGGCTGCGCTGCAGCCCCATTTAAATACCCTTTAATTATTCCACTGTTTTATTGAGCGAATATTCTCGCAACTTATTGGCGATCGTCGTATGGGAAACCCCCAGTCGTTTGCCCAATGCACGACTGCTGGTATATTCCGGCATCAAGGATTCCAATACGGCCTTTTCAAAACGCCCGACTATTTGCGCAAGATCCCCCTCCAGCGAAAACTCACCCAAGGGTTGTCGCGCACCATAATCCGGCAAACGGATATGCTCCCCTTTCACCACCCCGCCCTCGCACAACGACACGGCCTGGAACAACACGTTCTCCAGTTGGCGCACATTGCCCGGCCAATGGTACTGGCTGAGCTTTTCCATCGCCGCCGGCGCCAGGCGCGGCAGCGGACAGCCGATCTGCCGGCTGGCCTGGTCGAGGAAGTGCTGCACCAGCCCTTCCAGGCCATCCATGCATTCGCGCAGGGGCGGGATGTGCAATGACAGCACATTGAGGCGGTGGTAGAGGTCCTGGCGGAACTCACCGCGGGCGCACAGCTCGGAAAGGTCGACCTGGGTGGCGCAAATGACCCGCACGTCCAGGTAGACCTCTTCATCGCTGCCCACCCGCCGGAAGCACCCATCCTGCAGGAAGCGCAGCAGCTTGACCTGCAGGCGCGGGCTCATCTCCCCCACACCATCGAGGAACAAGGTCCCGCCTGCGGTCAGCTCCAGCAGCCCCAGCTTGCCCTCGGCGCGGGCACCCTCGAAGGCGCCCGGGCCATAGCCGAACAGTTCGGTCTCGGCCATCGACTCCGGCAGGCCGGCGCAGTTGAGCGCCATCAGCGGCGCCTGGCCGCGGGGGCTTGCCAGGTGGCAGGCACGGGCGAGCAGCTCCTTGCCGGTGCCGGTTTCTCCCTCGATCAGCAACGGGGCATCCAGCGGCGCCATGCGCCTGGCCTCGCGCACTACCGCCGCCATCACCCGCGAGCTTTGGAAGATGCTGTCGAAGCCACGCAGCTCCTGCTTGCGCACGTTATAGATGCGCTCACCGATGCGATCGGCCCGGTGCAGGGTCAACACGGCCCCGGCCAACGCTTCGCTGTCATCGTGCTCGGACTGCAGCGGCGCGATATCGGCCAGGAAGACGTCGCCCTTGACCTTGATCCGCAGGCCATTGATGCGCGACTTGTTGGCCCGCACCAGTTCCGGCAGGTCGAAATCCTCGACGTAGCGGTCAAGCGGGATGCCCGGCACCTCGTCGACCCGCACACCCAGCAATTGAGCGGCACTGCGGTTGGCGGCGACGATACTGCCGCCCATGTCGATCGACAGCACCGGGAAATCCAGGGCACCGAGCAACGCATTGAGCTCCATGTGCCGCCGCTCGCTGGGCATCAGGCCGACCCGCTTGACCCCGAACACACCGGCGATCGACTCGAACTTGGGCCGCAACGCCTGAAACTGCAGGTTGATCAGGTTCGGGCAGTGCAGGTAGATGGCATTGCCATGGTCGCCGCCTACCTCCCCGCGCAAGACGTTGATGCCGTATTCCACCAACAGGTTGAGGATGTCCCGCAGGATGCCGATGCGGTTCTGGCAATGCACTTTGATACGCATGGAAAAGCCCCGAGGCGCGCGGATTTTTTTCAGCGGCCGATGGAAAAGTCGTAAAGATAAGCTGACAAAAACAGCATAGTCGCCAGCTGGATGTGCGTGATTTTCCGGGATACCAGGCTTTTTGTAAAATTATCGTTACAAAAATAGGGTATGGGCTACTGCCACCACAGGCCCACACCCCGTGCAAATGTGCCAACAGGGGGATATTCCTAGGGCATGTCCTGAACATAACAAGAATGCACTCACCAGGAGAGCCACATGAAACAGACGCAATACGTGGCACGCGAGCCCGATGCGCATGGTTTTATCGACTACCCGCAACAGGAACACGCGGTGTGGAATACCCTGATCACCCGTCAGCTGAAGGTGATCGAAGGCCGCGCCTGCCAGGAGTACCTGGACGGCATCGACCAGCTCAAGCTGCCCCACGACCGCATCCCCCAGCTCGGTGAGATTAACAAGGTGCTCGGCGCCACCACCGGTTGGCAGGTCGCCCGCGTCCCGGCCCTGATTCCCTTCCAGACCTTCTTCGAACTGCTGGCCAGCAAGCGCTTCCCGGTGGCCACCTTCATCCGCACCCCAGAAGAGCTGGACTACCTGCAAGAGCCGGACATCTTCCATGAGATCTTCGGCCACTGCCCGCTGCTGACCAACCCCTGGTTCGCCGAGTTCACCCACACCTACGGCAAGCTGGGCCTGGCGGCCACCAAGGAAGAGCGCGTCTACCTGGCCCGCCTGTACTGGATGACCATCGAGTTCGGCCTGATGGAAACCCCGCAAGGCCGCAAGATCTACGGTGGCGGTATCCTGTCCTCGCCGAAGGAAACGGTCTACAGCCTGTCCGGCGAGCCTGAGCACCAGGCCTTCGACCCGATCGAAGCCATGCGCACCCCGTATCGGATCGACATCCTGCAGCCGCTCTACTTCGTCCTGCCCGACCTCAAGCGCCTGTTCGACCTGGCCCACGAAGACATCATGGGCATGGTTCACCAGGCCATGAAACTGGGCCTGCACGCACCGAAGTTTCCACCCAAGGCAGCCGCCTGAGCCGCCTTGCCGATAACAACTCAAAACGGAAAAAGACACCCATGAATGCCTTGAACCAAGCCCACTGCGAAGCCTGCCGTGCCGACGCGCCAAAAGTCTCCGACGAGGAGCTGGCCGAACTGATCCGCGAAATCCCGGACTGGAACATCGAAGTCCGCGACGGCCACATGGAGCTGGAACGCGTCTTCCTGTTCAAGAACTTCAAGCATGCCCTGGCGTTCACCAACGCCATCGGTGAAATCGCCGAAGCCGAAGGCCACCACCCAGGCCTGCTGACCGAATGGGGCAAGGTCACCGTCACCTGGTGGAGCCACTCGATCAAGGGCCTGCACCGCAACGACTTCATCATGTGCGCGCGCACCGACGAAGTCGCCAAGACCGCCGAAGGGCGCAAGTGATGCATTTCGCAGCCATTGGCCGGGTCCCTGGCGACCCGATTCTCGGGCTGATGGAAGCCTATGCCCGTGACAACAACCCGGCGAAGTTCGACCTGGGCGTTGGCGTGTTCAAGGATGCCCAAGGCCTGACGCCAATCCCCGCAGCGGTCAAACAGGCCGAACAGCGTCTGGTGGAGCAGCAAGCCACCAAGAGCTACGTCGGCGGCCATGGCGACGCTGCGTTCGGCCGCCTGGTCAGCGAGCTGGTGCTGGGCAGCGCCTCGCCACTGCTTGCCAGCCAACGCGCCGGCGCCACCCAGACCCCAGGCGGCACCGGCGCCCTGCGCCTGGCGGCGGAATTCATCGCCCATTGCCTGCCCGGGCGCGGCATCTGGCTGAGCGACCCGACCTGGCCGATCCACGAGACCATTTTCGCCGGCGCCAAGCTGAAGGTGTCCCACTACCCCTACGTGGGTGCGGACAACCGCCTGGATGTGGCGGGCATGCTGGCGGCCCTGGAACAGGCACCGGAAGGCGACGTGGTACTGCTGCATGCCTGCTGCCACAACCCCACCGGTTTCGACCTGAGTCAGGACGACTGGCGCGCCGTGCTCGAAGTCGTGCGCAAGCGCAACCTGCTACCGTTGATCGATTTCGCCTACCAGGGCTTCGGCGACGGGCTGGAGGAAGACGCCTGGGCAGTGCGCCTGTTCGCCGCTGAGCTGCCGGAACTGCTGATCACCAGTTCCTGCTCGAAGAACTTCGGCCTCTACCGCGACCGCACCGGCGCCCTGCTGGTGTGCAGCCATGATGCCGAGAAACTGCAGGATGTACGCAGCCAGCTGGCCCTGTTGGCCCGTAACCTGTGGTCCACGCCGCCCGACCACGGTGCCGCAGTGGTCGCCCAGATCCTCGGCGACCCAACCCTCAAGGCCTTGTGGATCGAGGAAGTGGACGCCATGCGCCAGCGCATCGCCGAGCTGCGCCTGGGCCTGGTAAAGGCACTGGAACCCCACGGCCTGGCCGAGCGCTTCGCCCACATCGCCGCGCAGCGCGGGATGTTCTCCTACACCGGGCTGAGCCCGGAGCAGGTCCGCCTGTTGCGCGAGAAGCACAGTGTGTACATGGTCGGCACAGGCCGGGCGAATATCGCCGGGGCCGATGCCCAGCGCCTGGAACAGTTGGCAGCGGCGATCGCTGACGTCTGCCAGTAGTCCTGCGCTTGCCTGACCTACCTCATCGCAGGACAAGCCCGCTCCCACAAGGTTATCGACGATCCTGTGGGAACGGGCTTGTCCCGCGATTTGGCCGGCACTGGCACCCCGCGAACGGCGCCGCAGGGCGGAAAAAACTCAAACTGTCATCCAGACTCCTGTATCCTGCCCGAGCTTTTCGAAGCCTCACACGCGCCTGGCGCAGTCTTTTCACTCACACTTGCGAGGAACGACGAGATGCATGAAATCCCGAATCTTCCCTTCCCAAGCCTGAACCCCGAAGAGCAAACCGTTGCCGCCCACGCCGAACCGGCGCCTGCTGTCGAGCAGGACGGTGACGATCAATCCAGCGCCGACCAGGAATAACCGCGCACACCCTCCGACAGTGTGAAAACGGCTGACTCGCGGGACCTTGCCCGTCATCGCGTTTTCACACCGTCCAGAATCCGGCTTCACGCCTCAGCTTCGGGCGTACTGCAACACCACTTCCAGCGGATGGCGCAGTTGCCGCTCGGTCATGCGCTTGACCTGGCTGCGGCAGGAATAGCCGGTCGCCAACGCCTCCCCTTCCTTGTCCAACTTGGTCGCCCAGGACTGCTCGAAGATGGTCCGCGAGGTCTGCTGGTTGCGCGCCTCGTGACCGTAGGTACCCGACATGCCGCAGCAACCGGTGGCCTCGGTGACCAGCTTCAGACCCAGGCGGGCGAACACCTGCTCCCACTGGCGGGTGCTGGCCGGCACGTTGGTCTTCTCGGTGCAATGGGCCATCAGGCGGAAGTGGCCGGCGTCGGCCGCAGGCTGCTCGGGCAATACGTCCATCAACCACTCCTGGGGGAGCAGCACCTTGGGGCAACCCTCCAGGCCATCGACCTTCTGGTACTCCTGGCGATACACCAGGGTCATCGCCGGGTCCAGGCCCACCAGCGGCACGCCGCACTCAGCCAGGGCCTTGAGTTGTGTGGCGTTGCGGATCGCGGCCTTGGCGAAGGCGCCGAGGAAGCCCTGTACATGCAGTGGCTTGCCATTGGCACTGTACGGGGCCAGGAACACGCGATGGCCCAAGCGATGGGCCAGTTCGATGAACGAGGCCAGCAAGGGCGTCTCGAAGTAGCGAGTGAAGGCATCCTGCACCAGCACGATGCTGCGCTCGCGTTGGGCCGGGGTCAGTTCGCGCAGCGCCGGTACGCTGGCCATGCCGACGCGGCAACGGCTCAGGGTCGACTGGAAGTTGAAACGGCTGATCAACGGGCTGTCGACCATACCCACCTTGTCGGCCAGCAATTTGCTCACCCACTTCGAACCCATCACCGCGTTGTACACCCCCGGCGCATGGGCCAGGTAGGGAATGGTGAACTCCAGCGAGCCGATCAGGTAGTCGCGCAATGGACGCTGGTAGCGGCCGTGGTACAGCTCGAGGAACCGCGAGCGGAAGTCAGGCACATTGACCTTGATCGGGCACTGCCCCGCGCACGACTTGCACGCCAGGCAGCCGGCCATGGCGTCGTACACCTCGTGGGAGAAATCCTCCTGGCCCTGCTGGCGTGCCCGGGCGTTGCGCAGCCGTGCCGGCAGGCCTTTGAGCCAGCTTCCCTTGTTGCGCGCTGCGGCCAGCACGTCGATGTCCGATTCGCCCTGCAGGCGCAGCCACTCGCGGATCAGCGAGGCTCGGCCCTTGGGCGAATGCTGGCGCTCGCGGGTGGCCTTCCAGGATGGGCACATCGCGTCGTTGGGGTCGTAGTTGTAGCAGGCGCCATTGCCGTTGCAGTGCACGGCGCTGCCGAAACTCTGCCAGACGCGCTCGTCGATGCTGCGATCGAGGTCGCCGCGCAGGGTCACGCCATCGACCGGGGTCAATCCCTCGGCGCTGTCCGGCGGGGTGCAGATCTTGCCCGGGTTGAGTTGGTTGTGCGGGTCGAACGCCCCCTTGAGACGTTGTAGCGCCGGGTACAGCTCACCGAAGTATTCCGGAACGTATTCCGAGCGCAGGCCCTTGCCATGCTCGCCCCACAGCAGGCCGCCGTAACGCTGGGTGAGCGCCGCCACGGCGTCGGAAATCGGTTTGACCAGCGCGGCCTGCGCCGGGTCCTTCATGTCCAGCGCAGGGCGCACGTGCAACACGCCGGCATCGACATGGCCGAACATGCCATAGGCCAGGCCATAGCCATCGAGCAAGGCGCGGAAGTCGGCGATGTAGTCGGCCAACTGCTCCGGCGGCACCGCGGTATCCTCGACGAACGGCTGCGGGCGCACCTCTCCTTCGACGTTGCCCAGCAGGCCCACCGAACGCTTGCGCATGGCATAGACCTTGGTCACCGCCTCGGCGCCCTCGGCCAGGGTATGGCCCAGGCGCTCGACGCTGGTATCGGCCTGCAGATGGTCGATAAAGGCTTGCACCCGGGCGTTGACCTCGGCCGGCTCGTCACCGCAGAACTCGACGAGGTTGATGCCCAGGGTCGGGCGCTCGGCGTCGGCCGGGAAATACTCGGCCACGCTGTGCCAGACGATATCCTGCATCGCCAGCATCAGCACCTTGGAGTCCACGGTCTCGATCGACAGCGGCTTGTGCGCCATCAACGCGTTGGCATCACGCAGGGCATCCATGAAGCTGCTGTAGCGCACGTTGACCAGTACTGCGTATTTCGGGATCGGCAGCACATTGAGCTTCGCCTCGACGACATAACCCAGCGACCCTTCGGCCCCGCACAGCACGCTGTTGAGGTTGAAGCGGCCCTGCTCGTCACGCAGGTGCGCCAGGTCGTAGCCGGTCAGGCAGCGGTTGAGCTTGGGAAAGGTGCTTTCGATCAGTTCGGCCTGGGTCTGCTGGATCTCCCGGGCCGTGCGGTACACCTCGCCCACCCGGCCAGGCGCGGCGCAAGCCTGCTCCAGCGCCGCCTCGTCGAGCGGCAGGCTGTGCAGGCGTTCGCCGCCGAGCAAGACGCTGTGCAGCTCCAGCACGTGGTCGCGGGTCTTGCCGTAGGTGCAGCTGCCCTGGCCACTGGCATCAGTGTTGATCATGCCGCCGACGGTGGCACGGTTGGAGGTGGACAGCTCAGGGGCGAAGAACAGCCCGTGGGGCTTGAGCGCCGCGTTGAGCTGGTCCTTGACCACCCCGGCCTGGACCCGCACCCAGCGCTGCTCGACGTTGATCTCGAGGATCGTGTTCATGTGCCGCGACAGGTCGACGACGATACCATCGGTCAGCGACTGGCCATTGGTGCCGGTGCCACCGCCACGCGGGGTCAGCTTGATCTCGCGATAACGCGGCTCGGCCATCAACGCAGCCACTCGCGCCACATCGTCGGCATCCATCGGGAACACAGCCGCCTGAGGCAGGCGTTGGTAGATGGAGTTGTCGGTGGCCAGCACGGTGCGGGTGCCGTAGTCGGCGCTGATCTGGCCACGGAAGCCGCTGGCGCGCAGGGCTTCGAGGAATTCGGGGTAGTGGGCGGCAGGCGCACGGGTCGGCAGCTGGGCGATCATCGAAAGATGGCCTCTTGATAGGGCTAATTCACGGAAATCCTGTCGTCCTGGCATGGGTTGTTCAGGCCAGGATGACGAATGTGCCAATGTTCCTGTAGTTTGCGGCTAGGGGCAAACGGATATTCCTGCCGCTATCGATGAGTTTTATGAATGAATTACCGCCACCTGACGCCATCGATGTCGTTGCTGCTGGCCTTCGAGGCTGCCGCCCGGCATGAAAGCTACACCCGCGCCGCCGCCGAACTGTCGCTGACCCAGAGCGCGGTCAGCCGCCAGGTCCAGGCACTGGAACAGCAGCTTGGCCTGACGCTGTTCCGGCGCGAGGGCCGCCAGGTGCAACTGACCGATGTCGGGCGCCTGTACCAGCGCGAACTCAGCGAGGCGCTGGGACGTATCCGCAGCGCGACGCTGCAGGCGTTGGCGTATCAGTCCGGCGTCGGTACCTTGCGCCTGGCCACCTTGCCCACGTTCGGCTCCAAATGGCTGCTACCGCGGCTGCATGCGTTCTATGCGGCGCACCCGGGGATGCTGGTGCACATCCATTCACGGATCGAAGCGATCAACTTCGAGACCAGCGAGATCGATGCGGCCATCGGCGTGGCGACCCATGACCTGCCCGGGTTGATCTGCCATCGGCTGCATGCCGAGGAGCTGGTGGTCATCCTGCCGCCGCAGGCCGCGACCGATGCTCAAGCCTGGGGGCCGGGGCGTATCAGCGAGCAGGTGCTACTCAATGTGGCCAACAATCCCCATGCGTGGGGCGAATGGTTTTCGCACCATGGCCTGCCCCATCGAGGGATGCGACTGGGGCCGAGCTTCGAATTGACGTCGCACTTGATCCAGGCGGTGCGGGCAGGCATCGGGATTGGCCTGGTGCCGCGGATCCTGGTGGAAGAAGAGCTGGCCAGCGGGGAGCTGTTCAGCGCCGGGGAGGCCTTTGCCAGCCAGCGTAGCTACTACCTGATCTACCCGCCGCGCAATGAGGCACTGCCTTCGCTGCGGGCGTTTCGCGGGTGGCTGCTGGGGCAGATTTGAAGCGCCTGGCTCTCAGGCCGCTTGAACGTTCAGATGTAATAGGGCAGCGCGCCGAGGCAACAAAAAACCCGATGCCAGTCACCTGGCATCGGGTTTCGATACAGCCCAATGGACGCTTACTTGGCCACGGACCCGGCAGCCGAGGTCACAGCCCCACTGCGCTTGCTCTTTAGCACGTAGAACGCATACATCACCACCAGCCAGACTGGAATCGCGTACACCGACACCTGGATACCTGGGATCTGCAGCATGATCCCCAGGATCAGCACCACGAAGGCCAGGCAGATGTAGTTGCCATACGGATACCACAGGGCCTTGAACAGCGGCTTCTGGCCAGTGCGGTCCAGGTGCTGGCGGAACTTCAGGTGCGAATAGCTGATCATCGCCCAGTTGATAACCAGGGCTGCGACCACCAGCGACATCAGCAGCTCCAGGGCGTGCTGCGGCATGAAGTAGTTGAGCAGCACGGCGACCAGGGTCACGCCGGCCGAGGCCAGGATCGAACGCACCGGCACGCCACGCTTGTCGATCTTCGCCAGGCTCGCCGGGGCATCGCCCTGTTCGGCCATGCCGTAGAGCATACGGGCGTTGCAGTAGGTGCCGCTGTTGTACACCGACAGCGCCGCGGTCAGGACCACGAAGTTCAGCAGGTGGGCTGCTACATCGCTACCGAGCAGCGAGAAGACCTGCACGAACGGGCTGCTGCCATAGCTGCCGCCGGAAGCGTCGATGCTGGCGACCAGGCTGTCCCATGGCGTGAGCGACAGCAGGATGACCAGGGCGCCGATGTAGAAGATCAGGATACGGTAGATGACCTGGTTGATCGCCTTCGGGATCACGGTCTTGGGCTTGTCGGCCTCGGCTGCGGTGAAGCCCAGCATTTCCAGGCCACCGAAGGAGAACATGATGATCGCCAACGCCATCACCAGGCCGCTCACGCCGTTGGGGAAGAAGCCGCCATGGGCCCACAGGTTGGTCACCGAGGCTTCAGGGCCGCCGCTGCCGCTGGTCAGCAGGTAGGCACCCAGGCCGATCATGCCGACGATGGCCAGTACCTTGATGATCGCGAACCAGAACTCGGCTTCGCCGAAGACCTTGACGTTCATCAGGTTGATCGCGTTGATCAGGATGAAGAAGCCTGCTGCCGTGACCCAGGTCGGGATCTCCGGCCACCAGTAATGGATGTACTTGCCGACTGCGGACAATTCCGACATGCCGACCAGAATGTACAGCACCCAGCAGTTCCAGCCGGACAGGAAGCCGGCGAAACCGCCCCAGTACTTATGGGCGAAATGGCTGAAGGAGCCAGCGACAGGCTCTTCGACGATCATCTCGCCCAGCTGGCGCATGATCATGAACGCGATGAAGCCGCAGATGGCGTAGCCGAGAATCATCGACGGGCCAGCGGACTTCATCACGCCGGCCGAGCCCAGGAACAATCCGGTACCGATGGCCCCACCCAGGGCGATCAGTTGGATATGGCGGTTTTTCAGGCCACGCTTGAGCTCGCCTGAAGGCATGTTTTGTCCACTCATGAACGAAGTCACCTGCTTGTTTTTATCTGTGACGAAATCGGACCCACCGCGCTCGTGGCGCAGCGGAATGGGCAAGGTGGTTACCTTGGGTTTCTTGGACGAGGTGATACACCGAGGGCCCAGGCCCTGGGCGGTTCAACCAGGCGTCAGCAAGAGTGCGCGGTACGCATTGGGGTCACAGGTAAAACGCGGCGCATTGTATACCCCTGCGAGCGCGCAGGCGTCAACGCGTTGCGTCATTTCCTGATGAAAAAACGCACCGGTCCTGGGGTGAAGGCCTGGAAAGGCGGAGAGATCGGCGTACATGGCGCCTCCATTTGTTGTTCTCGATGCCCGGCTCTGCGGCCCGGCTTCTGCACACGGCATGGGCGCTATATCACCGTGGGGCCGGGGCTTGAGCAAGGGGGTGAGCGGCGGCGAAGCGGCTCTGCGATGCGGCTCTTGGCAAAATCTGTTTACAGGAGGAGGCGTGACGGGAAAAAGCGCGGGATTTCGTAAAATAATCGTTACAAGATGGTTCAAAAACGTGCCAAACGTTCGAAAAAACTTCGGTAGCTCAGTGGGTTGAAAAACAAACGGCAAAAAAAGGGCCGCTGCGCAGCCCATCGCGGGGCAAGCCCGCTCCTACAGGGACGGTGTCATTCCTATAGGAGCGGGCTTGCCCCGCGATGGGCCGCACAG
Source organism: Pseudomonas sp. p1(2021b) (assembly GCF_020151015.1). Lineage (NCBI taxonomy): Bacteria > Pseudomonadati > Pseudomonadota > Gammaproteobacteria > Pseudomonadales > Pseudomonadaceae > Pseudomonas > Pseudomonas sp. p1(2021b). The sequence goes on from NZ_CP083746.1 coordinate 3,608,481, forward strand.
CGGCCCCTTTCAACGTCAGTCGTCAGCCGCGCGGCTTGCCGCGGCCACGGCCCGCCGGCTTGTCACCCTCAGGCTTGCCCGGACGCTTGCGCATCTCGCTCGGACGCTCGGCCACGGTACTGCCGCGCACGGCCTTGCGAGGCGCAGCCTCTTCGCGCACCGGGCGCTCGGCCTGGCCGTCCTGGGCAGGGCGCAAGGTGCGCACGCGCTCGCCACGCCCCAGCGGGCGGGTGGACTTGCGCTGCATACGCTCGAGCTTGTCCTTGGCCTTGAGGTTCAGCGCCGGCAGCGCAACAGGCTGCAGGCCGACCTCGGCGGCAAGGATGTCGATCTCGCCCTGGGTCATTTCGCGCCAACGGCCCATCGGCAGGTCGGAGTTGAGGAACACCGGGCCGAAGCGCACGCGCTTGAGGCGGCTGACCACCACGCCCTGGGACTCCCACAGGCGGCGCACCTCACGGTTGCGGCCTTCCATCACCACGCAGTGGTACCAGTGGTTGAAGCCTTCGCCACCCGGTGCCTTCTGGATATCGGTGAACTTGGCCGGACCGTCCTCGAGCATCACACCCGCCTTGAGCCGGTCGACCATGTCGTCGTCGACCTCACCCCGTACACGTACGGCGTACTCACGGTCCATTTCATAGGACGGGTGCATCAGGCGGTTGGCCAATTCACCATCGGTGGTGAACAGCAACAGGCCGGTGGTATTGATGTCCAGGCGGCCGATATTGATCCAGCGGCCCTCTTTCGGGCGCGGCAGGCGGTCGAACACGGTCGGGCGACCTTCGGGGTCGTCGCGGGTGCAGATCTCGCCATCAGGCTTGTTGTACATGATCACCCGACGGGTGGCCTCGGCGGCCTCCACGCGCTTGATCAGCTTGCCGTCGACGGCGATGGCGTCATGCAGGTCGACGCGCTGGCCGAGGGTGGCCTCGACGCCGTTGACCTTGATACGGCCCTGGCTGATCCAGGCCTCGACGTCACGACGCGAACCGACGCCGATACGCGCCAGCACCTTCTGCAGCTTCTCGCCGGACGGTGGGGTGGTTTGGGTTTCTTGCAGGTCTTGGTCACTCATCTGGGCACCTCCCGGTGTATGTAGTGAAAGCGGTTCGTGGCGACGGATGCGCCAACGGGGCGCGCATCATACGCGGTTCGGTGGGCGAACGCACTGCAGCGTAGAAGGTTTTCATCAGCAGGCCACGGCTTTCTGCCCGGCGGTGCTGCTGTTGTAGGAGCGGGCAGTCACCTATTTCAAGGTTTGGGCTCCTGGACCTCGGACTCCGGCGCCTCGTCCCGCAAGTCATCGAAATCGGTCTTGAGCCCCACTTCCATGGCATCCAGCTCCACCAGCAAGCTCCGGAAACTGGTCTCTTCCCTCGGCGGCGCCTCGTCTTCCTCGGTCTGATCCAGGCTGGCATCGGCCAAGGCCTGCAGGTGTGCCGGCACCGGCGCGTCATCCGGGTCCAGCAGCGGCTCGGGCTCGAGTTCGCGCAACTCGGCCAGGGCCGGCAGCTCGTCCAGGCTCTTGAGGTTGAAATGGTCGAGAAACGCCTTGGTGGTGGCGAACATCGCCGGCCTGCCGGGCACCTCGCGGTAGCCGACGATGCGGATCCACTCGCGCTCCATCAGGGTCTTGATGATATTGCTGTTCACCGCCACGCCACGCACATCTTCGATTTCGCCGCGGGTGATCGGTTGGCGGTAGGCGATCAGCGCCATGGTCTCGAGCAAGGCGCGCGAGTATCGCTGCGGCCGCTCTTCCCACAGGCGCCCGACCCAGGGTGCATAGTCTTCGCGGATCTGCAGGCGATAACCGCTCGCCACCTCCTTGAGTTCGAAGGCACGGCCGTTGCAAGACTTGCCCAGCAGCTCCAGAGCTTTCTTGAAGACAGCCGGCGCCGGGCGTTCGGCTTCCTCGAACAGTTCGTACAACCGCTCCAGAGACTGCGCCTTGCCAGACGCCAGCAGGAAGGCTTCGATCAGCGACGCCAGGTCGCGCGGTTCATTCAGGTTCATCGTCAGAAAAGGCCAGTTCGTTGTCACTCGGCCCGGGCACGGACATGGATCGGGGCGAAAGGCTCATTCTGCACCAGTTCGATGAGCGATTCCTTCACCAGTTCGAGAATCGCCATGAACGTGACCACTACGCCGAGCTTGCCCTCCTCAAGCGTGAACAGCTCGACGAAAGGCACGAAACCACCCCCCTTGAGCCGCTCCAGCACCTCGCTCATACGCTCGCGGGTCGACAGCGTCTCGCGGGTGATCTGGTGGCTTTCGAACAGGTCGTTGCGGCGCATCACCTCGGCCATCGAAAGCAGGATCTCCTCCAGCGCAACGTCCGGAAGCAGCTTGCGCACCTTGGCTTGGGGGGCCTCCAGGCGCGGCACGACCACCTCACGCCCCACCCGAGGCAGCTCGTCGATGCCCTCGGCGGCGGCCTTGAAGCGTTCGTACTCCTGCAACCGGCGAATCAGTTCGGCGCGCGGGTCGCCTTCCTCCTCCTCGACCTCGCTGGAACGCGGCAACAACATGCGCGACTTGATCTCGGCAAGCATGGCAGCCATCACCAGGTACTCAGCGGCCAATTCCAGGCGCACGCTCTTCATCAACTCGACGTAGGACATGTATTGGCGGGTAATTTCCGCCACCGGGATGTCGAGGATATCGATGTTCTGCTTGCGGATCAGGTACAGCAGCAGGTCCAAAGGCCCCTCGAAGGCCTCCAGGAATACTTCCAAGGCATCCGGTGGGATGTACAGGTCCACCGGCAGTTCGGTCACGGCCTCGCCATAGACCAGCGCCAATTGCAGCTGCTGCGGCGATTCGCTGTCGCTGACCGGTGCCGCGGCCTCTTGAACCTGGCTCACGCAGGCGCCAGGAAAGGCGCGGGGTCGCCACAGCCGACACGGACCACTTCCGGGTCGTCGCCGGACAGGTCGATGACCGTCGAAGCCTTCAGGTCGCCGAAGCCCCCATCGATGATCAGGTCGACGTGATGCTCCAGGCGCTGGCGGATTTCGTACGGGTCGGTCATCGGGTCTTCATCGCCCGGCAGGATGAGGCTCACGCTCATCAACGGCTCGCCCAGCTCTTCGAGCAATGCCAGGACGATCGGGTTGGAGGGCACGCGCAGGCCGATGGTGCGCCGCTTCTCGTGCATCAGCAGGCGCGGTACTTCGCGCGTGGCATTGAGGATGAAGGTGTACGGGCCGGGTATATGCGCCTTGAGCAGGCGGAAGGTCGCCGTGTCGATCTTGGCGAACGTGCCCATCTGCGACAGGTCGCAGCACAGCAGCGTGAAGTTGTGGTTCTTGTCCAGCTGGCGCAGGCGTCGAACCCGCTCCACGGCGGTCTTGTCGCCGATCTGGCAGCCCATCGCGTAGGCCGAGTCGGTGGGGTACACCACCACCCCGCCCTTGCGGATGATCTCGACGGCCTGCTTGATCAGGCGCGCCTGCGGGTTTTCCGCATGGATCTGGAAAAATTGGCTCACGTAGTCGTCCTGTTCATACCGCCATAGGCTGTTCATGGCTGAATCGGCGCCACAGAGGTGGCAGGTCCTCGGGCAATGGCCGATAGGCACCGATCTCGCCCCAGGTGCCGGGGCCGTGGAAGTCACTGCCAGCGCTTGCCAGCAGGCCGAACTCACGGGTAAGGATGGACATCGTGCCCACCTGCTCGGCCGGCATCATCCCGTTGACCACCTCCAACGCCTGCCCGCCTGCCTGAATATAGTCGGCAATCAGCCTTCTGCGCTTGCTGCGGGTCAGTTCGTAGTGCATGGGATGGGCCAGGCTCACCCATGCGTTGGACTGGCGCAGCGTCGCGACAGTTTCCTCCAGGGTCGGCCAGTGCAGCTTGACGTCACCGAGCTTGCCGGCACCCAGCCACTTGCGAAAGGCCTCGCCGCGGTCCTTGACGTGGCCTGCGCGCACCAGGTACTCGGCGAAATGCGGCCGTGCCGGGGCGTTGCCGCTGTCGCCCAACGCCTGTTGAACGGCGCGGGCACCATCGAGCGTGCCAGGCATGCCCTTGGCCGCCAACCGTCGGTCGATTTCCTCGGCGCGCAGCCATCGCCCCCGGTGCAGGGCCTCGATGGCGGCGAGCAAGGGCGGTGCGTCTAGCGGGAAGTCATAGCCCAACACATGGATGGTCGCGCCACCCCAGGTGCATGAAAGCTCCACGCCGCTGACCCACTGCATGCCGTTGTCCTGGCAGGCCTGGCGGGCTTCGGCCAGGCCTTCGATGGTGTCGTGGTCGGTCAGGGCCAGTGTCCGCACCCCGTGCTCGTGGGCCCGGGCGACCAGGGCCGAGGGCGACAGGGCGCCGTCGGAGGCCGTGCTGTGACAGTGCAGATCAACATTCATGGAGGAGCGCTTTCGCTGGAATCGATGTTTGATATTATGCCGTCACATCCCGCTTCTGGCTGCCACTGTGAAACAATTCATCGATTTCATCCCGCTTCTGCTGTTCTTCATCGTCTACAAGCTCGACCCACGCCCCGTCGAAATCGCCGGCCACAGCTTCGAGTTCGGCGGTATCTACAGCGCCACCGCCATGCTGATCATCAGCTCCCTGGTGGTGTATGGCGCGCTGTTCCTGCGCCACGGCAAGCTGGAAAAAGGCCAGTTGCTGACCCTCGTCGCCTGCCTGGTGTTCGGCGGCCTGACCCTCGCCTTCCACAGCGAGACCTTCCTCAAATGGAAGGCGCCAGTGGTCAACTGGCTGTTCGCCCTGGGCTTCGCCGCCAGTCACTTCATCGGCGACCGGGTGCTGATCAAACGCATCATGGGCCACGCCCTGACCCTGCCGGACACCATCTGGACCCGCCTGAACCTGGCGTGGATCGGTTTCTTCCTGGTCTGCGGTGCGGCCAACCTGTTCGTCGCCTTCACCTTCCAGGACATCTGGGTCGACTTCAAGGTGTTCGGCAGCCTGGGCATGACCGTGATCTTCCTGGTGGCCCAGGGCGTGTACCTGTCGCGTCACCTGCACGACAACGACCCCTCCACCTCCAAACCCAAGGATTGACATGCTCTACGCCATTATCGCAAGCGACGTCGAAGGTTCCCTGGAAAAACGCCTGGCCGCCCGCCCCGCCCACATCGAGCGCCTGCAGCAGCTCAAGGCCGAAGGCCGCGTGGTACTGGCCGGCCCGCACCCGGCCATCGACAGCAACGACCCAGGCGCCGCCGGCTTCACCGGCAGCCTGATCGTCGCCGAGTTCGACTCCCTGGCCGCAGCCCAGGCCTGGGCCGATGCCGACCCCTACATCGCCGCCGGCGTGTATGACAAGGTCGTGGTCAAGCCGTTCAAGCAAGTCCTGCCCTGACCCTTCCCGCCGCTCCCTTGGCGAACACGCCAGCGCCCCGCTGTCGCGGGGCCTGGCCGCCCCGGCCAGTACACCCTTTGCCGCAGCTTGCGGTATCTTGGCCGCTGGCGGGCATCGAGAACGCCGTCAAAGGTTGAATTGAGTGAGTCATGAGCGAGCTGTTACTGATTGATGATGACCAGGAACTCTGCGAGCTGCTTGCCAGCTGGCTGAGCCAGGAAGGCTTTACCGTACGCGCCTGCCATGATGGCCAGAGCGCACGCCAGGCCCTGGCCGCCCAAGCGCCCTCGGCCGTGGTGCTGGATGTGATGTTGCCCGACGGCAGTGGCCTGGAACTGCTCAAGCAACTGCGAACCGAACATGCCGAGTTGCCGGTACTGATGCTCTCGGCCCGGGGCGAGCCCCTGGACCGCATCCTGGGCCTGGAACTGGGTGCCGACGACTACCTGGCCAAGCCCTGCGACCCACGAGAACTCACCGCCCGCCTGCGTGCCGTGCTGCGGCGCAGCCACCCGGCGGCCAGCAGCAGCCAGCTGGAGGTAGGTGACCTGACCTTCAGCCCCGCACGCGGCGTGGCCAGCATCGACGAGCGGGAAATGAGCCTGACCCTCTCCGAGAGCCGTATCCTCGAGGCGTTGCTGCGCCAGCCTGGCGAGCCCTTGGACAAGCAGGAACTGGCGCAGCTCGCCCTGGGCCGCAAGCTCACCCTGTACGACCGCAGCCTGGACATGCACGTGAGCAACCTGCGCAAGAAGATCGGCCCCCACCCCGATGGCCGACCGCGCATCGTTGCCCTGCGCAGCCGCGGCTATTACTACAGCCTCTGAACCGCTATCGCCGGCAAGCCATTTACCCGACCGACCTTTACCGAGTCTTTACGCTCGGCTGACCGCCCTTGACCTTGCGTTCCCTAGACTGGGCTCATCCGGTAACCACCGGCCCATGAAAGGAGAAACACCATGCGCAAGACCCTTATCGCCCTGATGTTCGCCGCCGCCCTGCCGACCGTGGCCATGGCCATGCCCGAAGGCGGCCACCAGCATGGCGGCCCGCATCATCGCGGTGACGCGGCTTTCGCCCAACTGGACCTGAGCCGCGACCAGCGCCAGCAGATCGGCAAGCTGATGGGCGAGCAGATGAAACAACGCCGCGATATCACCGAACGCTACATCGCCAAGCTGCCCGCCGCCGACCAGAAGGCCATGAAGGACGAAATCAAGGCCAGCCACGACAAGACCCAGGCCAGCATCCGCGGCCTGCTCAAACCCGAGCAGCAGAAGAAGTTCGACGAACTGCAGAAGGAACGCGCCGCGCGCAAGGCCGAGTGGCAGGAGTTCCAGGCCTGGAAAGCTGAAAAAGCCGGCAAGGCCCAGTAAGCTGTCCGCCCAACGCCCGGCCCGCCTCAGCGCGGGCCGGGCTTTTCATGCTTTCAGGAGGTTTGCTCTTGCGTTCACTGTTCTGGCGCATCCTGGCCAGCTTCTGGCTGGCCATCGCCCTGGTCGCCGGCTTGTCGATCCTGCTCGGCCACATGCTCAACCAGGACGCCTGGATCCTCAGCCGCCACCCTGGCCTCAACACCCTGGCCAGCCACTGGGCCCAGCACTACGAGCAGGAAGGCCTGGAGTCCGCCCAACGCTTTCTGGAGCGACGTAAGCACCGTTACAAGATCGATGTGCAGGTTCTGGACGAGAATGGCCAGGCCGTGGTGCCGGGCACCTTCCCACGTCGCGCCGCCGCCTTCGAGGCGCGCCAGCACAACGACCAGCGCCGCCTGCCCTGGCGCCGTCTGACCGAGGAATACACCAGCCCCCAGACCGGTGAAACCTACCTGCTGATCTATCGCATCCCCCACCCAGAGCTCAATGCCTGGCACCGCGAGAGCCTGCTATGGCCGCTAAGCGCCCTGGGCATCGCCCTGGTGGTGCTGACCCTGTTCAGCCTGCTGGTGACACTCTCCATCACCCGCCCCTTGAGCCGCCTGCGCGGCGCCGTGCATGACCTGGGGCAAACCAGCTACCAGCAGAACAGCCTGGCGCGCCTGGCCGCCCGACGCGACGAGTTCGGTGTGCTGGCCAACGACTTCAACAAAATGGGCGCACGGCTGCAGAGCCTGATCGGCAGCCAGCGGCAACTGTTGCGCGATGTCTCCCACGAACTGCGCTCGCCCCTGGCGCGGCTGCGCATCGCCCTGGCCCTGGCCGAGCGGGCCGAGCCGGAACAGCGCCAGGCGTTGTGGCCTCGCCTGACGCGCGAATGCGACCGGCTCGAGGACCTGATCAGCGAGATCCTCGCCCTGGCCCGCGTCGACGCCGAACAATCCCATGCCGAGCCCGTGGACCTGAACGCCGTGCTTGGCAGCGTGCGCAAGGATGCCCAGCTCAGCGCCCCGGAACAGGAGCTGCGCCTGGAGGCCACGCCAGGCCTGACCCTGCAGGGCTGGCCGACGCTGATCGAGCGTGCCGTGGACAACCTGGTGCGCAATGCGTTGCGCTTCAACCCCGCAGGGCAACCGATCGAGCTGCGCGCCGAGCGCGATCAGGACCGTATCGTGCTGAGCGTGCGCGACCATGGGCCGGGCGTGGCCGAGGAACACTTGGCCCAGTTGGGCGAGCCGTTCTTCCGTGCCCCAGGGCAGGAGGCGCCGGGGCATGGGCTGGGGCTGGCGATTGCCCGGCGCGCGGCGGAGCGTCATGGGGGCAGCTTGAAGCTTGGGAACCATCCGCAGGGTGGGTTCGTCGCGACCTTGGAGCTGCCCTGCGAGATCGTTGCGGGATGACGGGGGCTGCTGCGCAGCCCTTTCGCGGCACAAGGCCGCTCAATAGGCCTTGCGCCGTGAAAGGGCCGCAAAGCGGCCCTGCCCCTCACTCGCCCCAGGCGCTGACGAAATCGGCGGTCTCCAGCACCGGCGCGGTACGCGGCTCGGTGGCAGGGGTGCCGACATACAGGTAGCCGATCAGTTCTTCGTTTTCGGCAAGCCCCAGCCCTTGGTGCACATGGGCATCGAACGCCATGTCGCCGGTGCGCCATACCGCCCCGATGCCTTGGGCATGGGCCGCGATCAGGATGCCATGGGCCGCACAGCCCGCCGCCAGGCGCTGCTCGGACTTGGGAATCTTGAAGTGGTCCTGTAGCCGGGCCACCACCACGATCAGCAGCGGGGCCCGCATCGGCATGGCCCGGGCCTTGTCCAGGGCCGCCTGACTGGCATCGCCCTTCTGGCGCAGCGCTTCGGCGAACAGCTCACCGAGTTTCTCGCGGCCCTGGCCTTCGATGGTCAGGAAGCGCCATGGGCGCAGCTGGCCGTGGTCAGGGGCGCGCAGTGCGGCCTGGAACAGCGCTTCGCGCTGGGCGGCATTGGGCGCCGGGTCGGTCAGGCGTGGCACGGAAACACGGTTGAGCAATGCGTCGAGAGCCTCCATGGGCTACCCTCCTGGCAGAGAAATGTGCGGGCATTCTCAAGCGCCAAGCCCCAAGCTGCAAGCCACAAGAGCAGCCCATGCACTACCCCGTCCACGCTTGCCACTTGCAGCTTGCCGCCCGCCGCTTAAAATGGCGCCCTTCCGTTTCGAGTCAGAGCAGATCACATGGCGTTGCCGACCTTAAGGATCATTGGTTTCATCATCGGCATCTTCCTGATCACCCTGGCCGTCAGCATGGTCGTGCCCATGACGACGCTGGTCGTCTTCGAGCGTACCGGCGACATGCCGTCGTTCCTCTGGTCGAGCCTGATCACCTTCGTCGCTGGCCTGGCCCTGGTCGTCCAGGGGCGGCCGGAGCATGTGCACCTGCGCCCCCGTGACATGTACCTGCTGACCGTCAGCAGTTGGCTGGTGGTGTGCGTGTTCGCCGCCCTGCCGTTCCTGCTGACCCAGCACATCAGCTACACCGACGCGTTCTTCGAAAGCATGTCCGGCATCACCGCCACCGGTGCCACGGTACTCAGCGGGCTGGACAACATGTCCCCGGGCATCCTCATGTGGCGCTCGATGCTGCACTGGCTCGGCGGCATCGGCTTCATCGGCATGGCAGTGGCGATCCTGCCGCTGCTGCGCATCGGTGGTATGCGCCTGTTCCAGACCGAATCCTCGGACCGTTCGGAAAAGGTCATGCCGCGCTCGCACATGGTCGCCAAGTCGATCGTGCTGGTGTACATCGGCATCACCCTGGTCGGCAGCCTGGCCTTCTGGTGGGCTGGCATGCGCCCGTTCGACGCTATCAACCATGCCATGTCGGCGATTTCCACGGGCGGGTTCTCCACCTCCGACCAGTCCCTGGCCAAGTGGGACATCCCGGCGGTGCACTGGGTCGCTGTGGTGGTGATGATCCTCGGCAGCGTCCCCTTCACCCTGTACGTGGCAACGCTGCGCGGCAACCGCAAGGCGCTGTTCCGCGACCAGCAGGTGCAGGGCCTGCTCGGCCTGCTGGTGACCACCTGGCTGGTGCTGGGCACCTGGTACTGGGCCACCACCGACCTGCACTGGCTCGACGCCTTGCGTCACGTGGCGCTGAACGTCACCTCGGTGGTCACCACCACCGGCTTCGCCCTGGGCGACTACAGCCTGTGGGGCAATTTCTCGTTGATGCTGTTCTTCTACCTGGGTTTCATCGGCGGCTGCTCCGGCTCGACCGCCGGCGGCATCAAGATCTTCCGTTTCCAGGTGGCCTATATCCTGCTCAAGGCCAGCCTCAACCAGCTGATCCACCCCCGTGCGGTGATCAAGCAGAAGTACAACGGCCACCGCCTCGACGAAGAAATCGTGCGTTCGATCCTGACGTTCTCGTTCTTCTTCGCCATCACCATCTGCGTCATTGCCCTGCTGCTGTCGTTGCTGGGCGTGGACTGGATGACGGCCCTCACCGGCGCGGCCGGTACCGTATCGGGCGTAGGCCCTGGCCTGGGCGAGGTGATCGGCCCATCGGGCAACTATGCGACCCTGCCGGATGCGGCCAAGTGGATCCTGGCCGGCGGCATGCTGCTGGGGCGGCTGGAGATCATCACGGTGCTGGTGTTGTGCATGCCGGCGTTCTGGCGTCACTGACCGGCGCAGCCTCCAGGCGCGCCCGGTATTCGCTGGGCGTGACATCGAACCAGCGGCGGAACGCCCGGTAGAAATTGCTCGGGTCGGCAAAACCGAGCAGGTAGGCGGTCTCGAGCAAGGTCATGCCCGGCTGGGCCAGGTACTGCTCGGCCAGCTCCCGGCGGGTATCGTCCAGCAAGGTCTGGAAACTCGTCCCCTCTTCCTGCAGCCGACGCTGGAGAGTGCGCTGGGAAAGATGCAGGGCCTGGGCGAGTGTCTCGCGCTTGGGCTCGCCCTGGGGCAGAACACGGCACAGCACCTGGCGTACTCGATGGGTCACCCGGCTTTCCGAGAAGCGTGCCAGGTACTCCCCCGCGAAACGATCGTGCAGCACGGCCATGGCCTCGTTGGCGGTGGGCAGCGGTGCTTCCATGTCGGCACGCTCGAACACCAGCGCATCATATGGCGCGCCGAATACCAACGGAGCATGGAAGGCAACCTTGTACGGTTCCACGTTCTTCGGCTGCGGCCCCTGGATCAGCACGCGCCGGGGCTGGATCGGCCGGCCGCTGAGCCAGGTGCATAGTGACAATGCGCAGGCCAGCGAGGCCTCGCCACTGTGCCGCGTCGGCGGCAGGTGGTCGCCATGGACCGTCAGGCCCAGGGTATAGCCCTCCGGGTCCAGGCGAAGGCTCAGGTCGGCACTCTCAGCGATGATCCGCTGGTAGCGCACCAGACGCTCGAAACCTTCGGCCAGGGTGCGGCTGGACATCAATGCATAGCCGACCACATGGAAGGAGGCCGGTCGCACGACCCGTGCCATGTTCAGGCCGATGGCCTCGTTGCCGGAAAGGTCCACCGCCAACTGCCAGAGCCGGGTCATGGAGTCCTGGGTGAAGCGCGCGTCGGGGTCGTCCAGGGCGGCGAAGTCCAGCCCGAGCTGTTTGAACATGGCCCGACAATCGAGGCCTTCCAGTTCCAGCGCCTTGACGATCCCTGATGCCCAGCTGGCCGACGTGGTTCTTTCGCTCATGGCAGGCTTCTTGTGCTGACCGCAGTAGGCGGCGAATCGAAAAGATATTCATTTGGCGCCAATTGTCACTGGCCGCCCCCGACAATGACTCTAGACTCAATTCAGGCTCCACGCCGTGCAACCTGCCCACTTCGCGCATCAACGGGGAGCGCCGCCATGCATTCAACCACGCAGTTTCGCAGTTTTGCCGAGTTCTACCCGTACTACCTGGGCGAACACAGCAACCCCACCTGCCGTCGGCTGCACTTCGTCGGCACCAGCCTGGTCATCGCGCTGCTCGCCTACACCATCGCCAGCGGCAAGTGGCTGCTGCTGTTGGCCGTGCCGCTCGCAGGCTACGGCTTTGCCTGGGTTGGCCACTTCTTCTTCGAGAAGAACCGCCCCGCCACCTTTTCCTATCCGCTGTACAGCCTGATCGGCGACTTCGCCATGTTCCGCGACATCCTGCGCGGTAAGGTCAGCCTGTAGGCATCGATTAGACCGGCTCGCGCACCCTCGCTGGCCGCTCGGCCTCGTGCGCCTGGGCGTCGGCCAGGCGATAGAGCTCGATCTGCCCGTCCCAGTGCTCGATCAGTGCGGTGCAGGACTCCACCCAATCGCCGCAGTTGAAATACTCGACCTCGCCCACCCGGCGGATCTCGGCATGGTGGATATGCCCGCAGACCACGCCATGAAAACCACGCCGGGTGCATTCATGGGCGATGGCGTCTTCGAAGTCGCTGATGAAGTTCACCGCGCCCTTGACCTTGTGCTTGAGGTACGCCGACAGCGACCAGTAGCCATAGCCGTAGCGGGCGCGCCAGTGGTTGAGCCAACGGTTGAGCACAAGGGTGAATTCGTAGGCACGGTCGCCCAGGAACGCCAACCATCGGTGGTAGCGGGTGATCACGTCGAACTGGTCGCCGTGGATGACCAATAGCCGCCGGCCATCGGCGGTCAGGTGCTCGGCCTCGTCCACCAGGTGGATATTGCCCAGGATCAACCGGGAATAGCGGCGCAGGAATTCGTCATGGTTGCCGGTGACATAGATCACTTCGGTACCGCGTTTGCTCAAGGTGAGCAGGCGGCGGATGACGTTGGTATGGGCCTGGGGCCAGTAGATCCCACCGCGCAGCTTCCAGCCGTCGATGATGTCGCCGACCAGGTAGATGCGGTCGGCATGGTAGCGCTTGAGAAAGTGCGCCAGGTGCTCGGCCTGGCAGTCCCGGGTCCCCAGGTGCACGTCGGAAATCCACAGGGTGCGCACGCGCTGCTTGCGTGACGGGCGGGCGAGTTCTACATGGGTCATGGGCAGGCTCCGGCACTGTTTGCTGGAGCCTGGCAGTTGTGGATGACAGGTTGGTGGCAAGCGTGTGACGACCGATCGGTGACGGCTGGACCGGCCCTGGCGCGGCAGGTCGCAGCGTGGCACGAAGCCGCACAGCGCAGGCCTCGTGGGAGCGGGCTTGTCCCGCGATGAGGGCGTTGCAGGTGTACACTTGCCCTCTGCACTGCGAGGAACCCCCATGACCGCCGGCCCGATCCTTTCCCTTCGCCATTACCGTCACGACCTGATTGCCCACAGCCACGAGCACCCGCAGTTGGTGTTCGGCCTGGGCGGGCGCCTGGATTTCGAAGTCCAGGGCCGCGGCGCGCAAGTCGACCGGCAAGGTTTGATGGTGGTGCCGGCCGGTGCCCATCACGCCTGTGGCAGCCCCTCGGGCAGCCACTGCCTGGTGCTGGATGTCCCGGGCGAACACTGGCTACACGAGCAACTGGGCAACCATGCCGATGCCAGCCGCCGACTGCTCGACAGGCCTGGCGCCCTGAGCCTGGACAACCGCCAGCAGCAACTGGTCGACTGGCTCGCCAGCAGCCCGGTGGATGATCCGCTGATCGCCCGGCAGGGCGCGGTCCTGCTGCTGGCCAGCCTCAATGCGCAGAGCACCTGCCCTACCCTGCGGCGCCTGCCCTATGCCGCGTTCGATGCCCATATCGAGCAGCATGCCGCCCACCCATTGCAGGTCGCCGACTTGGCGCGCCTGGCCGGCCTGTCCAATGCCCGTTTGCATGCACGCTTCGTCAGCGAATGCGGCATCACGCCCATGGACTACATTCGCCAACGTCGTTTGCTCAAAGCCCGACGGTTGCTCAAGCAAAGCGGCTTGCCGATCGGCGAAATCGCCGCCCAGGTCGGCTACAGCTCCCAGAGTGCCTTTTCGGCAGCCGTCCTACGGGACTTTGGCTGCTCGCCGATGGCCTTGCGCCGCGAGCCTGACGACAACTGACGCGAGAATCGCGACAGACAGTGGGCCGCAGCCCTCGTAGACTGGTCCCTCAGGATTTCGAAAACAGGTGGGAGATCACCCAGCCCTTCGGGCTGCGCGCTGCTCCCTGTAGGAGCGGGCTTGTCCCGCGATTGGGCCGCTAGGCGGCCCGAGGACTCTAGGGGCTCCACCTACTGCAGGTGCCCCCTGTTATCACAAGGACCAGCATGAACCACCGCACCGCCCTCGGCGCCTTGCACATCGGCGCCCTTTTCTTTGGCCTCACTGGGGTCTTCGGTAAGCTGGCTACCAGCGCCAGCCCTACGATCATCGTGTTCGGCCGCGCGGCCTTCGCCGTACTCGCCCTGGCGCTGTTCGCCAGCCTGGCACGCCAGGGCTGGCAGCGCCTGCAGGCCCAGGACCTGCGCCGCCTGTTGCTCGGCGGCGTGTTGCTGGCCGGCCACTGGGTGACCTTCTTCATCGCCGTCAAGGTCGGCGGCGTGGCTATCGCCACCTTGGGTTTCGCCAGCTTCCCGGCGTTCACGGTGATCCTCGAGGGTCTGCTGTTCCGTGAGCGCATCCGCCGTAACGAAGCCGTGCTGGTGCTGCTGGTGAGCATCGGCCTGGTGCTGGTCACGCCCGCCTTCGACCTGGCCAGCGAGGCCACCGGCGGGCTGCTCTGGGCCTTGCTCTCCGGCCTGCTGTTCTCATTGCTGTCGCTGACCAACCGGGCCGGCTCCGGGCGCCTGCCGGCCGTGCAGGCCGCCTTGTGGCAAAACCTGGTGGTCGCTCTGTGCCTGCTGCCGGTGGCCGCGCCGGGGCTTGGCGAGGTGACACCCATGGACTGGCTGTGGATCGCCCTGCTGGGCATTTTCTGTACCGGCATCGCCCATAGCCTGTTCGTCGCCAGCCTGTCGGTGATCAAGGCGCGCACGGCAGCGGTGGTGTTCGGCATGGAGCCGGTCTATGGCATCGCCGTGGCCTGGGTGGTGTTCGCCGAAACACCGACCCTGCGCATGCTGGCGGGCGGCGCGCTGATCATCTTCGCCATCGTGCTGTCCAGCCGCATGGCCGCCGAGCAGCCGCCCCGGCAGCGCCCCGTGGCCGAGGGCACCTGATCAGCGATCGTTGTGGCCAAGGTCGCGCTGTGGGTCGATCTGGTCGCGAACCCGTTGCTTGAGCACCTTGGCCTCGGGGAAGCCGCCATCGGCCTTGCGCTCCCAGAGCTGCTTGCCGTCGCAGGTGATGCGGAACACCCCACCGGTGCCCGGCTCCAGGGCCACGCGGCCCAGGTCGTCGGCGAAGGTGCTGAGCAGTTCCTGGGCCAGCCAGGCAGCCCGCAGCAGCCACTGGCACTGGGTGCAATACGTGATGACGATTTCGGGCTTGGCCTTGGGCATGGCAGCGCGTCTCCTTTGGGGATGAGCCGCTTATACTAGCGGTCTTTGCCCACGGTTTTGAGACTCACGATGTGCCGCCTGCTGTTCTGCCTTTTACTGACGCTCACCTCCTTCGCCACCCTGGCCGCCGAGACGGCCAGGCCCAAGGTCGGCCTGGTGTTGTCCGGTGGCGCAGCCCGGGGCCTGGCCCATATCGGCGTGCTCAAGGCCCTGGAAGAACAAGGGGTGCACATCGATGCCATCGCCGGCACCAGCATGGGGGCGGTGGTCGGCGGGCTGTATGCCTCCGGCTACAGTGTCGAGGAATTGGAGAAACTCGCCACCACCCTCGACTGGCAACAGGCGCTCTCCGACGCCCCACCGCGCAAGGACGTCCCCTTCCGGCGCAAGCAGGACGACCGCGATTTCCTGGTCAAGCAGAAGCTGAGCTTTCGCGACGATGGCAGCCTTGGCCTGCCGCTGGGCGTGATCCAGGGCCAGAACCTGTCCTTGCTGCTGGAAAGCAAGCTGGCCCATACCGCCGACACCCGCGACTTCGACAAGCTGCCGATCCCCTTCCGCGCCGTGGCCACTGATATCGCCAGCGGCGAGAAGGTGGTGTTCCGCCGGGGCCACCTGCCCCAGGTGATCCGCGCCAGTATGTCGATCCCGGCGGTGTTCGCCCCGGTCGAGCTGGACGGCCGCCTGCTGGTGGACGGTGGCATGGTCGACAATATCCCGCTGGACGTTGCCCGGGACATGGGCGTGGACCTGGCCATCGTGGTCGACATCGGCAGCCCGCTGCGTGACCGCAAGCAACTGGCCACGGTGGTCGATGTCCTCAACCAGTCGATCACCCTGATGACCCGGCGCAATTCCGAGGAGCAACTGGCCAGCCTGCATCAGGACGACATCCTCATCCAACCGCCCCTGGCAGCCTTCGGCGTGACCGACTTTGGCCGTGCCCAGGACATGATCGATGCTGGCTACCGCGCCACCCGAGCCCTCGACACCCGCCTGGCCGGCTTGCGCCATGCCGAAGGCGACAGCGGCCTGGCCGTGGCTCGCTCGCCGCGTCAGCGCCGGCCGGTGATCACCGCGATCAAGGTGGAGAACGACTCGAAGGTCAGTGATGACGTGATCCGCTACTACATCCGCCAACCCCTGGGCGAACCCTTGGAGCTGGACCGCCTGCAGACCGACATGGGCACCCTTTATGGCCTGGACTACTTCGACCGGGTGCAGTACCGGGTGGTGCACAAGGGCGACGACAATACCCTGGTGATCAATGCCCGTGGCAAACGCGGCGGCACCGACTACCTGCGCCTGGGCCTGAACCTGTCGGACGACATGCGCGGCGACAGCGCCTTCAACCTCGGCGCCAGCTACCGAGTCAACGGCATCAACCAGCTGGGCGCCGAATGGCTGACCCGCGCCCAGATCGGTGACCAACAGGAGCTCTACAGCGAGTTCTACCAGCCACTGGACGTAGGCTCGCGCTATTTCATCGCGCCCTACCTGGACCTCGGCTCGCAGAACATCGAGGCCACCCTGGACAATGACCCGGTGGCCGAATACCGCCTGGAGCGCTACGGCTTCGGCCTGAATCTGGGCCGGCAGATCGGCACCTATGGCGAAGTCCGCCTGGGTGTGGGCAAGGCGTGGGGTGAAGCCGAGGTACGCATCGGCGACCAGGACCTGCCCAAGGTCAGCTTCAATGAAGGTTTCTACGAACTGAAGTATTCCTTCGACACCTTCGACAACGTGTACTTTCCCCACAGCGGCGAGGACATCGGCCTGACCCTACGCAAGTACGACAAGTCGCTGGACTCGGACCACGACTACCGCCAATGGCAGTTCAAGCTCGACAAGGCCTTCAGCAGCGGGCCCAATTCCTGGGTCCTGGGGGGGCGCTACGGGCGCACGCTGGACGATACGGAAGTGGTGACGTCAAGCTTCGTGTTCGGCGGCGCCCGGCAGTTGTCGGGCTTTCGCCAGGACTCGGTCTCGGGCCAGAACATCAGCCTGATGCGCATGGTCTACTACCGCCGCCTGACACCGCGCGCCTACCTGCCCCTGGATTTCCCGCTGTACCTGGGCGGCTCGTTGGAGCGGGGTCGGGCGTGGAACAACGACAATGAGTTCGACAGTGGGTATATCAACGCGGCGAGCATCTTCCTGGGCCTGGAAACGCCGCTTGGGCCGTTGAATATCAGCTACGGGGCCAACAGCGAGCACCAGAAGGCGGTATACCTGAACCTGGGCCATACCTTCTGAAGGTACAGGGGCCGCTTTGCGGCCCCTGGGATGGAAGGCTCAGGACTTCTCGAGGTTGGCCAGAATCTTCGCATGCACTCGCATGCAGACTTCCAGGTCAGCCTCATCGACACCGGTGAACAGCTCCTGACGCAAGGCATTGGCGATGGTCTCGATCTGGTCGATCAAGGGCTTGGCCGGTGGGCACAACACGATCTTCTTGGCCCGACGATCTTCCATCACCGCCTGGCGCCGCACCAGGCCCTGGCTTTCCAGGCTGTCGAGCAGGCGCGCCAGGGTCGGCCCTTCGACGCCCACGCTTTGCGCCAGTTCACGCTGGGTAGGCGCGTCGTCGAATCGGGCCAGGTGCAGCAGCACCAGCCAGCGGGCCTGGGACAGGTTGAGGCCGGCCAGGCGGCGGTCCAGTTCGGCGCGCCAGCCACGGGACATCTGGGCCAGCTGCATGCCGAAGCGGTGTTGGTTGTCGGTCAAGGGCATAAGTGACTCTATGAACAGAACTAATTATTAGTCAGCTAACCATGGCCCGCGGTAACAGGCAAGGCTCCTGGCCACGGGAGTGTCCGTTAATCGTGAAAAAACGTGACAAGGGTCAGCTACAGTTCGAATTCGGCAGCCAACGCCGCACGAACGCAGTACAACACGCCTTCCGGCACGCGCTGGCCAAACAGCGCCGACACTGCGGCCACCGGCGGCAGTTCGCCCTCGCCATCGAGGAAGGCGTCCTGCACCTCCATCAACAGCTCCTCCGGCAGATCCAGCGCCTGCTCCAGGCTCAGCTCCTGGCGGCCGAGGGCCTCGGCCAACAGGCTGTAGACGTTCTTCTCGGTGCAATTGAGCTGGCCGGCGATCTGTGCCGGGGTCATGCCGGCGCGGGCCAGGCTGACCAGCTCGTGGCGCAGGTCCAGTACCACTTTCGGCGCTTGCTCGCCCTTCCCGCCGTTGAGCACATCGAGGAAAGCCTCGCCATAGCGCTCCAGCTTGCGTGCCCCCACGCCGCTGACCTGGGCCATCTCGCTGAGGCTGGTCGGCTGGCTGCGCAGCATTTCCAGCAGGGTCGAATCGGGGAAGATGACATAGGGCGGCACACTGTGTTCGGCGGCCAACTTGCGGCGCAGGGCGCGCAGGGCTTCCCACAGCTCGCGCTCCTCGGCACGCACCAGCTGGCTGGCGGGGCTGCCGCCGCCGGATGTCTTGGCCACGGTCTGGGGTTTGAGGTCGCGGCGAAGTTGCAGGTTCACCTCGCCGCGCAGCAACGGCCGGCAGCTGTCGGACAGACGCAGGCCGCCGTAGCCTTCCAGGTCGATATCCACCAGGCCGCGCGCCACCAACTGGCGGAACAGCGAGCGCCACTCGTGCTCGCTCAACGCCTTGCCGACGCCGAAGACCGACAGTTTCTCGTGGCCGAAATTGCGTACCTTCTCGGTGTCCTTGCCCACCAGCACATCGACCAGATGGCCCACGCCATAGCGCTGGCCGGTGCGGTACACCGCCGACAAGGCCTGGCGCGCCGGCTCGGTCGCGTCCCAGGTCTGCACCTGGTCGACGCAGTTGTCGCAATGCCCGCACGGCTGCTCGAGCACTTCATCGAAATAGGCCAGCAGGGATTGGCGACGACAGCGGGTTTCCTCGCACAGCGCCAGCATGGCATCGAGCTTGTGCTGCTCGATGCGCTTGTGGCGCTCGTCGCCCTCGGAGTTCTGCAGCATCTGCTTGAGCATCACCATGTCCTGCAGGCCATAGGCCATCCAGGCGTCGGACGGCAGGCCGTCACGGCCGGCACGGCCGGTTTCCTGGTAATAGGCCTCCATCGACTTGGGCAGGTCCAGGTGGGCGACGAAGCGTACGTTGGGCTTGTCGATGCCCATGCCGAAGGCAATGGTGGCAACCATGATCAGGCCTTCCTCGTTGAGGAAGCGGTGCTGGTTGGCCGAGCGGGTCTCGGCGGCAAGGCCGGCGTGGTACGGCAAGGCCGGGAACCCCTGTTCGCAGAGGAAGGCCGCGGTTTCGTCGACCTTCTTGCGCGACAGGCAATAGACGATGCCGGCGTTGCCCCGGCGCTCACCGAGGAACGCCATCAATTGCTTGCGCGGCGACTCCTTGGGCACGATGCGGTAGAAGATGTTCGGCCGATCGAAACTCGACAGGAAGCGCTCGGCGCCCTGCAAGTGCAGGCGCTGGACGATCTCCTCGCGAGTGCGCATGTCGGCGGTGGCGGTCAGGGCGATGCGCGGCACATGGGGGAACAGCTCGGCCAACTGGCCCAATTGCAGGTATTCCGGCCGGAAGTCATGGCCCCATTGCGAGACGCAGTGGGCCTCGTCGATGGCGAACAAGGCGATGTCCAGGGTGCGCAGGAATTCCAGCATGCGCGGCTGCACCAGGCGCTCGGGGGCCAGGTAGAGCATCTTCACCTCGCCGCGGCGCAGGCGCCCGGCCAGCTCACGCTGCTGCTCGGGGCTCAGGGTGGAGTTCAGCGCGGCGGCGGCCACGCCCAGCTCGTCGAGGGTGGCGACCTGGTCGTCCATCAACGCGATCAAGGGCGAGACCACCACCGCCAGGCCCGGGCGCAGCAGGGCCGGAACCTGGAAGCACAGCGACTTGCCGCCGCCGGTGGGCATCAGCACCAAGGCATCGCCGCCACTGGCCACGCATTCGATGATCGCTGCCTGGCGCCCCCGGAAACTGTCGTAGCCGAAGATGTCCTTGAGGACGCGCTGAGCCTGTTCGAGCATTGAAAACTCCAAAATCGCCATACCATCCTGGACACAGGCTGGACGAAAAATCCGCGGTGCACACTCACGAATGCGTAAGCGGCTTTTGCCGGTGGGCCGGGAAACAGCCCCCTGGATGAAAAATCGCGGATTATACCCCAGTGCTCGGCCATGCAGGGGGCCTGGGCGCCTTCCTGCGACAGACGTTCCCTTTGCCCCCCAGCCGCCGCAAGGTGCTAGAATTCGTTATCGTTTATTCCCCAAGGTAGCCCTGTAATGTCCTTCGCCGAGCAACTGACCCGCCTGCAAGCCTTCCTCGACGCTGACGAGCTGCACGAAGAAGCGCTGGACTACGTCGCCGCCCACGGCTACCTGACCGCGCTGTCGATCTGCTCCGAGGAGGTTCCCGAACGCGAATGGATCGACGCCCTGTTCGCCGAAGAGCCCCATTACGCCAGCGAGGCCCAGCGCACCGAGATCGAGGCCACCCTGGTCGCGCTCAAGGCGCACATCGGCCGTCAGCTGGCCAGCGACGACGAGTTCGAGCTGCCCTGCGACCTGGACCTGGGCGACGAGCCGGACGACTCCGACCTGCGCGGCTGGTGCATCGGCTTCATGGAAGGCGTGTTCCTGCGTGAAGAGGCCTGGTTCGAGAACGCCGAGGAAGAAGTCAGCGAGATGCTCCTGCCGATCATGGTCGGCTCGGGCCTGTTCGACGAGCAGCCGGAGTTCGAAGACATCGCCAAGAACGCCAGCCTGCAGGACGACATGATCGTGCAGATCCCCGAGGCGCTGACCGCGCTGTTCCTGCTGCTGCACGCACCGGACGAGAAGCCTGCCCTGCTCAAGCCGCGCCACCACTAAGCCGGCCATGCGCTACCTGCTGCTGGCCATCGGCTGGCTCAGCGTCGCGCTGGGGGTGCTGGGGATCTTCCTCCCGGTGTTGCCCACCACCCCGTTCCTGCTGCTGGCGGCGGCTTGCTTCGCCCGTAGCTCGCCACGTTTTCACCACTGGCTGGTGAACCATCCCACGCTCGGGCCCTGGATCCGCGACTACCTGAGCGGCCAGGGTATCCCGCTGCGGGGCAAGGTCTACGCCATCGGCCTGATGTGGGCCAGCATCGGGCTGTCGTGCTATCTGGTGCCGCTGTTCTGGGCACGGGTTTTCATGCTGTCCAGCGCGGTACTGGTCAGCCTGTACATCCTCAAGCAGAAGACCTTGCACCGGCCCGGCTGAGCGTCACTCGCCAAGGGTCGAGGGTTCGGATTCCACCACCAGCAACAAGCAGCCCTGGGGTGAACGCAGCCAGTGTTCGGAGCCGGGTGCATAGACCAGGCTGTCGCCGGCACGGAACAGCTGGCCGTCGACGTCCATCACCTCTCCTTCCAGTACCTGCAGCAGCTCGACGGCCGCGTGGCGGTGCGGTATCGAACGGCTGCCAGGGGACATCTTCATCCAGTAGGCCTGCCAGGGGCCGGCATCGGTCAGGGCTTTCCAGGACACGCCCGCCAGGCGCTGGCCACCCAGGAGCATGGGTTGCCAAAGGGCCTGGGCCGGGCTGTGGACTTCGCGCTGGGGCATTGGTCTGATTCCGAAAGGGCTTTAGCCCAGTCTAGGAGACGGCCGATTGCCCCGCGCCACAAGTGCGACCCGCGCATATGCCCAAGCGTCGCTCATCGCGGGTCTCACATGATCGTTCGTCGCTGCAGCTTCAGTGCTTGTGGGATCGAGCGCCGCCCGCGCGGCGCTCGATATCCCAGGCAACACCCACCTCAAACCGTATCCACCTTCAACGAATGGTCATTGAGCATTCCGTTGATGATGGTCGCCGTGTCTTGCCCTGCCGCCACCACCCCACCCGCACCGGCCGTCACACCGTAATGCTGCGCCAAGTCTACCCCGGCCAGGTCGATGGTCTGGGTTGGCGCGGCGCCGGCCACGCTGCTGACCTCGATGGTCGAGACCACATTGACACCGGAACCTGTGACCTTGAAGTGCAGGTAGTCATCCAGCGAGGCAGTGGTGCCGTTTTCGCCCTGGAGCAGTTGCGACAGGTCGAGACGATCGCTTCCCGGGGTGAACGCCAGCACAGTGTCGTGCCCCACTTCGCCCTTCTGCCAGACGAAGGTGTCGTTGCCGCTGCCACCGTTGAGCGTATCGTTGCCCAGCCCGCCACGCAGCACATCGTTGCCTGCGCCACCGTTCAGGGTGTCGTTGCCCAGCCCACCGATCAGCAGGTTGTCGCCACCGTTGCCGATCAAAGTGTCGTTGTAGTCCGAGCCGATCAGGTTCTCGATGCCGTTCAGGGTATCGGTGCCGGCACCGCCCGTGTTCTGGGCAGTGGCCAGGTTCAGGTTGACGGTCACACCGCTGGTGGC
This sequence comes from Pseudomonas sp. p1(2021b), assembly GCF_020151015.1. Taxonomy (NCBI): domain Bacteria; kingdom Pseudomonadati; phylum Pseudomonadota; class Gammaproteobacteria; order Pseudomonadales; family Pseudomonadaceae; genus Pseudomonas; species Pseudomonas sp. p1(2021b). The sequence goes on from NZ_CP083746.1 coordinate 3,630,859, forward strand.
CGAGGCGTAGCTGGCCGTGTCGATGCCCGCACCGCCATCGAGCAGGTCATTGCCCGAGCCGCCGATCAGCAGGTCGTCGCCGTCACCGCCGTACAGCAAGTCATCGCCTCCACCGCCGACCAACACATCGTGGCCAAGGCCGCCCTGCAGGGTATCGTTGCCGGCACCGGCCAGCAGGGTGTTGTCGCCATCGGTGCCGGTGAGCACGCTGCCGTCCTGGTAGGTGATATCCACATTGCCCGTGGCCGTGCCGCCATGGCCATCACTGGTGGTGTAGGTGCCGTTGTACACGTCGTTCTGGGCGTTGCTGTAGTCGACCGTCATGGTCAGCTTGTAGAACTCGGCGCCCGAGCCAACGTTGCTGTCGGTCACGTTGCGCACCAGGATGCTGTAGGTCCCGCTGTGGCTGGCCGTGAAAGAGCTGCCATCGGTGATGGGTTGGTAGTCGCCCACGTCGTCCTTCCAGAACATTTGCAAGTTGCCGGTCGGCACGTCGTGGTCGAGGGTCAGGGTCTCGCCTTTTTTCAAGTGGACCGTCATGACATCCTGGTCATTGGCATTGCTGGCACCGACGCTCCGTACGAAGGCATCGACGATCAGCGCTGCGACCATGCTGTTGGCCGTGCCCCTGAAGGCGCTGCGCGGCAGGTCCTTGAAGCGGTTTGTGTCGCTCCCCCCCGTGCCATTGAAAGCGATGACCGGGGTGCCGTTGCCGACGCTGAAGCCTCCGCCCTTCACGGAGAAATCGGTGTCGAAGGTGATCGGCGAAGCCGTGAGCTTGTCGTTATCCGCGTCGCTGTCGTTGGCCAGCAATACCTCGGCCGGCACGGTGATGCTGGCCCCGGTGATGTTGGTGATGATGTGATCGGCCCCGGCCACCGGCGCGGTATTGGTGTAGATGTTCACCGTCAGGGTGGCACTGGCGAGGTCGCCGTCGTTGTCGCTGACGGTGAAGCCGAAGCTTTCCTGCTGGGTCACACCGTTATCCTTGGGCGGGGTGTAGATGAAGTCACCAGTGTCCATGTCCACCAGCAGCGTGCCGCCCAGGTTGGTCTTGATATTGAAGGTATTGGTAGCCGTATCGAAGGTGCCGTGGTCCGCACCGCCGCTGGCTGTGTAGGAACCGTCCCCGCCATTGGCCTTCGGATCGTAGGTGTACGCGGTGCCATCGACCACCAGCGTCTTGATGAAACCGCCATCGGCCCCCAGCTCGCCGCCACTGAGCAGGCTGCCGGTGATCGGCGCGCCGAGCACCGTGCCGGACAGCACATTGCTCAGTTGGCTGAGGTCGGTTACCACCACTGCGTTGGTATCGGTGTGAGTGCTGCCATCGTAGGCCAGCGGGTTGAGGTTGCTCTCGTTCACGCCACTGCCGAGGCCAATGGCGTAGGACTTGATGCCATTGTCGTCGAGGAACGTTTCCCAGCTGGCTTCCCGGTCGGCGGTGATGCTGTGGCCGCTGGTCGGTTCGCCATCGGAGAAGAAGTACGAGATGTTCTGGGCACCGGCCAGTTTGCCGCTGGCCACGAAGGCGTTCTTGGCGACATTGACAGCCGAATCGTAGTAGGTCGCGCCATCGGCGCTCAGGCCGTTGACGATGTTCTTGGCCTGGGTGAGCGATACCCACACCGAGGACTCCTGCGTTGCGCCATCGGAGAAGGTGACGATCTGCACCTTGATGTCGCCCATCTCGTCGTACTTATCGAGCAAAGCGTTGATCGCCTGCTTGGCCAACTGCAGGCGGGTCAGGCCTGGTACGCCTGAGGCGAAGTTCATGCTGCCGGAAACATCGATCACCAACAGCAGGTTGGAGTCCACCTGGCCTGGGGAAACGGCGCGTTCGGCATCGACGGCCGAAGGCACGTCATCGACGATGGTGATGTCGATACTGCCATTGGCGATGCTGCCGTCGGTGTCGGTCGCACTGACGGCGAGGCTTTCACTCAGGTTGTTGGTGCCATTGGCATCTGGGTGGGTAGCGTTGTCGGCCAGGGTATAGCTGTAGTTCACCACCCCAGTGCTGGGGTTGTAGCCGGTGATGGTCAGGGTGTTGCCGAGCCCCGTCGTGACCGACTGCGGGAAGCCTGCCACCACACCGCCGCTGACCACGGTAATGCCGCCTACGGTCAGGGTTTGCAGACCATCCAGGGCCGTCACGGTGAAGCTGCCGCTCTGGGTGAGTTCGCCCGCGTCAGGGCTGGTGCCGTCGGCAAGATGCTTCTCGTAGACGATCAGTTCGCCGTCGGTGATGTCCAGGCCTGTGAGGGTGACTGGGTTGTCGAGGTTGGTAACGTTCAACTCCAGTACCGCGGTGCGCACATCGCCATCGGCATCGGTCAGCGTATAGGTGAACTGCTCGATCCCGCTGCCACCGCCGTGCAAGTTGAAGAAGTCTGGGTCGCTGGTATTGAGCGTGTAGGTGTACGCACCATTGGCCGACAGCACCAGGGTGCCGTAGGTACCGACGAAGGTGCCAGCGGTGATCGGGCCACTCGGGACGCGGTCGGCGCCCTGGGTGTCGTTGCCCAGCACATTGCCGGTCAGCGTGGTGTGCTGCTCGGTGGCCGTTTCGACGTTGCTGTCGCCTACGGCAGTCGGCAGGTCGTCGATGATGTTCACATCGATGTTGCCGGTGGCTGTACTGCCGTCGGTATCGGTCGCCGTGACCGTGAAGCTTTCGCTCAGGCTGTTGGCTTCGTTGCCATTTGGATGAGCTTCGTTGTCAGTCAGCGTGTAGCTGTAGCTCACCACGCCGGTACTGGCGTTGTAGCCGGTGATGGTCAAGGTATTGCCCAGTCCCGTCAGGACCGACTGCGGGAAGCCCGCGACCACACCGCCGCTCACGACGGTGATGCCGCCTACGGTCAGGGTTTGCAGGCCATCCAGTGCCGTGACGGTAAAGCTGCCGGTTTGGGTCAAGGCTGGTGTATCCGGTGCACTGCCGTCGGCCAGGTTTTTCTCGTAGACCGTCAGCTCTCCGCCTTGCACGCCCAGGCCGGTGAGCGTCACTGGATCGTTGAGGTTGGTGACGTTCAGTTCCAGCACAGCGGTGCGCACATCGCCATCGGCATCGGTCAGCGTATAGGTGAACTGCTCGATCCCGCTGCCACCGCCGTGCAAGTTGAAGAAGTCTGGGTCGCTGGTATTGAGCGTGTAGGTGTACGCACCATTGGCCGACAGCACCAGGGTGCCGTAGGTGCCGACGAAGGTACCAGCGGTGATCGGGCCACTCGGGACGCGGTCGGCGCCCTGGGTGTCGTTGCCCAGCACATTGCCGGTCAGCGTGGTGTGCTGTTCGGTGGCCGTTTCGACATTGCTGTCACCTACGGCAGTCGGCAGATCGTCGATGATGTTCACATCGATGTTGCCGGTGGCTGTACTGCCGTCGGTATCGGTCGCCGTGACCGTGAAGCTTTCGCTCAGACTGTTGGCTTCGTTGGCGTTCGGGTGGGCTTCGTTGTCCGTCAGCGTGTAGCTGTAGCTCACCACGCCTGTGCTGGCGTTGTAGCCGGTGATGGTCAACGTATTGCCCAGTCCCGTCAGGACCGACTGCGGGAAGCCTGCCACCACTCCGCCGCTGATGATGGTAATGCCACCTACGGTCAGGGTTTGCAAACCATCCAGGGCGGTGACCGTGAAGGACCCCGTCTGGGTCAGCTCTCCAGCATCAGGGCTGCTACCGTCGCCCAGATGCTTCTCGTAAACGGTCAGCTCTCCGCCTTGTACGCCCAGGCCATCCAGGGTGACCGAGTCGTTGAGGTTGGTGACGTTCAGTTCCAGCACAGCGGTGCGCACATCGCCGTCGGCATCGGTCAGCGTATAGGTGAACTGCTCGATCCCGCTGCCACCACCATGCAGGTTGAAGAAGTCCGGATCGCTGGTGTTGAGCGTGTAGGTGTACGCACCATTGGCCGACAGCACCAGGGTGCCGTAGGTGCCGACGAAGGTGCCAGCGGTGATCGGGCCACTCGGGACGCGGTCGGCGCCCTGGGTGTCGTTGCCCAGCACATTGCCGGTCAGCGTGGTGTGCTGCTCGGTTGCCGTTTCGACGTTGCTGTCGCCTACGGCAGTCGGCAGGTCGTCGATGATGTTCACATCGATGTTGCCGGTGGCTGTACTGCCGTCGGTATCGGTCGCCGTGACCGTGAAGCTTTCGCTCAGACTGTTGGCTTCGTTGGCGTTCGGGTGGGCTTCGTTGTCCGTCAGCGTGTAGCTGTAGCTCACGACGCCCGTGCTGGCGTTGTAGCCGGTGATGGTCAACGTATTGCCCAGTCCCGTCAGGACCGACTGCGGGAAGCCCGCGACCACGCCGCCGCTGATGACGGTAATGCCACCTACGGTCAGGGTTTGCAAACCATCCAGGGCGGTGACCGTGAAGGACCCCGTCTGGGTCAGCTCTCCAGCATCAGGGCTGCTACCGTCGCCCAGATGCTTCTCGTAAACGGTCAGCTCTCCGCCTTGTACGCCCAGGCCATCCAGGGTGACCGAGTCGTTGAGGTTGGTGACGTTCAGTTCCAGCACAGCGGTGCGCACATCGCCATCGGCATCAGTCAGCGTATAGGTGAACTGCTCGATCCCGCTGCCACCGCCGTGCAAGTTGAAGAAGTCCGGATCGCTGGTGTTGAGCGTGTAGGTGTACGAACCATTGGCCGACAGCACCAGGGTGCCGTAGGTGCCGACGAAGGTGCCAGCGGTGATCGGGCCACTCGGGACGCGGTCGGCGCCCTGGGTGTCGTTGCCCAGCACATTGCCGGTCAGCGTGGTGTGCTGCTCGGTGGCCGTTTCGACGTTGCTGTCGCCTACGGCAGTCGGCAGGTCGTCGATGATGTTCACATCGATGTTGCCGGTGGCTGTACTGCCGTCGGTATCGGTCGCCGTGACCGTGAAGCTTTCGCTCAGACTGTTGGCTTCGTTGGCGTTCGGGTGGGCTTCGTTGTCCGTCAGCGTGTAGCTGTAGCTCACCACGCCGGTACTGGCGTTGTAGCCGGTGATGGTCAAGGTATTGCCCAGTCCCGTCAGGACCGACTGCGGGAAGCCTGCCACCACGCCGCCGCTGACGACGGTAATGCCACCTACGCTCAGGGTTTGCAAACCATCCAGGGCGGTGACCGTGAAGGACCCCGTCTGGGTCAGCTCTCCAGCATCAGGGCTGCTACCGTCGCCCAGATGCTTCTCGTAAACGGTCAGCTCTCCACCTTGCACGCCCAGGCCGGTGAGCGTCACTGGATCGTTGAGGTTGGTGACGTTCAGTTCCAGCACAGCGGTGCGCACATCGCCATCGGCATCGGTCAGCGTATAGGTGAACTGCTCGATCCCGCTGCCATCGCCGTGCAAGTTGAAGAAGTCCGGATCGCTGGTGTTGAGCGTGTAGGTGTACGCACCATTGGCCGACAGCACCAAGGTGCCGTAGGTACCGACGAAGGTGCCGGCGGTGATCGGACCGGACACCACACGGTCCGCACCCTGCACGTCATTGCCCAATACATTGCCCGTCAGCGCCAGCTGGTTTTCAGTGGCCGTCGTGGCATTGGTATCGCCAACCGCCGTGGGCACATCGTCCACGATGCTGACATCGAGGTTACCCGTGGCGCTGCTGCCGTCGGTATCCGTCGCAACGACCGTGAAGCTCTCTCCGAGGCTGTTGGCTCCATTGCCATCCGGGTGCGCCTCGTTGTCGAGGAGGGTATAGCTGTAGCTCACCACGCCAGTGCCGGGGTTGTAGCCGGTGATGGTCAGTGTATTGCCTAGCGGTGTGGTGATCGACTGCGGGAAACCTGCCGCCACGCCACCGCTGATCACGCTGATGCCGCCTACGGTCAGGCTCTGCAAGCCGTCAGGTGCGGTGATGGTGAACGAACCGCCTTGCGTCAGCGCACCGGCGTCAGGGCTGCTTCCATCGCCAAGGTGCCGTTCCTGGACGACCAGTTCGCCACCGTTCACACCAAGGCCATCAAGAGAGACCGAGTCGTTGAGGTTGGCGACATTCAACTGCAATGTGGCCGTACTGAGATCGCCATCGGCATCGGTGAGGGTGTAGATAAATTGTTCTACAGCGCTGCCACCGCCGTGCAGGTTGAAGAAGTCCGGGTCGCTCGTGTTCAGCGTATAGGTGTAGGAACCATCGGCCGACAGCACCAGGGTGCCATAGGTGCCGACGAAGGTGCCGGCCGTGATCGGGCCGCCAGGCACACGGTCCGCGCCCTGCACGTCGTTGCCCAACACATTGCCGGTCAGGGTGGTGTGCTGCTCGGTGGCCGTGGTCGCATTGCTGTCGGGCGCAGCGGACGGCACATCGTCGACGATATTGACCTGGATGTCTCCCGAAGCGCTGCTGCCATCGGTATCGGTCGCGACGACCGTGAAACGCTCGCCCAGGCTGTTGGCACCATTGGCGTTAGGGTGGGCTTCGTTATCGGTGAGCGTGTAGGTGTAGCTCACAACGCCCGTACTGGGGTTGTACCCCGTGATGGTCAGCGTATTACCCAGCGCCGTGGTCAGCGACTGCGGGAAACCTGCCGTCACGCCACCACTGACCACGGCGATGCCACCCACGGTCAGGCTTTGCAGGCCATCGGGCGCGGCCACGGTGAAGCTACCGCCTTGCGTCAGTGCGCCAGCGTCCGGGCTGCTGCCATCGCCCAGGTTGCGCTCGTGGACGGTGAGTTCGCCGCCGCTCACATCCAGGCCACCCAAAGTGACCGGATCATCGAGGTTGGTGACGTTGAGCACCAGCGTTGCCGTGCTGGTATCGCCGTCCGCATCGGTCAGGGTGTAGGTGAACTGCTCCACCCCTGTGCCACCGCCATGCAGCTGGGTGAAATCCGGGTCGCTGCTGTTGAGCGTATAGGTGTAGGAACCATCAGCCTTCAGCACCAGAGTGCCGTAGGTCCCGACGAACGTACCCGGCGTGATCGGCCCCTGCGGCACGCGATCGGCGCCTTGTATATCGTTGGCCAGCACATTGCCGGTGAGCACCTGTTGGCTTTCGCTGGCACTGGCCAGGTTACCGTCATCCACGGCTCGCGGCACATCGTCGACGATGCGCACATCGAGGCTGCCGCTGGCCACATCGCCATCGGCATCGCTGGCCTGCACGGTGAACTGCTCCGCCAACACATTGGCCCCACCCGCCGAAGGATGCCCCTGGGTGCCCACCAGGGTATAGCTGTAGCTCACCGTGCCGGTGGCCGGGTCGTAGCCGGTGATGGTCAACACATTGCCCAGCCCGGTGGTCAGCGATTGGCCTACCCCGGTCACAACACCACCGGTGACGACGTTGATACCGCCGACATTGAGGTTGAACACACCGTCCGGGGCCAACACGGTGAACGTCCCGGCCTGGGTCAACAAGCCAGCATTGCTGGCCGACCCTTCGGGCAAGTTGGCCTCGTTCAGGGTCAGTTCGCTGCCGGCCACGTCCAGCCCCTGCAGGCTCACCGGGTTGTCCACAACCGGGGGCAAGTCGTCGTCGAAGCGGATGTCGCCGACATCGAGGTCTTCGAACTCAGGGATACCGTTGAACCCGGCCGTGGGGAAACCGATCACCGGGTCCACGCGGCCGGCCACTTCAGTGAGCAACACGAAACTGTGACCACCGCCCAATGCCCCGGGCGCGCTGCCGCTGTTGGGCCCGGCTGCGGTCGCTTCGGCTTCCTGGGTCGGGTCGGCGCCGGCGGCGATCGCTTTTTGCAGGCGCTCCACGTCGCTGAGCTGGGCCTGGGAGGGTGTCATCGCTTCGGGGGTGTGCACATGGCCTGCGTGGTCGGCCAGCAACTGCGGCGTCAACGCCAGGCTGCTGTCGCGCCCCAAGGTCAGTTCGGCACCGTTGTTCAGGCGCACGGCCACAGCTCCGGCGGCGCCGGTTTCCAGCTGCTCCCCGGCAAACACGCGGTCGCCTTCGACCAACAGGCGGCGGGTGCCGTCGCTACCGACCGCAAACACCTGACCGACAATCTTGCTGACCACACCGAGTGATTTAGCCATGAATCCACGCCTCCATTGCTGCCGACGGGTTCCTGCAACCGAGGCCTGTAACGGAAGGTGCGGATCGGCCCGCCAGGCGCGTGATTCCAGAGCGAATCACTACCGTTGCCCGACGCTCGACGAGGAAGGCGGCAAAACGAGATGGCCAGATGACATATGTCAATAAACTGTCGCCAAATATCATTTTGCCTGTATCCCTTCGCCACTCCCCTGCCCTAAGCTGCAAGATAAACGGGAACTTTTCTGAGATGCCCGAAAAACAACGCGTAGCGCTGATTCAGCGGACGACTTTGAATAGAACAATGTCCGGTATTTCTTAGACCGCATAAGTTTTTTTTCGCATAACGCTTATGAAGAAATCTTCTTAGCTCGGTCAGTAAATGTTCTTAGCTGTGTTGTTACAAACCTGAAACGGTTTGAACCTCATTTTTCGTCATTTTTTTGGCGATTGCGGGACCTTTTCAAGATCAGGGAGATGTACCCCATGCGCGTCCTAACCCCCATCACCAGTGCAATCCTGTTGGCCATGGCATGTACCAACGCTCAGGCGATGTCGATCACCGAAGCCGTCCAGAATGCCGTGGACCAGCACCCGGAGATCAGCGCCAGCCGTAACAGCCGGCTGTCGGCCGACGAGGATGTGAAGTTCGCGCGCGGGGGCTACTACCCGACCGTCGATCTGGTCGCAGGTTACGGTCGGCAACGCTCGGACAACACCAATACCCGCGGCTTCAATGCCGACGGCTCGCGCAACCACAACAAGGAAACCCTGACCTACACCCAGTCGGAGCTGCGCCTGCGGCAGATGCTGTTCGATGGCTTCAACACCGCCAACGAAGTGGGCCGTACCGAAGCGGTAGCCAACTCACGTGCCTACTACACCCAGGCCACGGCCGAGACCGTCGCCCTGCGCGCCATCGAGGTGTATCTGGAAGTGCTCAAGCGCCGCGAACTGGTGACCCTGGCCAAGAACAACCTGCAGGCCCACCTGCGCGTCAACGACCAGATCGGTCTGCGCAGCGAGCGCGGCGTGGGCAGCACCGCCGACCTGGACCAGTCCCGCGCCCGTCGTGCCCTGGCCGAGAACAACCTGGACACCGCAGAAGTCGACCTGGCCGACGCCGAGGCCAACTTCTACAGCGTGGTCGGGCGCATGCCCGACGAGCTGGAAACCCCCGTGACCATCAAGGGCGAAGTGCCTACCACCCTGGAGCAGGCGCGCCAGGGCATGCTGGAGAACAACCCCTACCTGAAATCGGCCCAGGCCGACGTGAATGCGGCCGAGCAGCAGTACGAAGTGGCCAAGTCGCCCTTCTACCCTCGCCTGGACGCAGTACTGGCCACCGGCGCGAACAACAACACCGCCGGCCAGCGCGGCCACGACAACAATGACTGGCAGGCTGGCGTGGAGCTGAACTACAACCTGTTCCGCGGCGGCAGCGACAAGGCACGCCTGCAGTCCGACGCGCACAAGATCAACCAGGCCATGGACATCCGCAACAATGCCCTGCGCGAACTCAACGAGAACCTGAGCCTGGCCTGGAACGCCATGAACAACGCACGCAAGCAGACCCCGACCGCCCGCGAATACGCCGAGACCACCCAGCGGGTACGCGCGGCCTACCAGGACCAGTTCGGCCTCGGCCAGCGCACCCTGCTCGACCTGCTCGACAGCGAGAACGAGCTGTACAACGCCAACCGCCGCTACACCGAGGTGCGCTACACCGAGGAATTCTCGATGTACCGGGTGCTGGCGAACATGGGCGAGCTGCTGAGCAAGCAACGTGTCTCGTTGCCACCGGAAGCCATTGCCAAGAGCGAAGTACGCAACGAAGCCCGGTTGCCTGACATGCGGTAGCGTTCGCACGCGCCAGGCTGTTCGTCCGGAACGGATTCCTCCCCCTGTGGCAGGAGTAGGCCATCGTGACCAGTATGCAAAGCGCGCAACCGCGCCTGGATGTTGATGATCCGTTGCTCGATGGCCTGCTGATCCTGTGCAGGTTGCATGGCTGCCCGGCCAGCCGTGCCGGCCTGTGCAGCGGCCTGCCCCTGGCCGACCAGCGCCTGCCCCTGGCGCTGTTGCCCCGCGCCGCCGCGCGCGCGGGCTTGCAGGCCAGGGTGCTGCAGCGCGACCTGGCCGCCATTTCAGCGCTCAACCTGCCGGTGCTGCTGCTGTTGAATGACGGCCGCAGCACGGTATTGCAGCGCTGGGGCGAGGATGGCCGGGCATTGCTGTTGCCCTGCGAGGCCGATGGCGGTGAACAATGGGTCGAACGTGACGCGCTGGAACACGCCTATGCCGGCCAGGCGCTGTTCGCCCGCCCACGGCATACCCTGGAAAACCTGCGCACGCCGCTCATGCCGCGGGTCGATGCCTGGTTTCGCGACACGCTCAGGCATTCACGCTGGCTATACGGCGACGCCCTGCTGGCGAGTCTGCTGATCAACCTGTTGGGGCTGATGGTGCCGCTGTTCGTCATGCAGACTTACGACCGGGTGGTGCCCAACCAGGCCCTTTCCACCCTCTGGGTCCTGGTGGGCGGGTTGTTCGTCGGTACCGCGTTCGAACTGGTGCTGCGCATGGTGCGTGCCCACCTGCTGGACCAGGCCGGCAAGAAGACCGACCTGATCCTCTCGGCGACCCTCTTCGAACGCATCACCGGCATGGCCATGAAAGCGCGGCCAGCCACCATCGGCGGCTTCGCCCAGAGCATCCATGACTTCCAGGGCCTGCGTGAATTCCTCACCGCGGTGACCCTGACCAGCATCATCGACCTGCCGTTCGTGGTGCTGATGCTGCTGGTGATCGGCCTGATCGGCGGCTGGCTGGTGCTGATCCCACTGGTGGCCTTCCCGCTCGCCGTGGGCTTCGCCCTGCTCATCCAGGCGCGCCTGCGCGACACGGTGCAGAAAAGCCTGAGCCTGGGCTCGGTACGCCAGGCCCTGCTGATCGAGACCCTGGGGGGGCTTGAAACCCTCAAGGCCTGCGGTGCCGAGAGCGAGCGTCAATACCAGTGGGAACACACCAACGGCGCCATCGCCCGCCTCGACGTCCATGCCCGCAACCTGTCGTCCCTGGCCAGCAACGGTACGCTGTTCATCCAGCAATTCTGCGGCATGGCCACCATCGTCGCCGGGGTCTACAGCATCATCGCCGGCAACCTCAGCGTCGGGGCCCTGGTCGCCAGCTACATGCTCGGCAGCCGCGTGCTGGCGCCCCTGGGCCAGATCGCCGGGCTGATCACTCGCTATCAACAGGCCCAGCTGACCATGCGCAGCACCGATGCGCTGATGGCCCTGCCCCAGGAACGCCAGGCCGAGCACCAGGCGCTGGCACACACCACCCTGCAGGGTGGCCTGGCGTTCAACCATGTCAACTTCCGCTACCCAGGGCAGAGCGCCCTGGCCCTGCAGGACGTGCGGCTGAGCATCCAGCCAGGCGAGCGCATCGGCATCATCGGCCGCAGCGGCTCGGGCAAGAGCACCCTTGCCCGCCTGCTGATGGGCTTTCACCAGCCGGACGAAGGCCAGGTGTTGCTCGACAACCTGGACCTGCGCCAGCTGGACATCGCCGACCTGCGCAGCCAGATGGGCTATGTGGCCCACGACCTGCCGCTCTTGGCGGGCAGCCTGCGCGACAACCTCACCCTCGGCGCACGTCACGTGAGCGATGCGCGCATGCTGGAGGTGGCCGAACTGACCGGCGTCAGCGAGCTGGCGCGCCTGCACCCGATGGGCTTCGACCGCCCGGTCGGCGAACGCGGCCAGCTGCTTTCCGGCGGCCAGCGCCAGGCCGTGCTGCTGGCCCGCGCCTTGCTGCTGGAGCCGCCGATCCTGATCCTCGACGAGCCCACCAGCCACATGGACAACAGCAGCGAAGAGCAACTGCGCCAACGCCTGCTGGCCTGGGTGCCAGGCAAGACCGTGCTGTTGGTCACCCACCGCACGTCCATGCTCAGCCTGGTGGACCGCCTGCTGGTGCTGGACAACGGCAAGATCGTTGCCGACGGGCCGAAGGATGCGGTCATAGACGCCCTGCGCAAGGGCCGCATCGGCGCAGCGCTCTAGGAGGCTCCCATGGCAATCGGGCACAGTGTACGCAGCTACACCCAGAGCGCCGGCAAGAGCGCCGAGCGCGACTACATGCCGGAACTGGCCGGCGCGACCTTGCAGGACGCCCCGCGCCTGTCTCGCCTGACGGTGTGGCTGGCCGCCGTGTTGCTGCTGGTGGCCTTGGCCTGGGCCAAGTTCGCGGTGATCGACGAAGTCACGGTGGGCGAAGGCAAGGCCATTCCCTCGAGCAAGGTGCAGGTGGTGCAGAACCTGGAAGGCGGCATCGTCACCGAGATCTTCGTGCGCGAGGGGCAGATGGTCGACAAGGGCGCGACGCTGCTGCGCCTGGACGATACGCGGTTCCTGTCCAACAAGGGTGAGAGCGAGGCCGATCGCTACGCCCTGACCGCGCAGGTCGAACGCTTGTCGGCCGAAGCCGAGGGGCACCCGCTGGCGCTGTCGGACGAAGTCCGCGCCAAGGCCCCGCAAGTGGCCGAAGACGAGGTCGCCTTGTACGAATCGCGCCAGCGTCGCCTGGCCAGCGAGAAACAGACCCTGAACGAGCAACTGCGGCAGAAGACCCAGGAACTGGCCGAGTTCCGCTCCAAGGTCGAGCAGTATCGTTCGGCTTTGGGGCTGTTGCAGCAGGAGCTGAACATGTCGACGCCGCTGGTGGGCACCGGGGCGATTTCGCCGGTGGAGATCCTGCGCCTGAAACAGCGCACGGTGGAAGCGCGCGGCCAGCTCAACGCGACCAGCCTGGCGATACCGCGGGCGGAGGCGGCAGTGGCGGAGATCAAGAGCAAGATCCAGGAGTCCGACGCGACCTTCCGCTCCGAGGCGGCCAAGGAACTCAACGACAAGCGGACGGAGTTGTCGAAGATCACGGCTTCCAGCATCGCCATCGATGATCGGGTGAACCGTACCACGGTGGTGTCGCCGGTGCGTGGGATCGTCAAATTGCTGAAGGTCAATACCATCGGTGGGGTGGTCCAGCCGGGCAGCGACCTGGTGGAGATCGTGCCGATCGAGGACAACCTGCTGATCGAGGCCAAAGTCCGCCCGCAGGATGTGGCGTTCCTGCATCCGGGACAGACGGCGATGGTCAAGGTTACGGCGTACGACTACACGATCTATGGAGGGCTCAAGGGCACGCTCGAATTGATCGGCGCGGATACGGTGACCGATGACAAGGGCAATGCGTTCTACCTGATCCAGGTGAGGACCGAGAAGAACCACCTTGGCGGGGACAAGAAGCCTTTGTTGATCATTCCGGGGATGGTGGCGACGGTGGATATCATCACGGGGCAGAAGAGTGTGTTGGATTATTTGTTGAAGCCGGTGCTCAAGGCGCGGACGGAGGCGCTTCGGGAACGGTGAGGGGGCTTGGGCTTGGGCTTTTAGATCGTGACAACATTCGTTTTGGGTGGTGGCGCCACTGGCGCTTTTCGCCTTTACGGCGACCTACTTTTGCTCTTCGGTGCGCGTCAAGGTAGTTGTCGTGTCTGGTTTAGCCGGTTCGCTTTTGCTCTGGATCTCGCTCGCGATTCAGGTACACATGGTTAGGCAATTTCCAGTTACGGACTTCTCGAACCCATCGTCCTGGATTCTGACGCCGCGCTGCTTCGTATAACTGTTCACGCTGCCTAAGTGACGCGCCATCTTGACCTTGATGTCGCTGCGAAGGGGTGACGTATTTGAGCGCGCTATGACGGTGTTCATTGTTGTACCAGGCAGCAAACTGCATTACCCACATACGAGCTTCATCGAGCGACCCAAAAGGCAAGCTGGGCCACCGTGAGCAGTATTTAGCCGTGCGAAATAGCGCCTCGGCATAGGCGTTGTCATTACTGACCCGTGGGCGACTGAAGGATGGCAGAACACCAAGGTTACGCAGCGCGGCGAGCATCGTCGCGCCTTTCATCGCGCTGCCATTGTCTGAATGAAGCACCAATGTATCCGGGCGAATCCCTTCACGTAAGCAGGCACGCTCCAGCAGGATACTGGCATGCTCAGCACTTTCTGCTTCGTGTACTTCATTCATGACCAGCTTGCGACTGTAGATATCTTTGACCATATACCAATAGAAAAAACGGCCTTTGACCGTACTCGGTAACCAAGTGATGTCCCAACACCAAACCTGATTGGGCCCACTCGCCCTATGGGTCGTGAGCGGTCTGGCTTGTGGTCTTCGACTCCGCCCACGTCTGTGTGCTTGGCCCGCTGACTTGAGCACTCGGTAAAAGGTCGATTCCGAGGCTAGGTAGAGGCCTTCATCTGCTAACTTCGGCACGATTTCATGCGGTGTGAGGTCGGCACAATCAGGGCGATTGGCTGCTTCCAAAATGGCCAAGCGTTCGCACTCGCTGAGCTTGTTGGCTGGTTCAGGACGGGCCGCTCCAGGCCGCCCATCCTCAGGTTGATGGCGCCACCGTTGCACAGTTCGCTCAGTGAGCCCCAACTCCTCACAGGCTGCACTTTGACGAGCGCCTGCTCTTACTGCGGCGTCAATCAACTGAAGGGCTGCTGTGCGATCTGCAGCACTGGTCATTCGTCCTCGTCCTTGCCCCAGATCGCATCGGCCTTTTTTCGCAGTACCAACAACGCTGCCGTTTCTGCCAAAGCCGCTTCTTTACGCCGTAACTCACGCTCCAATTGCTCGATCCGTTTGACCGATGCGATATCTTTGACGGGCTCTTGCTGGGTCGGAGTATTAGCCTGCTCACAAGCTACACGCCACAGCACCAGATCCGCCGGCAAGATACCTGCACTACGGCAGTATTCCGAGATCTCCGCTTCACTCATCGCGGCTGTCTGAAGCACTGCTCTGAACTTGTCAGCGCTGCTCCAGCGCCCGTTGCGTTTACCTGTTCCTGCCATCTGTGCTCCCTGGGTCTTGGCCTCATTGCGCCAAACCCGAAGTGTGACAGCAGTAATGCCTGTTTGCTTAGCCAACTCTACGACCGTACGGTTGATAGGTGCCGACATTTGCTGCAACGCCCAGGCTTTCTCCTCAGCGGTATAACGTCGTTGTTTCATGAGACAGTCCTACGCCCTCCATCTATTGAGACGGGCGACAACTATCCTGACATGGAGGGTCTTGGGCAAAAGTAGGCAAAAACCGCTGGCTCCTGCATCCGGCCCCTGCGCTGCGCTCCGGGGTTCCCTCGCTCCGGCATTACTCCCGGTGGGGCGCGGCGAAGGGCCATCCATGGCCCTACGCCGCTTGCCGGGCATCCATGCCCGGCACCCACCTCCGTAATGCCTATGCTCGGCCTCCTGACGTCGCGTTTGGCGGCGCCTGGGCTATCGTGTAGAAAAGAGCGGAAGCGGTGGCGGCGACAGCGGCGAAAAATCATGCTGATTGGTTGGCTGTTCTGGCCGAATCGCGGGGCAAGCCCGCTCTCATAGAACAACGCATAACTCATTGATTTGACAAGGCCTGTAGGAGCGGCGGTGCGGCGGTCCGCTTGGCCCGCGATTGGCCCGTGAGCCCGCGGCCAATCCCATTGAAAAAACAACGCCAGCCCAGGCGCCACCCGTAACTTGCGCCCCGTCAGGAGGCCGAGTGGAGGTATTGCGCAGGTGGGTGCCGGGCATGGATGCCCGGCAAGCGGCGCAGGGCCATGGATGGCCCTTCGCCGCGCCCCACCGGAGCGATGCCGGAACGAGGGAACCCCGGCGCACAGCGCCGGGGCCGGATGCAGGGGCGCGCGGCTTTGGTTACTTTGGCCAAGACCAAAGTAACCCGCCGTAAGGGCGGAAAGGTGACTCAGCGTCGATAAAGCAAATGGCTTTATCGCCAAACCGAAAACCAACCAATCAGCAATCAACCAGCAACCAGCAACCAGCAACCAGCAACCAGCAACCAGCAACCAGCAACCTACTGATGATTGCGCTCAAACGTCTCCCGCCCCATGGCCCTGATCTGCCCCTCGATCAATGCATCGAACGGCTTCAACACTTCATCGAAGCACAATGGCGACTCCAGAACATTCAACGCCTCCACCACAGCTTCGACCGTCGATAAAGCCCCCTCCCCCGGCGCCTTGCGCAACCGATAGCGCGATACCCGCACTTCCCCGAGCGTCACCCGCGGCAACGCCGCCAACGACGGATTCAGGTACAGCAGCTTGCGCGCCTTGCGCCAGGTACCATCAGGCACGATCAGCATCAAAGGCAGTTCGTCATCACCCGCGTAGGCCCGCAACACCCCAGCCTCGTCCCCCGGAAACAACACCACCGGCCGATATCCAGGCGTCGCCAGCAACCGCTCGAGGTCATCGAACACCTCACCCACCCGCAACTCCGCATTGACCAGCCCAAGGGCCGCCAAGCGCGCGGTGTTCAAGGCATGCGAAGTCTCGCTCGGATGCTGCAGCACGATCACCTGGGTACGGCTGTCGAGGCTGGGAATCAATGAGCAAAGGCAATGGTCAAGCGGACGCAGGCAGCGCTCGCAACGGGGTCTGGACATAGGCTTCTCCTTACCCTGCGCAGTGTGCCACAGCACACGGGCAAAGCCCCCACATCCTTGTGGGGTAGGCACAATGTCAGCGGTTGAAGCGCTCCGCCAGGCTGTGCAGGTACTCGGCCATGCGCTCCAGGTCCTGGCTGATCTCTGCGCCCTGCTTGGCCTGCCCCGCGCTCTCGTCGCACAGGTGCGCGATACGCACGATCTGCTGGTTGATGTCTTCGGCGACATGGCTCTGTTGCTCGGAAGCCGTCGCCATCTGCTGGCTCATCCCGGTGATGCGGCTGACCGCCTGGACGATGCCCGACAATGCCTGCTGCACCGCCTCGACACTCTGCACGCTGTCGCGGGAAATCTGCTCGCCACGGTTGGCCGTGCTCACCGCGCGCTCGGCTCCCGAGCGCAGCGAAGCGATGATTTGGTGAATCTCCTCGGTGGACGCGCGGGTACGCTGGGCCAGCGAACGCACCTCATCGGCCACCACCGCGAAGCCTCGCCCCTGCTCACCCGCCCGCGCCGCCTCGATCGCGGCGTTGAGCGCCAGCAGGTTGGTCTGCTCAGCGATGGAGGTGATCACATCCACCACGCTGCCGATTGACTGGGTCTGCTCGGCCAAGGCATTGACCGCCTGGCCGATATCGTTGACCGCATCGCTCATGCTGCCCATGGCCTTGAGGCTCTGCTGCGCCAGATCGCTGCCCTGCTGGGCCAGTTGGTCGGCGTCGCTGGCGGCATGGGCGGTGCTCTGCACATTGTGGGTGACTTGCTGGATGGTCGCGGCCATCTGCGCGATTGCCGTGGCCGACTGGTCGGTCTCGCTGCGCTGACGATCGAGCATCTGCGCCTGGGCGTCAGACAGGCCTGCCGATTGCGCCGCCCGGGACTTGACCCCCACCCCTGCATCCACCAATCGGGTCAAGGCGGTCTGCAAGCGCGCCTCCTCGCTGATGATGGCCAGGTCCAGTTGCCCCTGCAGGCCCGGGTTGTCGCTGTAGGTCAGTGCCACCAGCGGGCTGGTGAACGCCTTGGGGTGCTCGGCCAAAGTACGGCGGATGGCCTGGTTCTGCCGATGCTCGATCCAGTACCAGGCACCGAGCATGCTCGCCATCAGCACACCCAGCGCCGCATATTGCGGCAGCCAGAGATAGCCGGCGGCCGATACCAGGCCGGCACCGACCAAGGGCAGACCATGCTGCAGCCCATGCCCCAGGCGTGCGGCCAAGGGCACGGCAGAGCGATTACCGCGCAAGCGCGCATAGAGCGCCTCGGCGCGGCGGATCTGGTCGCGGCTGGGCACCGAACGCACCGACTCGTAGCCGCTGATACGGCCATTCTCGTAGATGGCCGTGACGTAGGCACTGACCCAATAGAAATCCCCATTCTTGGCGCGGTTCTTGACCACCCCCATCCAGGGCTTGCCCTGCTTGATGGTTTCCCACATATGACCGAACACCGAAGGCGGCATGTCTGGGTGACGAACCAGGTTGTGCGGCTGGCCCACCAGCTCCTCATAGGTGAAACCGCTGATCGCCACGAACGCATCATTGCAATAGGTGATGCGGCTGTTCAGGTCGGTGGTGGAGATCAGCCGCTGGTCGTCGGGGAAGGTTCTTTCGTGCTCGGTGACAGGCAAGTTCATGCGCATCGGGGCGATCCTTGCATCATGTAGATGATGAGAAATTTCATCAAAGCAAATAGATATTTAGCAGAGTGCCATCACTCCAGTCGCGTGCCTTGGACGAAAATTTACACAGCCTGACGCAATGTTCTGAAAGCGACCCTTCTCAGCTGACGTTGAGCTGCGACTTGAGCAGGTCGCGGAAGGTTTGGATCAACGGTTCCCGGCTCCTGCCACGGCGAATGATCATGGAGAACGGTGCCTGGTAGCCAAAGGTGGCAGGCGACAGCACCCGCAGGTCGCCCTTGTCGACCCAGGCCTGGGCATAGTGCTCGGGGAGATAGCCGATGTAGGCGCCGGAAAGAATCAGGATCAATTGCGCCTCCATGCTTTCCACCGTTGCGGCACTGTGCTTGAACCCATGCCGGGCCAGCTCTGCCTGGCTCCAGTAGCCCCGCCCGACCATGCGCTGTTGGGTGATCACCTCTTCAGGGACCCGACGCTCGCCAAACAGCGGATGCCGATTGCTGCAGTATAGCCAGTGCTGCTCACGGTAGAGCGGCTGGTACACCAGGCCGCTCATGCGCGAGGAGAAGGCGCCGATGGCCAGGTCCAGGCGATTGTCCTGCACGCCCAGTTGCAGCTCGTAGGGGCTGGACACCGACAGGTGCAGGTGCACCGCCGGATGCTCCTGGCTGTAGGCTCCGATGGCCTCGGCCAGCGGCAGGGCCCGGTCACCGACCGTGGAGTCGATCACCCCCAGGTTGAGGGTCCCGCGCAATTCGCCCTTGAGGGCCGCGGCATACTGTTCGAAACCATCGAGCTCGGCCAGCAGGCGCAGGGTCTCCTGGTGGAACAGCTCGCCCTTGCTGGTCAGGCTGAAGCCCCCCCGGCCACGGTGGCACAGGACGATACCCAGGGCACTTTCCAGCTGGCTCATGTAGGTGCTGATGGCCGACGTGGAGAGGTTCAGCTCACGCTGGGCATTGGCGAAGCCCTGGTGGCGGACCACGCTGACGAAGATACGCAACAGTTTCAGGTCGGGCAGTGAAGAGGCCATGGTGCAGCGGTTCCGCAGGGTGGAGATCGGCAGAGTCTAACCCGCTGCCGAGCATTAGTTTAGAAATTCCTGAAGTAAGTATTTGCGTGTAGCGATTCCTCCGGCCCACTACCTTGCGCAGACTTGGTCGCAATGTCCCTGCCCGCCGGCGCCACCCTGCCAGCCAGGCACGCGGCGGCACAGGTTCGAACAAACAGAACAATCGACCGACTGATGAGGCCCACCGTGGAAAAGATTCTCCACCAACCACTGGGCGGCAACGAAATGCCGCGTTTCGGCGGCATCGCCACCATGCTCCGTCTTCCCCACCTGCAAAGCGCCGAAGGCCTGGACGCCGCGTTCATCGGCGTACCGCTGGACATCGGTACCTCGCTGCGCTCGGGTACCCGCTTCGGTCCGCGGCAGATCCGTGCCGAGTCGGTGATGATCCGCCCGTACAACATGGCCACCGGTGCCGCGCCATTCGACTCGCTGTCAGTAGCCGACATCGGTGACGTGGCCATCAACACCTTCAACCTGCTCGACGCCGTGCGCATCATCGAAGAGGCCTACGATGAAATCCTCGAGCACAACATCATCCCCCTGACCCTCGGGGGCGACCACACCATCACCCTGCCGATCCTGCGCGCACTGCACAAGAAGCACGGCAAGATCGGCCTGGTGCATATCGACGCCCACGCCGACGTCAACGATCATATGTTCGGCGAGAAGATCGCCCACGGCACCACCTTCCGCCGTGCCGTGGAAGAAGGCCTGCTCGACTGCGACCGCGTAGTGCAGATCGGCCTGCGCGCCCAGGGCTATACCGCCGACGATTTCAACTGGAGCCGTCGCCAGGGCTTCCGTGTGGTACAGGCCGAGGAGTGCTGGCACAAGTCGCTGGAACCGCTGATGGCCGAAGTACGCGAGAAGGTCGGTGGCGGCCCGGTGTACCTGTCGTTCGATATCGACGGCATCGACCCGGCCTGGGCACCGGGCACCGGTACCCCCGAGATCGGCGGCCTGACCACTATCCAGGCGATGGAGATCATCCGTGGCTGCCACGGCCTGGACCTGATCGGCTGCGACCTGGTCGAGGTCTCGCCGCCCTACGACACCACCGGCAACACCTCGCTGCTGGGCGCCAACCTGCTGTTCGAGATGCTCTGCGTGCTGCCAGGCGTCGTGCGCCGCTGACCTGCAGGCGCGGCCTTGCGCCGCGCCTACGGCTAGCACGACACGAGCAACTGCTTGACCCCGGCAGGAGCCATGAGGGAGGGCCATAGAGGCCCGCCAACACAAGACAGGACCGCCGGGCGCCGTGAGTCGCCTGACTGGTCGATCTCGCCATAATAAAGATAATCGGGAGACCCCCAATGGCCTTGGACATCATCGTTGTACTGATCTATGCCGCCGGCATGCTCGGCCTCGGCTGGTATGGCATGCGGCGTGCGAAGACCCACGAAGACTACCTGGTAGCCGGGCGCAACCTCGGCCCGACCCTGTACATGGGCACCATGGCCACCACCGTACTGGGCGGTGCCTCCACCGTCGGTACCGTGCGCCTGGGCTATGTCCACGGGATTTCCGGCTTCTGGCTGTGCGCCGCACTGGGCCTGGGCATCATTGCGCTGAACCTGTTCCTCGCCAAGCCGCTGCTGCGCCTGAAGATCTTCACCGTCACCCAGGTACTGGAACGCCGCTACAACCCGATGGCACGCCAGGCCAGTGCGGCGATCATGCTCGCCTATGCGCTGATGATCGCGGTCACCTCGACCCTGGCCATGGGGACGGTGCTGCAGGTGTTGCTCGATGTGCCGTTCTGGATGGCCCTGCTGTTCGGCGGTGGCGTGGTGGTGGTGTACTCGACCATCGGCGGTATGTGGTCGCTGACCCTGACCGACATCGTCCAGTTCATCATCAAGACCGTGGGCCTGATGTTCATCCTGCTGCCGGTGTGCCTGTACAAGGCCGGTGGCTGGGACGCACTGGTGGCCAAGCTGCCGGCGGCCAGCTTCAGCTGGACCACCATCGGCTGGGATACCATCATCACCTACTTCCTGATCTACTTCTTCGGCATCCTGATCGGTCAGGACATCTGGCAGCGGGTGTTCACCGCCCGTGACGAGAAGGTCTGCCAGCGCGCCGGTACCACCGCAGGCATCTACTGCGTACTGTACGGCCTGGCCTGCGCCCTGATCGGCATGGCCGCCCATGTGCTGATGCCGGACCTGGCCAACCCGAACAACGCGTTCGCCGAGATGATCAAGGGCCAACTGCCCGAGGGCATCCGTGGCCTGCTGATGGCCGCAGCCCTGGCTGCGATGATGTCCACCGCCAGCGCCGGCCTGCTGGCTGCATCGACCACCCTGACCGAGGACCTGCTGCCCAAGCTGCGTGGCGGCAAGCAATCGAGCCTGGGCGTCAACCGCCTGTTCACCCTGCTGACTGGCTTGGTGGTGTTGGGCATCGCCCTGGCGGTGAACGATGTGATCAGCGCCCTGACCCTGGCCTACAACCTGCTGGTGGGCGGCATGCTGATCCCGCTGATCGGGGCGATCTTCTGGAAGCGCGCCACCACCGCCGGGGCGATCTCCAGCATGTCGCTGGGCTTTGCCACTGCACTGTTCTTCATGTTCAAGGACGGTCTGGATGCCAACACCCCGATCTACTACAGCCTGGCGGTCGGCCTGGTGAGCTTCGTGGTGGTCAGCCTGCTGTCGCGCCGCCCGGTGGGGGCCGTCAACCTGGCCTGAACCTTGGGCAGGCGTGAAAAGCCGCCATGACTGAAAAGGCCGCTGCATCGTCGGATGCGGCGGCCTTTTCGTTTCAGCGGCGGCGCGGTTGGCGCTTGCGCTGCTCTTCGTCGGTAGGGATCGGCACCGGCTGCAGCGGAGGTGGGAGCAAGCCCAGGGCGACGGCGAGGTCGTGGAGCCAGTTGTACATTCGATTATTCATAAATGCCCCCTTCACGGGTCAGCCTCACGGCGATTCATTCCTGCGATGCTTCATACAGATCATAGTCCCATGTCCTGTATTACGCATGCTTCTGTTCCTACAGATAAGGGCGAGTTTGACGCGGATCAAGCGCAAACGCCGCCTGCCGACGGTCGGTCAATTGTTTCCCCTTGTTGCACGTCGATCCAGGCCTGCAGATTGGCGCCGCACATGCCCTGGCGCCACATCAGCCAGGTGACCGCATGGTCGAAGGGTGCCTGCAGGCGGTGGGCACGAACCTGATCGCGCCCAGGCAGGCTGTCGAGCATGGACTGCGCCATCAGTGCCACCCCGGCCCCGGCGATCACACAGGCCAGCATGCTCTGGTACGACTCGACCTCCATGACCCGGCCCATGGGCGTATGGTCATGGGCATACCAGGCCTCCAGGCGCATGCGATAGGAGCAGCCCTGGCGGAAGGTGAACACCGCCTTGCCGGCAACATCCCGGGCGCTATGCACCGGGGTATGCTCGGGCCGCGTGATCAGCACCAGAACCTCCTCGCACAACGGCACGCCATCCAGCCCGGCCAGGCTCGGCGGGCCATCGACCAGGGCAGCGTCCAGGCGATGCGCCAGCAGCCCTTCGAGCAATTCACCGCTGGGCGCCGCCCGCACCTGCAGGTTCACCGCCGGGTAGGCCTGGTGATAGCGGGCGAGCAAGGTCGGCAAATGAATCGCCGCGGTGCTGTACATGGTGCCGAGGGTGAAATCGCCGGCCGGCTGGCCGCCCTGCACTGCGGCCATGGCCTCGTCACGCAGGGCGGACAGGCGATTGGCGTAGTCAAGCAGCACCTTGCCCGCCGGCGACAGCTGCAGGCGCTGGCGCTCACGCAGGAACAACTCCACACCCAACTGCTCCTCCAGCTGGCGCAAGCGGGTCGACAGGTTCGACGGCACCCGATGCAAGCGTTCGGCGGCCCGGGTCACCGACCCCTCTTGCGCGACGGCCTGGAAGATGCGCAGTTGGCTGAACTCCATTACCTTCTCCAAAACAGAACAACTTGCTCATAATTATTCAATTTTTTTGAAAGTTGATCCACCCTACCCTGCCCTCCATCGTTTCCACTGGTGCAGGAGTCGCCGCATGTCCCCCTTCATACAACTGTTAGCCAGCGCCGTGGCCTTGATGATGGCCATGGGTATCGGCCGCTTCGCCCTGACCCCACAGTTGCCGCGCCTGATCGCCGAGGGGCAGTTCGACCTGACTGCCGGCGGCCTGGTGGCGGCCGCCAACTACCTGGGCTACTTTCTCGGCGCAGTGGACGGCATGTTCGCCCGCCGCCCGGCCCAGGTCCGCCAGCGCCTGCACGCCGGCCTATGGCTGTGCGTGCTGCTGACCCTCGCCTCGTGGGCGGCGCAGGGCTTCTGGAGTCACCTGCTGCTGCGCTTCGGGACCGGCGTGGCCAGTGCCTGGGTACTGGTGATGATCACCAGCCTCAGCCAGCAATTGGCTGCCAGCCACGGTCGCCCTCGCCTGGGAGCGCTGGTGTTCGCCGGGCCCGGCATCGGCATCGCCATCACCGGCTTGCTCGCCCTGGTGGCCCATCTGATGGGCCTAGGGTCAGCGACGCTGTGGCTGATCTATGCGCTGGCCGCCTTGGTGATGCTGTTGGCTGTGCTGCCCTGGTTGCCGCGGATGCAACCGACCTCGGCGGTACCGGACGTACCCAACGACGGCGCCACCCAGCCGGGCATCGGGCGATTGGGGTTGGTCTATGGGCTATATGGCATCGGCTATATCCTGCCGGCGACCTTCCTGTCGCAGATGGCCAGTCAGCAGTTCCATGGCCAGTGGCAGGCCGACCTGTTCTGGCCAGCGTTCGGCCTGGCGGCTGCGTTGGGGGTCGTGCTGGTCAGCGTGCGACGCCCAGCCCGCACGTCCCATTGGCTGAGCGCGACGCTCTGGTTGCAGGGCCTGGGAGTCCTGGCCTGCCTGTTGGGCAACGGGTTCGGCCTGGCCCTGGGCGTGCTGTTGTGCGGCGCGCCGTTCCTGGCCTGCATGCAGTTGGTGATGCAGCGTTCACGGGAACTGGCACCCCATGCCACCCAGCGCAACGCCGGGCTGCTCACCGCCTGCTTCGCCCTCGGCCAGCTCAGCGGGCCGCTGCTGGCGGCCGTGAGCAACCATTACGGTGGGAGCCTGCAGCCCGCCTTGCTGCTTGCTGCGGGTGGGCTAGGGGTCGCAGGAGTGCTGGTGTTGGTTGGCCAGCGTCGGGAGCGGCTTCAGCCCGCCGGGCGTTGTGCTTCGGCTTGATGGCGCCGGGGCTGCGCTGCAGCCCTTTCGCGGCGCAAGGCCGCTCCTACAGGGCGGCGCGGCTGCGCCTGTTCAGCCGACCAGTTTGCGCAATTGCTGACGCACCCAGGGCTCGGCGCTGACGAGGATGACCCCGCACAACACCATCACCGCGCCCAGCACGAAGTTCAGGCTGAGCGGTTCACCCAGCAACACCACACCAAAGGTCACGCCGAACAGCGGCGTGATGAAGGAGAACACCGCAAGGTTCGATGCCAGGTACTTGCGCAGCAGCCAGAACCAGGTCAGGTAGCTGATGAACGACACCACGATGGCCTGGAACAGCACACTGCCCGCTGCCAAGGGTGTGAAGGCGACCATGCCCACCTGCCCACTGATCACGGCGATCAACAGCAACCCGACGAAGCCCACCAGCAACTGGTAGAACAAGGTCAGGTCGGCAGGCGCCTCCGACAACCGCGACCCGCGCACCACCACGGTGGTCGCGCCCCAGGCCAGGCCCGCCAGTACACCGAAGGCATCGCCGAGCAGTACCCGGCCATCGAGCTGGTCCCACGACAAGCCACCGGCAAAAGCCATGGCGATGCCGCCGAACGACAGCAAGATACCCAGCCACTGCAACAGCCGCAGCCGCTCGCTCGGCAACATGAAATGCAGCCCCAGGGCGGTGAACACCGGTGCGGTGTAGAGGAACACCGACATGTGCGCGGCGGACGTCAGCTTCAGGCCTTCGGCGATGAACAAGAATTCCAGGCCGAACAATACGCCCGACAGCAAGCCCGCCCGCCAGGTGCTGCCCACCATGCTCCAGCCGCCCCGCCAGCACACCAGGATCCCCACCAGTACCGCGGCGATCCCTGAACGCAGGGCCGCCTGCATCACCGGGGCGATATCGCTGGCCGCCCATTTGATCATCACCTGTTGGCTGCCCCAGATCAGGCACAGCACCAGCATCACCTGCAGGGCGAAGGCATCGGTGTTCTTGCGGGCCGCGCTCATGGGCGGCCCCCTTGGCGTATCGATGGCATGGGCACGGTCTCGACAATGGCAGACAAGCGCCGATTATCGGGTTTGCAGCCGTCCCCACGCCAGCCTCAAAACGACCTCAGGCGATCTGAGCTTTTGCCGCCACCTGTTCGAACGTCGTCTCGTCCAGGGCATCGTCCTGCTCGTCCAGCACTTGGCGAGGGTGCTCGAAGCCAGGGATGCTGCTGTCGATCAGGCTGAGCAGGCGCGAGCCTCGCTCGGTGAGGACGAAGTTCTCGCCGTTGCCGCCGTCCTCTTCCGGCCGGCTTTCGATGAAGCCACGCTCGAAGAGGATCTTCTCGTATTCGCAGGCGCGGGTCTTGAGATGGTCCAGGTCGCCCACCGGTTGACCGGTAGCGGCAAGCGCTGCCGCGTGCTGCTCGGCATAGGGCCGTGGCGTGAAGCTGTGGCCGGCGCTGTTCTGCACTTCATGCAACAGACGCTCGACCAGGTCCCAGTCGTAGGTGCTCATGGAGGTGGCCTCCTGCTGTGAACGGTTGGGGTACACAGCATGGGACCGGGAGGCAGTGCGGGGTGTTCCAAGTGAAAACCGACAACAGGCTGCCGGATGGTTATCGGTCTGAACTTCCAGACGACACACTTTTCAACCGCATATACCCCTGCTGGAGATCGAACGGATGAAACGGTTATTGCCCCTCGCCTGTGCCAGCGCACTGTTGTACGCCC
Organism: Pseudomonas sp. p1(2021b); assembly: GCF_020151015.1. Taxonomy (NCBI): domain Bacteria; kingdom Pseudomonadati; phylum Pseudomonadota; class Gammaproteobacteria; order Pseudomonadales; family Pseudomonadaceae; genus Pseudomonas; species Pseudomonas sp. p1(2021b). Next base: position 3,656,992 of record NZ_CP083746.1, read on the forward strand.
TGCCCAGCTGGGCCTGCACACCAGAGGAAGCCACCCAGAAACGCGAGGAACTGGCCGGGCTGGTCACCCAGTTGACCGAACAGGATCCGCAGAAGGCCAAGCAGATCAACGAGGAACTGCAGGGCATGGACCTGGGCACAGCCAGCAAGGACCTGCCCGACAAATGCCAGTTGATCGACAAGCGGATCAAGGAATTGAAGGAGGCGGAAACCAAGGCGGACTAGGGAACTGCCTTCAGGGCTGCTTTGCAGCCCTGAAACCAGGCCGCCAGAACATCACTCGGCCTTCGGTGCCCGCTTCTTCAAAGGCGCCATGCCATCGGCGCTGGCCAGAGGCGCCTTGGCCTTGGGCTTGGCAGCCGGCTTGCGCTTGGCGGTAGCGCCCTTCTTCTCGGCGGCCTTCTTCTCGACCTTTTTCTTCTTGGTGCCAGCCGCCTTGCCCGAGGCCTTGACCTTCTTCGGCCCGTTGTAGGTGCCCTTGACCTCCTTGATGACCCGGCGCTCGAACTGCTGCTTGAGGTAGCGCTCGATGCTCGACATCAGGTTCCAGTCGTTGTGGCAGATCAGCGAGATCGCCAGGCCTTCGGCACCGGCACGACCGGTACGGCCGATACGGTGCACGTACTCGTCGCCACTGCGCGGCATGTCGAAGTTGATCACCAGGTCCAGACCGTCGATGTCCAGGCCACGGGCGGCCACGTCGGTGGCTACCAGCACCTTGGAGCCGCCCTGCTTGAAGCGATCGATGGCCAGCTTGCGGTCCTTCTGGTCCTTTTCGCCGTGCAGCACGAACGCCTTCACATCCTTGGCCACCAGGTGACCGTAGATGCGGTCGGCCAGGGCCCGGGTATTGGTGAAGATGATCGCCTTCTGGTAGGTCTCGTTGGCCAGCAGCCACTGGACGATCTGCTCTTTGTGCTGGTCATGGTCGGCAGTGATGATCTGCTGGCGGGTGCCTTCGGACAGCTGCGAGACGCTGTTGAGCATCAGGTGCTCAGGGTCCTTGAGCACCTTGCCGATGATGTCGCGCAGCGCCGCGCCACCGGTGGTGGCCGAGAACAGCAGGGTCTGTTCGCGGTTCTCGCACTCCTTGCACAGGCGCTCCATGTCTTCGGCGAAGCCCATGTCGAGCATGCGGTCGGCTTCGTCCAGCACCAGTACCTGGACGTGGGAGAGGTCCAGGTTACCGGCGTTCAGGTGTTCCAGCAGGCGGCCCGGGGTGCCGATCAGGATGTCCGGGACCTTGCGCAGCAGTGCGGCCTGCTCCTTGAAGTCCTCGCCGCCGGTGACCAACCCGGACTTCACGTAGGTGAACTGGGAAAAGCGCTGCACTTCCTTGAGGGTCTGCTGGGCCAGCTCGCGGGTCGGCAGCAGGATCAGCGCCCGGATCTCCACACGACGCTGGCGCAGGTCGACCAGGCGGTTGAGCAGTGGCAGCACGAAGGCGGCGGTCTTGCCGCTGCCGGTCTGCGCGGTCACCCGCAGGTCACGCCCTTGCAGGGCCAGGGGAATGGCCGCCGCCTGCACCGGGGTCGGCTCGACAAAGTTCAGCTCGGCCACGGCTTTGAGCAGGCGTTCGTGCAGGGCGAATTGGGAAAACACGGGTGTACCTCGGGCAGTCGCTGGAAATTCAAGTTGCATAGGGTAACGTTTTCCGTGACGGACGCCGAATTTCTTTTGGCACCTTGGCGCCAATCCGCGTTCTAATGGGCCTTCGTTTTCGCAATACAGACCCGTCTAACCCTCATGGATATCCAACGACTCTGGAAAGACGCCCTCGACCTCTGGGGCACCCTCGACCAACACCCCATGCTGCACGCCGCCCTGGCCCTGGTGGTCCTGCTGGTCATTTCCCTGCTCATCGGCCGCCTGGCCCGCTTCATGGTGCTGCATGCCAGCCGCCTGCTGGCCCGTCAGCAACCGCTCAAGTGGCTCGACGACCTGCGCCACAACAAGGTCTTCCACCGCCTGGCCCAGACCACGCCCTCACTGGTGATCCAGTTCGGCCTGAAGCTGGTGCCGGAGCTGGGCGAAACCGCCCAGCACTTCCTCGGCAACGTGGCCCTGGCCTTCACCCTGCTGTTCATGACCATGGCCCTGTCGTGCCTGCTCGATGCCCTGCTGGACATCTACGCCCGCACCGAACACGCCCGCACACGCTCGATCAAGGGCTACGTGCAGCTGGCCAAGATGATGCTATGGATCTTCGCCGCCATCGTCATCGTCGCCACCCTCATCGACCGCTCGCCGCTGCTGCTGCTTTCGGGTCTGGGTGCCATGTCGGCCGTGCTGCTGTTGGTCTACAAGGACACCTTGCTGTCGTTCGTCGCCAGCGTGCAGTTGACCAGCAACGACATGCTGCACGTCGGCGACTGGATCGAGATGCCCCAGGTCGGTGCCGACGGCGACGTGGTGGACATCACCCTGCACACGGTCAAGGTACAGAACTTCGACAAGACCATCGTTTCCATCCCCACCTGGCGCCTGATGAGCGAGTCGTTCCGTAACTGGCGCGGCATGCAGCAGTCCGGCGGGCGGCGCATCAAGCGCAGCCTGTTCATCGACGCCGCCGGCGTGCGCTTTCTCACCGCCGAAGAAGAACAGCGCTTGGGCCAGGTCCGCCTGCTGGGCGACTACCTGAAACAAAAGCGCCAGGAACTGAGCACCTGGAACGAATCCCTGGGGCCGGTGGCCGAACTTGCCGCCAACCGCCGCAAGCTGACCAACATCGGCACCTTCCGCGCCTTCGCCCTGGCCTACCTGAAGAACCACCCCGACGTGCAGCAAGGCATGACCTGCATGGTCCGCCAGATGCAGACCACCGCCGAGGGCGTGCCGCTGGAGATCTACTGCTTCACCACCACCACGGCATGGGCCGAGTACGAACGCATCCAGGGCGATATCTTCGATTACCTGCTGGCGGTGTTGCCCGAGTTCGGCTTGAGCCTGTACCAGCAACCCAGCGGCAATGACATGCGTATCGGGCTTGCCGCCAGGCCTCTGGCCACTCACGAGCCGCAACGGTTGAGCGAACTGAGCGAGGCTTGAAGACCAGCCATAGGGCCGCGCCACCCTATCGGCTGGCGTGCCTGCTGTGTAGGAGCGGGCTTGCCCCGCGATCAAGGGCGAAGCCCTTGCCATGTCTACACGACACCAAGCCCGCCCCTATCGAGGCGGGCCGGCATCGCGGAAAAGCCCGCTCATTCCCGACTCAGCGAGACATCGCCTGCGGCGTTGCCGGACGCTGCACACCCAACCGGCTCATCCACACCGAAGCCACGATGATCGCCCCGCCTACGAAGAGCCGCCCCAGCGGCTCGTCCTGGTTCCAGATCAGCAGGTTCAGCAGCAACCCCACCGGCACGTGCAGGTTGTTCATCACCGCCAACGTGGCCCCCGGGACCAGGCACGCGCCCTTGTTCCACCAGTACAGCCCCAACGCCGTCGGGACCAGCCCCAGGAACAACAGCACCAGCCATTGCGTGTCGGTCGCAGGCAGGTGCTGGGAGTTGCCGAACAACAGGAATGCCGGCAGCACCACGATCAGGGCGCCCAGGTAGAAGTAGCCAAAACGCCGGTAATGCGGCAGGTCGCTGGGGTGCCGGGCCACCAGGTGGCGATACATGACCTGGCCTGCCGCATAGGTGAAGTTGGCCAGTTGCAGCAACAGGAAGCCCATGAAGAAATCGCCGCTGATGCTGTCGAAGCGGATCACCGCAGCGCCCGCCACGGCCACCAGGGCGGCCAGCAGCGCCCAGAAGTTGAAGCGGCGGTTCAGGGCGTCTTCAATCAGGGTCACGTGCAAGGGCGTGAGAATGGTGAACAGCAGCACCTCCGGCACCGTCAGCACGCGGAAGCTCAGGTACAGGCACACGTAGGTGATGCCGTACTGCAATGCCCCGATCAGCAACATCGAGCGCATGAAGCGCGGCTCCACCTGGCGCCAGCGGGTCAGTGGCAGGAATACCAGCAAGGCCAGCACCACGCGCGCCAGCACTGCGAAGTAGCTATCGACGTTGCCAGCCAGGTAGATGCCGATCAGGTTGAAGGAGAACGCCTGGATCAGCGCGACGATTATCAGGTAGCCCATGGTTGCCTCTTGAATATCAAGGCGGCGACCTTAGCGGGTTGAGCCGAAGCAGTTCAACCATGCGCAGTGTAGGGGCAGTGCCAGCCCATTCGCGGTAAACCCGCTCCCACAGGTTGCGGGAGCGGCTTGCCCGTGAACAGGCCTGTCCTGCACGGCGAAAAAACGAACATAAAAAAGCCCGGCCATCAGGCCGGGCAGGTACACCCAAAGGAGCGACAGGTGTCAGGGGTTGGGAATGCGTTGCGCGTCAGGCCACCGCGGCCAGCCTGGCCTTGGCCTGGTTCAGGCCTTTCTCGTGGAATTCGCTGCTGATGTTCAGGCCTTCGGCGTGGATGAAGTCCACCTCATGGATGCCGATGAAGGCCATCACCTGACGCAGATAGGGTTCCTGGTGGTCGCTGGTGGCACCGGCGTGAATGCCGCCACGGGCAGTCAGGACGATGGCGCGCTTGCCGGTCAGCAGGCCTTGCGGGCCGGTCGGGGTGTACTTGAAGGTGATGCCGGCGCGCAGCACGTGGTCCAGCCAGGCCTTGAGAGTGCTGGGGATGGTGAAGTTGTACATCGGCGCCGCCATTACCAGCACATCGGCCGCGAGCAACTCCTCGGTCAGTTCGTTGGAGCGGGCCAGGGCATCCACTTCCGCCGCGCTGCGCTGCTCTTCAGGCTTGATCCAGCCGCCGAGCAGGTCGGCATCCAGGTGCGGCACAGGGTTGACGGCCAGGTCACGTACCTTGATCTCGTCGCCCGGGTGGGCCGCTTGCCACTGCTGGATGAAATCCTGGGTCAGCTGGCGGGAAACGGAATCCTGCTGGCGGGCGCTGCTTTCGATGATCAGTACGCGGGACATGGGAGCCTCCATCGGCGAACAAAGGGTTGCGATTCGATGGAGGTGAGATTAAAACTTGACCTATCGATAAAAAAGCGTAAATAGTGGGTGAAATCTATCGACTATTCCGTTCATTCGACTTTGCAGTTCACCGCGATGCGCAGCTTGATGATCTGCCGGTTGAACTTGGCGGTGACGTCCACGCTTTGGCCCGCCGGTACATTCACCCGGCGTACCCGCGGCGCCTCGGGGCCGTTGCGGAACGTCACCTTGCACGCCGCCGGGACCTGCCCGTAGTTATTCAAGGTGATGCTGCCGATGTCGTAGGCAGTGTCGTAGGTGGTGTAGTCCAGCTTGACCCCGGCCAGTTCCTTCTCCACCTCGATGGGGTAGGCCATGGCCCCCAGGGGCAGGCACAGCAGCAATGCCGCACAACATTTCTTCATTGGGCGCTCTCCTTGGAAGAGCGCAGCTTAGGACAACAGGAGCCGAAGATGAAAGCGCCACGTGTAACCCTGGATCAGTGGCGAACCCTCCAGGCGGTGGTCGACCACGGCGGGTTCGCCCAGGCCGCCGAAGCCCTGCACCGCTCGCAATCGTCGGTCAGCTACACCGTGGCGCGCATGCAGGAGCAGCTGGGCGTGCCGCTGCTGCGCATCGACGGGCGCAAGGCGGTGCTGACCGAAGCCGGCAATGTGCTGCTGCGCCGTTCACGCCACCTGGTCAAGCAGGCCAGCCAGCTCGAGGACCTGGCCCACCACATGGAGCAAGGTTGGGAGGCCGAGGTACGCGTGGTGGTCGATGCCGCCTACCCCAGCGCCCGCCTGGTCCGGGCGTTGAGCGCCTTCATGCCGCAAAGCCGCGGGTGCCGGGTACGCCTGCGCGAGGAGGTGTTGTCCGGCGTCGAGGAAGTGCTGCACGAAGGCATCGCCGACCTTGCCATCAGCAGCTACAACATCGGCGGCTACCTGGGCGCCGAACTGAGCTCAGTGGAATTCATCGCCGTCGCCCACCCCGAGCACAGCCTGCACCGCCTGGGCCGGGAAATCACCTTCCAGGACCTGGAAAGCCAGTTGCAGGTGGTGATCCGCGACTCCGGCCGTGCCCAGCCGCGGGATGTCGGCTGGCTCGGCGCCGAGCAGCGCTGGACAGTCGGCAGCCTGGGTACCGCCGCCACCTTCGTCAGCAGCGGCCTGGGCTTTGCCTGGCTGCCCCGGCACATGATCGAGCGCGAGCTGCGCGACGGCGTGCTCAAGCCGCTGCCGTTGGATCAAGGTGGCAGCCGTCACCCACTGTTCTACCTTTATTCGAACAAGGACAAGACCTTGGGTCCGGCCACGCAGATCCTCATCGAGCTGCTGCGCAATTTCGACACAGCGCCATTGGACGTGCCCTTCGCAGCCCCCCCACAAGCCTGAGAGGACCGCGCCCATGGCCTATTTCGAGCACGAAGGATGCACGCTGCACTACGAGGAATACGGCCAGGGCGAACCCCTGGTGCTGCTGCATGGCCTGGGCTCGAGCTGCCAGGACTGGGAACTGCAAGTCCCGGTGCTTAGCCGCCATTACCGGGTGATTCTGATGGATATTCGCGGTCATGGTCGCTCCGACAAACCTCGCGACGGCTACCAGATCGCGACCTTCAGTGCCGACCTGCTGGCCCTGCTGGAGCACCTGCAGACCGGCCCGGTGCACGTCGTCGGCCTGTCCATGGGTGGCATGGTGGGTTTTCAGTTCGCCGTCGACCACCCCGCCTGGCTACGCAGCCTGTGCATCGTCAACAGCGCCCCTGAGGTGCGACGCAACTCGATCGCTCACTGGATCTGGTGGATCAAACGCTGGAGCCTGGCGCGCATCCTCAGTGTCGAGACGATCGGCAAGGGCTTGGCCGAGCGGCTGTTCCCCAAGCCAGAACAAACCGAACTGCGTCACAAGATGGCCCAGCGCTGGGCGCGCAACGACAAGCGCGCCTACCTGCGCAGCTTCGATGCCATCGTCGATTGGGGTGTGCAGGCGCGCATCGGGCAGATCCGCTGCCCGACCCTGGTGATCGCCGCCGACCACGATTACACCCCGATACAACTCAAGGAGCGCTATGTCGCCCTGATGCCCCAGGCGACACTGGCGGTGATCGCCGATTCCCGGCACGCTACTCCCCTCGACCAACCCGAGGTCTTCAACCAGACCCTGCTGCACTTCCTCGCAGCAGCTTCCACTTCTCAAGGATCTTTGAGCCCATGCTGAAAAAACTCCTGCTCACCGCCTGCTCGGTCGCCTTCGCCACCAGCGTCATGGCTTCGGACAAGACCCCTCACGTCCTGCTGGACACCAGCTTCGGCCAGGTCGAGATCGAGCTGAACGCCGAAAAGGCGCCGATCAGCACGAAGAACTTCCTCGAATACGTCGACAGCGGCTTCTACAACAACACCATCTTCCACCGCGTGATCCCAGGCTTCATGGCCCAGGGCGGCGGCTTCACCGACCAGATGGTGCAAAAGCCGACCCGCGACCCGATCCGCAACGAGGCCAGCAACGGTCTGGCCAACACGCGCGGCACCCTGGCCATGGCGCGTACCTCCGACCCGAACTCGGCCACCAGCCAGTTCTTCATCAACGTGGCCGATAACGATTTCCTCAACCCGGGCCGCGACCGTGGCTACGCGGTGTTCGGCAAGGTGACCAAAGGCATGGAGGTGGTCGACCAGATCGTCAACTCGCCTACCACCACCAAGCAAGGCATGCGTGACGTACCAGCAGACCCGGTGTACATCAAGTCCGCCAAACGCATCGACTGATCGCCGGTCTCACAAGGATGTGAACCCGCCTTGAGGTCGGATGGAACAGGAGTGTGTCCACCATGTTGTACCGCCGCTTCGAACAGCTGATCGACATTTTCCGCGAGGCGCCCAGCGAGGCGCCGCCAAGCCAGGTATGGCCGTTCTACCTGTATTACCTGCGCCAGGTCTGGCCCAGCTTCATTGCGCTGCTGGTGGTCGGCCTGGTGGCCGCGCTGATCGAGGTGGCCATGTTCAGCTACCTGAGCCGGATCATCGACCTGGCCCAGGCCACGCCGGGCACCGAGTTCTTCAGCCGGCACAGCGGCGAGCTGGCCTGGATGCTGGTGGTCATCCTGGTGCTGCGGCCGGTGTTCTTCGGCCTGCACGACCTGCTGGTGCACCAGACCATCAGCCCGGGCATGACCAGCCTGATCCGTTGGCAGAACCACACCTACGTGCTCAAGCAGAGCCTGAACTTCTTCCAGAGCGACTTCGCCGGGCGCATCGCCCAGCGCATCATGCAGACCGGCAACTCCCTGCGCGACTCGGCGGTGCAAGCCGTGGACGCGCTCTGGCACGTACTCATCTACGCCATCAGCTCCCTGGTACTGTTCGCCGAAGCCGACTGGCGGCTGATGCTGCCATTGCTGGCCTGGATCGCCTGCTACATCGCCGCGCTCTACTACTTCGTACCCCGGGTCAAGGAACGCTCGGTGATTTCCTCCGACGCCCGCTCCAAGCTGATGGGGCGCATCGTCGATGGCTACACCAACATCGCCACCCTCAAGCTGTTCGCCCATACCGACTACGAACAGCAGTACGCCCGCGAAGCGATCAGCGAGCAGACCGAGAAGACCCAGCTGGCCTCGCGGGTGGTCACCAGCATGGACGTGGTCATCACCGGCCTCAACGGCCTGTTGGTAGTGGGCACCACGGGCCTGGCCCTGTGGCTGTGGAGCCAGTCGCTGATCACCGTTGGCGCCATCGCACTGGCCACGGGCCTGGTGATCCGCATCATCAACATGTCCGGCTGGATCATGTGGGTGGTCAATGGCATCTTCGAGAACATCGGCATGGTCCAGGACGGCCTGCAGACCATCGCCCAGCCGGTCAGCGTCATCGACAAGCCTGGCGCCCCGGCACTGCAGGTCAGCCGTGGCGCGGTGCGCTTCGACCATGTGGACTTTCATTACGGCAAGGGCAACAAGGTCATCGACGGGCTGGACCTGGACATCCGCCCCGGCGAGAAGATCGGCCTGATCGGCCCTTCCGGCGCCGGCAAGTCGACCCTGGTCAACCTGTTGCTGCGTCTGTACGACGTGGACAGCGGGCGCATCCTCATCGACGGCCAGGACATCGCCGAGGTCAACCAGGCCAGCCTGCGCGCGCAGATCGGCATGATCACCCAGGACACCTCGCTGCTGCATCGCTCGATCCGTGACAACCTGCTGTATGGCCGGCCGGATGCCAGCGAGGCGCAAGTCTGGGAGGCCGTGCGCCAGGCCCGGGCCGACGAATTCATCCCCCAGCTCTCCGACGCCCAGGGGCGCACCGGGTTCGATGCCCATGTGGGCGAGCGCGGTGTCAAGCTCTCCGGTGGCCAGCGCCAGCGCATCGCCATTGCCCGGGTGCTGCTCAAGAATGCGCCGATCCTGATCATGGACGAAGCCACCTCGGCGCTGGATTCGGAAGTCGAGGCGGCGATCCAGGAGAGCCTGGAGACCTTGATGCAAGGCAAGACGGTGATCGCCATCGCCCACCGCCTGTCCACCATCGCCCGTATGGACCGGCTGGTGGTGCTGGACAAAGGGCGCATCGTCGAAAGCGGTACCCATGCCGAGCTGCTGGCCGAGCGCGGGTTGTATGCGCGGTTGTGGCATCACCAGACCGGCGGGTTCGTCGGGGTGGATTGAATAGGGTCCGGGGCCGCCTTGCGGCCCTTCGCGGCACAAGGCCGCTCCTACACCTGCGATTGGGCCCGCTCAGGCCCTCCGGTAAGGCAACATCTCCCGCGCCTGCTCGGCATAGGCCCTCACCCCTGCCCGCTCCTGTTCGAGGAAATCCCCCACCGCCCGACGCAACCCCGGGTGCAGCAGGTAATGCCACGACCGGGTCAGCACCGGCTCGAAGCCCCGGATCAACTTGTGCTCGCCCTGGGCCCCGGCATCGAACCGCCGCAGCCCTTCTTCGATGGCGAACGTCATGCCCTGGTAGAAGCAGGTTTCGAAATGCAGCCGATCGAATTCGTCCAGGCACCCCCAATAACGCCCATACAGGCTGTCACCACCGACCAGGCTCAGGGCCATGGCCACCTCGCGCCCGTGCTGGCGGGCCACCACCACCCGCACTGCCTCGGGCATGCGCTCGGCCAGCAGGCTGAAGAATTCGCGGGTCAGATAGGGCGTACGGCGCCGCACCGCATAGGTGTTGGCGTAGCACAGGTAGACGAAGTCCCACTGCGCCTCGCTCAGTTCCTCGCCGCGCAACCAGCGGAAGTCGATCCCCTGCCCGGCCACCTGCTCGCGCTCCTTGCGCATCTGCTTGCGCTTGCGAGAGCTCAGGGTGTCGAGGAAGTCCTGGAAGTCGCGGTAGCCGCGGTTGTGCCAGTGAAATTGGCAACCCAGGCGCTCCATCCATCCCGGCAAGCCGGCGATGCGTTCGTCGAGGGCGCTGTCGGTGAAATTGATGTGCGCGCCAGAGAGCTCACCCTTGCCCAGGTACTCGGGAATGGCCTGCAGCATGAGCAACCCATCGGCCGGCTCGGCCGCCAGCAGGCGCGGACCGCTCACCGGGCTGAACGGTACCGCGCCGAGCAGCTTGGGGTAGTAGCGGATGCCCGCGCGTTCACAGGCATCGGCCCAGCCGTGATCGAACACGTACTCACCGAAGGAGTGCCACTTGCGATAGGCCGGCAGCACTGCACGCACCTGCCCATCGCGCTCCAGCACCAGATGCTCGGCCGCCCAGCCGGTCGCGGGCGCGACGCTGCCGCTGTCCTCCAGGGCGCCGAGGAAGGCATGGCGCAGGAAAGGTTGACCGGCGGGCACCAGGGCATCCCAGGTCGCCGCCGACAGGTCACGTAGATGGGCAAGGCTGTACAGGCTGGTCACGATGTCGACTCACAGGCCAGGAAGTGGCCAGTATCCCGAAGTGGGTCGCGACACTCAAATGGCGCGTTCACGGCCTGCTCACTTAACCGCAGTGCCATCAAATAGACATTATTCTGTCACGCCTCCCCGCAATACTGGCGCCTGTTTTTCGGAACCCCGGCAACCCCTCTAGCCAGGGCCTTTCCGAAGGCATGCCAACTAAGGGGCAGGCGCAAGAGCCTCCCCAACTTTTTCCAACAGGGAGAACCTTATGCGTCTTGTTTCTACACTTACCGGAGTAAGCCTCACCGGCATGATGCTGGCACTGAGCGCTCCGGCCAGTGCTGCAGTCGACGCCAAGCTGCTCGAGATGCTCCGCGCCAACGGCTCGATCAACCAGGCGCAGTACAACGAACTGCAGGCCGATCTGGCCAAGGAAACCAAGGAAAAGGCAGAGCAGAAAGCCCAGGCCGATCGCCTGAGCTCCTTCGAGCAGAAAGTGGCATGGGCCGCCAAGACCCAGATCAAGGGCGACGTGCGCCTGCGCTACGAAGACGTCAACGTCGACAACCCCAACAGCCGCAGCGGCAACCAGGACCGCGAGCGCGTCCGTGCCCGCGTCGGCTTCTACAGCCAGATCAACCCGCAGGTCGATGCCGGTATCCGCGTGGCCACCGGCAGCAGTTCCGATGCCCGCTCCACCAACCAGAGCCTGGACAACTACTTCGACAAGAAGTCGCTGTGGGTAGACCTGGCCTACCTCGACTGGCACCCGACCGCCGTGCCGAACCTGCACCTGATCGGCGGCAAGATGCCTCAGCCTTGGGTGAGCATGGGCGACATCATCTGGGACAGCGACATCAACCCCGAAGGCGTGGCCGTCACCTACAAGACCGACCTGGGCGGCGCCGAGCTGTTCGGCAGCGCCGGCCACTACAACCTCAAGGACAACGTGGACGGCGACGGCGTGCAGTTCAAGCACGATGCCCAGCTGTACCACGGCCAGTTGGGCGCACGCTTCGATGCGGCCGACACCGTCAAGGTCACCGTGGGTACCAGCATCTACGGCTATGACAATGACAAGGAATCGGCTGCCCTGCGCGCCTTCGGCAACACCACCAACGAGTTCAACCTGGTGGAAGGCTTCGGCCAAGTGGACTTCACCGGCTTCGCCATCCCGCTGTCGGCCTACGGCCAGTACGTGAAGAACACCGAAAGCACCGACGGCGAAGACAAGGCCTGGCTGGCCGGCCTGAAGACCAAGCTCGGCGCCTGGAGCCTGGATTACAACTACCGCGACGTGCAGCGCAACGCGGTGGTCAGCGCCTTCACCGACTCCGACTTCGGTGCCGGCTTCACCGGTTCGCGCGGTCACAAGTTCAAGGTTGGCTATGAGATCGACAAGAACTTCTCGCTGGGCGCAGCCTACCTGATGGCCAAGACCGACCTGTCTCAGCTGCCGAACAGCAATGCCGACGTCGACACCCTGCAGGTCGATCTGGAAGCCAAGTTCTAAGCGCAAGCTCCCCTGCGTCACTCAGGCGGGAAGTGCCGACCCCATCCGGCACTTCCCGCTTTTTTTTGCCTGTTGCACATGCGTCGGCCCCATCGCGGGACAAGCCCGCTCCTACAGGTACGACGTCAATGCTGCCATTGTGCGAGCTTGCCCCGCGACGGGGCCGGTACGGGGGATCAGCGCTTGCGCAGGATCACGCTACCGATCGAATACCCCGCACCGAACGAACTGAGCACGCCCAAGGCGCCCTTGGGCAGGTCATCCTGGTACAGGTGGAAAGCAATCACCGAGCCCGCCGAACTGGTGTTGGCATAACGGTCCAGAATCACCGGTGCATCGTCCTCGGCGACCTCGCGCCCCACCAGCTTCTTGACGATCAGGTGGTTCATGCTGAGGTTGGCCTGGTGCAGCCAGAAGCGATTGACGTCGCTCGGTTGCAGGTCGTTTTCCTCCAGGTGCTGGCCGATCAGCTCGGCGACCTTCGGGCAGACCTCCTTGAATACCTTGCGGCCTTCCTGCACGAACAGCTTGTCTGGCGCGTCGATCCCCTCCTCCGCTGCCCGGTTGAGGAAACCGAAGTTATTGCGGATGTTGTTGGAGAAGCCGGTCCACAGCTTGGTGCTGACGACCTCGAACTGGTGCGCCGAGGTGGCCTGGTCGGCGCGTTCGACCAGTACGGCGGTGGCGGCATCGCCGAAGATGAAGTGGCTGTCGCGGTCACGGAAGTTCAAGTGCCCGGTGCAAATCTCCGGGTTGACCATCAGTACCGCGCGGGCCTGGCCCAGTTGCACGCTGTTGGCGGCGGTCTGGATGCCGAAAGTGGCCGAGGAGCAGGCCACGTTCATGTCGAAGGCAAAGCCTTCTATGCCCAGCGCCTGTTGCACTTCGATGGAGATAGCCGGGTACGGGCGCTGCAGGTTGGAGCAGGCGACGATCACCCCGTCCACGTCGGCGGCAGTGCGGCCTGCACGCTCGAGGGCCTGGCGAGCGGCGGCCACGGCCATTTCACAGAGGATCGACGGCTCGTCATTGGAGCGCTCCGGCAGGCGCGGCTTCATGCGTTGCGGGTCGAGAATGCCGGCCTTGTCCATGACGAAGCGGCTCTTGATGCCGGAAGCCTTCTCGATGAAGGCCGCGTCGGACAGCGGTGCGGCCTCCAGCTCGCCGCGCTCGATGGCGGCGGCGTTGTCCTGGTTGTACTGCTGCGCCCAGGTGTTGAAGGACGCCACCAGTTCTTCGTTGGAAATGCTCTGGGCCGGGGTATACAGGCCGGTGCCGCTGATCACGACGTTATGCACGGTCGTTCCTCTGGTCAGAGGCCATCGCCACGCGGCGCTGGCCGGAAAGGGCAACATAATGGCACTTTAGTACCAATTTATACGCGAGGGCTGTGCCCTCGATCACAAGGCAAGCCCGCACTCTCAGGATAGGCGCTGTCCCTGTAGAAGCGGGCTTGCCCCGCGATGGGCCGCACAGCGGCCCAGATTCCCGCAAGTTTGCCACATTTCCCCAGCTTTAGGCTTCCACCTGACTCCACTGTTTGCCCAGACGTTTGTCGGAAACCGGCACCTTGGTACCCAACTGCTGGGCGAACAACGACACCCGATATTCCTCCAGCCACCAGCGGTACAGGGTAAGCTGTTCGTCCCGCTTGCCCTCCTGGGCATGCTTGTCGGCGCGAGCCTTGTACTGGGCCCATAGGTTGGCCAGCTCGCCGCTCCACACCCGGTCCTTCTGCACCTGAGAACCGAGCTTCTCCAGGCGCAGCTCCACCGCCTTGAGATAGCGCGGCAGTTCCTTGAACCAGGCCGCAGGCGTCTCGCGTACGAAGCCTGGATACACCAGGTTGGCGAGCTGCTGCTTGATGTCGTTCAGGGCGACCGCCTGGCTCAGGTCGATCTTGCCTTTGAAGCGCTTCTGCAAGCCATGCCACAGTTTGAGCACCTCCAGGGTCTGGCGCGCCAGACGCTCGGCATGCTCGGCCCAGCTGCCGCGCTTACGATCGGCCAGCCCAGCGAGCGCTGCACCGTCACGCGGCAACGGCGCCTCGCCTTCGAGGATGCAGCTGTCCAGGCTCGCCAGGAGGATATCCTCCACCAACGCCTCGACCCGGCCCAGCTCGCGATACAACAGGCCCAGCTCGGTCAGCCCCGGCAGCTTGCCGCGCAGGAACTTGGCGGGCTCGGCCAGCTGTTGCAACAACAACCGCTGCAGCGCACGGCGGTGCTGGAATTCGGCTTCGGCCTGGGTCGAGAAACGCCCTTCACGCACGGCCCCAGCCTCTTCCACCAGCGCCGGGTACACCGTCAGCGACAGGCCGGCGATCTTCTGCTGGGCGGTTTGCGCCACCTCGGCGAACGCCTTGGCCTGCACTGGCTGCTCGGCTTTTTCGTTGCGCGGCATGGCCAGCGCGGCCTGGCTCGCAGCGGCGAAACGCGCGGTCAGCTCGGCCAGGTCACGGCCTTCGCCAAGGAACTTGCCCTGGCCGTCGACCACCTCGATGTTCATGCGCAAGTGCCCTTCCACCAGCCCGGCCGCTTCGGCCCAGGCGTCGTCCGGCACCCGGGCGCCGGTCATGCGCAGCAGTTCCTGGCCCAGGGCCTGGGGCAAGGCACCCTGGCCGAAGGTCATGCGGGCCAGGGCCGCCTTGACGAAGTCGGGCACCGGCACGAAGTTCTTGCGCAGGGCCTTGGGCAGGTTGCGCACCAGAGCCACGCATTTGGCCTCCAGCAGGCCTGGGACCAGCCACTCCAGGCGCTCGCCCGGCAGGCTCGGCAGCAGCGGTGCCGGCACACGCACGGTAACGCCGTCACGGGGGTGGCCCGGCTCGAAGTGGTAGGTCAAGGGCAGGCGCAAATCGCCCACCTGCAGGCTGTCTGGGTATTGCGCGGCGGTCACCTCGCTGGCTTCGCGGGCCAGCACGTCCTCTTCGCGCATGATCAGCAGGTTCGGATCCTTCTGGCTGTTGACCCGGTACCAGCTGTCGAAGGTCGCACTCTGGTGGATCTCTGCCGGCAGGCGCGCCTCGTAGAAGGCGTACAGGGTTTCCTCGTCGGCCAGGATGTCCCGTCGCCGGGCCTTGGCTTCCAGTTCGTCGAGCTGTTCGAGCAAGCGCTTGTTGGCCGCCAGGCACTTGGCTCGCGATTGGATCTGGCCACCCACCAAGCCATCACGGATGAACAGCTCGCGGGACACCACCGGGTCGATCGGGCCGAAGTGCACCGGCCGGCGACCGACCAGGATCAGGCCATACAAGGTGATCTGTTCGTAGGCCACCGCCTGGCCGCGCTTCTTCTCCCAATGCGGCTCGAAATGGTTCTTCTTGACCAGGTGGCTGGCCAGCGGCTCGATCCAGTCCGGTTCGATCTTGGCCACCATACGTGCATAGAGCTTGGTGGTTTCCACAAGCTCCGCGGCCATCACCCATTGCGGACGCTTGCGGCCGATGCCCGAGGACGGGTGGATCCAGAAGCGCCGCTGGCGCGCGCCCTGGTAGTCGCCGTCTTCGGTCTTGTGGCCGATCTGGCTCAACAGGCCACTGAGGATGGCCTTGTGCACACGTGGGAAGTCCGCCGGCTCCTTGTTGACCGCCAATTGCAGGTCGCGACAGATCAGCGAGAGCTGGCGGTGGGCGTCGCGCCACTCACGCAGGCGCAAGTAGCTGAGAAAGTTTTTGCGGCACCAGTTGCGCAGCGGGTTGGCGGTCAGGGCCTGGCGCTGCTCCTCGAAACCCCGCCAGAGGTTGACCAGGGCGGCGAAATCGGAGTCGGTGTCCTTCCATTGGGCATGGGCCTGGTCAGCCGCCTGCTGGCGCTCCGGTGGGCGCTCGCGAGGGTCCTGCACCGACAGGGCACTGGCGACGATCAGCACTTCCTGCAGGCTGCCCTGGCGGGCGCCTTCGAGCAGCATGCGGCCCAGGCGTGGGTCGATCGGCAGGCGTGCCAGCTGACGGCCCAGCGGGGTCAGCTGGTTTTCGCGATTGACCGCCGAGAGCTCCTGCAACAGGTTGAAGCCGTCGCTGATGGCCTTGCCATCCGGTGGCTCGATGAACGGGAAGGCATCGATCGCGCCCAGGCGCAGGTGCAGCATCTGCAGGATCACCGCGGCCAGGTTGGTGCGCAGGATCTCAGGGTCGGTGAACGCCGGTCGGGCGTTGAAATCCTCTTCGCTGTACAGACGCACACAGATGCCCGGCTCGACCCGCCCGCAACGGCCCTTGCGCTGGTTGGCGCTGGCCTGCGACACCGCCTCGATGGGCAGGCGCTGGACCTTGGCCCGGTAGCTGTAGCGGCTGATGCGCGCGGTACCGGTGTCGATCACGTAGCGGATGCCCGGCACGGTCAGCGAAGTTTCGGCAACGTTGGTGGCCAGTACGACCCGGCGCCCGGTATGGGGCTGGAAGATCTTCTGCTGCTCGGCCGGCGTCAGGCGCGCATACAGCGGCAGGATCTCGGTGTGGCGCAACTGGGCCTTGCGCAGGATCTCAGCGGCATCACGAATCTCCCGCTCGCCCGGCAGGAACACCAGCACGTCACCGGGGCCCTTGCCCTCGCTGCGTTCGTGATGGGCCAGTTCGTCCAGGGTGGCGAGAATCGCCTGGTCGACAGTGAGGTCATCCTCGACGCGGTTGCCCTCCTCGTCCTGCTCGCTGGTCAACGGGCGGTACCAGGTCTCCACCGGGAAGGTGCGGCCCGACACCTCGATGATCGGCGCGCCGTCGAAATGCTTGGAGAAGCGCTCCAGGTCAATGGTCGCCGAGGTGATGATCAGCTTCAGGTCCGGGCGGCGGTGCAGCAGGGTCTTCAGGTAGCCGAGCAGGAAGTCGATGTTCAGGCTGCGTTCGTGGGCTTCGTCGACGATGATCGTGTCGTAGCGCTCGAGGAAGCGGTCGTGCTGGGTCTCGGCCAGCAGGATACCGTCGGTCATCAGCTTGACCAGGGTACCGGCATCGCTCTGATCCTCGAAGCGCACCTGGTAGCCGATCAGCCCGCCCAAGGGCGTGCCCAGTTCTTCGGCCACCCGCGCCGCCACGCTGCGCGCGGCGATCCGGCGCGGCTGGGTGTGGGCGATCAGGCCATGCCGACCGCGGCCCATCTCCAGGCAGATCTTCGGCAACTGGGTGGTCTTGCCCGAACCGGTCTCGCCAGCGATCACCAGCACCTGGTGCTCGGCCAGGGCCTTCTTGATTTCGTCGCGCTTGGCCGCGATGGGCAGGCTGTCGTCGTAGCGGATGCTCGGCACGCTCTGCTCGCGGGCCACGACCTGGGCGCAGGAAGCCTGGACCTTTTCCACCCACGACGCCTGTTTCGCCTCGTCGGGGCGCTTGCGCAGCTCGTGCAGTTGGCGCCGCAGCCGATGGCGGTCGGCGATCATGGCGTGGTCGAGGTTCTTCAGGAGTTGGTCGATGGAGTGGTCTGTCATGGGGCTTTTTGATGATGCAGGTGGGTCTGCTTTTTCATGATCGCATTCGAAAGATGGGCGATTGTCGCAGATTTCATCGCCGGCTGTACCGGCGCAATCGGGGGACAAGCCCGCTCCCACAACTACGGCGCAGATATTGGGAACGGCGCAGTATGTGTGTGGGCTTGTCCCGCGATTGCGCCGCGAAGGGCCTCAGGATGAAAGCCCATACAACGAGAATGTTTAACCATCCCAGGAGTGAACATCGCCAATCACTGCTTTAATCAACCTTACGCCCCATGTGAGTATCCAGGCATGACCTGCCCCCCAAGCAATGCGCACCCGGCCCTTCCCAAGGCCAAGGCGCGCGCCGGCGAAAACCCGCTGGTACACGTCATCCTCGCCTTCTGGGCCCTGTGGCACTGCCGCCACGCACGCCCGCCGGATACTTCGTTCGCGTCCCACTGACCCGTCCCGGCCACCTTCGGCCGGTTTCTTGGTACGACCCGCCGCCTGTACGCGGTGGTCCTGTGCGCCTGCGGGCGCGAGCGAACATCATGCATTTTGCCAACCCCGACCAGGCCAGGCGTTTCCTGGCCGACAACCCTGATATCGAGCTGTTCGAACTGTTCATCCTCGACGCCAACGGCGTGCCTCGTGGCAAGCTGCTGCACCGCGATGAGCTGCTGGCGGTGTACGAAAGCGGCCGTCCTCTGCCCAGTACCATCCTTGGCCTGACCCTCAATGGCGAGGACGTGGAAGACTCCGGCCTGGTCTGGGACGTAGGCGATATCGACTGCCGCGCCTACCCGCTCGAAGGCAGCCTGGTACGCCTGCCCTGGCGACGCGTGCCGACCGCCGCCGTGCAGGTGAGCATGCACCCCAGCGAGGGCCTGCCGGCCAGCGTGGCCGACCCGCGTCATGTATTGCTGCGCACCCTCGAAGCGCTCGAGGCCGACGGCTACCACCCGGTGATGGCCTGCGAGCTGGAGTTCTATCTGCTCGATCAGCAACGCGACGCGCAGGGGCGCCCGCAACCGGCACTGGACAGCGACGGTGGTCGCCCACACGCCACCCAGGTGTACGGGCTGCGTGAGCTCGAACAGATCGAACCCTTCCTCGCCGACCTCTATGCCGCCTGCAAGGCCCAGGGCATCCCCGCACGCACGGCGATCTCCGAATACGCGCCCGGCCAGGTGGAAATCACCCTGGAACACGGCCCTGCCCTGCAGGCCATGGACCAGGCCGTGCGCTACAAGCGCCTGGTCAAGGGCATCGCCAACGCGCATGGCATGCAGGCCTGCTTCATGGCCAAGCCCTTCGCCCACCTGGCCGGCACTGGCATGCACATGCACCTGAGCCTGGCCGATGCCGCGGGCAACAACCTGTTCGCCAGCGACGATCCAGCGGGTACCCCGCTGCTGCGCCAGGCGGTCGGCGGCATGCTGCGCCACCTGCGCGAATCGCTGCTGCTGTTCTGCCCCAACGCCAACTCCTACCGGCGCTTCCAGGCCAACAGCTACGCGCCCCTGGCGCCGACCTGGGGCGTCGACAACCGGACCGTGAGCCTGCGCGTGCCGGGTGGACCAGCCAACAGCCGGCACGTGGAGCATCGTATCTGCGGTGCCGACGCCAACCCGTACCTGGCCGCCGCGGCCATCCTCGCCGCCGCCCACCGGGGTGTACGCGAGCAGCTCGACCCTGGTGCGCCGGTGCAAGGCAACGGCTACGCCCAAGCCAAGGAGCACCTGCCCACCGAGTGGCTGACCGCCCTCGAGGCCCTGGAGCATTCGACGTGGGCCCGGGAGGCCCTGGGCGAGGCCTTCCTCGGGGTCTACCTGAAGGTCAAGCGCGCCGAGTACCGCCAGTTCATGGCCGAAGTCGGCGAGCAGGACTGGCGTTGGTACCTGCACCAGGCATGAGCCTCATCCGTTTGAAGGAATCGACATGAACGCAGCATCGAACGACCCGACGGCGCAACGAGCGCCGTCCTACTACAGCGCCACGCTCAACGACCCGACCGCCTACCCGACGCTCACCGGCACCGAGCAGGTCGACGTGGCCATTATCGGCGGCGGCTTCACCGGTGTGGCCACGGCGGTGGAGCTGGCCGAACGTGGCCTGAAGGTGGCCATCGTCGAAACCAACCGGATCGGCTGGGGCGCCAGCGGGCGCAACGGCGGCCAGGTCACCGGCAGCCTTTCGGGCGACGAGGCCATGCGCACGCAGATGCGCAAGCGCCTGGGCAGCGAGGTGGACGACTTCATCTGGCACCTGCGCTGGCGCGGGCACCAGATCATCGAACGACGCGTGGAACGTTACGGTATCGCCTGCGACCTCAAGCGCGGCCACCTGCATGCGGCCATGAAACCGTCGCACATGGACGAGCTGCAAGCCAGCTACGACGAAGCCCTGCGCCGCGGAATGGGCGGCCAGGTGCAATTGCTCGACCGCACCGAAGTCGGCCAGCATCTGCAAAGCCCGCTGTACCTGGGGGCCTTGAAGAACACCCGTAACCTGCACCTGCACCCACTCAACCTATGCATGGGCGAAGCCCGTGCCGCCCACTCCCTGGGCGCGCTGGTATTCGAGAACTCCGAAGTGCTGGACATCATCCATGGCCCACGCCCTGCAGTGGTCACAGCCCGGGGCCGCATCGAGGCACGTCAGGTGCTGCTGGCAGGCGATGTCTACCACAAGTTGGAAAAGCGCCAGCTCAAGGGCAAGATCTTCCCGGCCATGGGCGGCATCGTCACCACCGCGCCCTTGGGTGAACTGGCCGAGCAGATCAACCCCCAGGATCTTGCGGTATACGACTGCCGCTTCGTCCTCGACTACTACCGCCTGACAGCCGACAAACGCTTGTTGTTCGGCGGCGGCGCCAACTATTCAGGCAAGGATTCGCGGGACATCGAAGGCGAGCTGCGCCCCTGCATCGAGCGCACCTTCCCGGCGCTCAAGGGCGTGCCGATCGAGTTCAAGTGGAGCTGCGCCATGGGCATCGTGGTCAACCGTATCCCGCAGCTGGGCAAGCTTTCGGACAACGTCTGGTATTGCCAGGGCTATTCAGGGCATGGCATCGCCACCAGCCACATCATGGGCGAGATCATGGCCGAAGCCTTGACCGGGACGCTGGAGAAATTCGACACCTTCGCAGCGTGCAAGCACATCAAGGTGCCGATGGGGGATCTGCTGGGCAACCCGCTGCTGGCGGCGGGGATGTGGTACTACCAGATGCTCGAGAAACTGCGCTGACTCCGTGCCCTCTGTAGGAGCGGCCTTGTGCCGCGAAAGGGCCGCAAAGCGGCCCCGGGGCTCATCAGGGAGGCAGAAAAAGCGGGGGCTGCCTGGCAGCCCTTTCGCGGCACAAGGCCGCTCCTACAGGGATGCGCGTCGACAGTGGGTCAGGCGATTTTCTTCAGGCCCTGTTTCTTAAGTTCTTCATCGCGCAGCTCGCGACGCAGGATCTTGCCGACGTTGGTGGTCGGCAGCGCATCGCGGAATTCGATGTAGCGCGGCACCTTGTAGCCAGTGACGTTGGCGCGCATATGCTCCATCACCTGCTCTTTGGTCAGGGTCATGCCCGGCTTGACCACGATGAACATCTTGATCACCTCGCCCGACTTCTCGTCCGGTACACCGATCGCCGCGCACTGCAGCACGCCCGGCAAGCCAGCCAGCACATCTTCGAGCTCGTTGGGGTACACGTTGAAGCCGGACACCAGGATCATGTCCTTCTTGCGATCGACAATGCGCATGTAGCCGTCCGGCTGGATCACCGCGATGTCGCCGGTCTTCAGCCAACCGTCCTGGTCGAGGATCTCGGCGGTGGCGTCCTCGCGCTGCCAGTAGCCCTTCATGACTTGCGGGCCCTTGACGCACAGTTCGCCGACCTCACCCAGGCCCAGTTCGCGACCGCTGTCATCGATGACCTTGCACAGGGTGGAAGGCACCGGAATGCCGATGGTGCCGACCTGGTTGGCCTCGGCCGGGTTGACCGCCGCCACCGGGCTGGTCTCGGTCATGCCGTAGCCTTCGCAGATGGCGCAACCGGTCACCGCCTTCCAGCGCTCGGCCACGCTCAACTGCAAGGCCATGCCGCCGGAGAGGGTGATCTTCAACGCCGAGAAGTCCAGGGCACGGAAGGCGTCGTTGTTGCACAGGGCGACGAACAAGGTGTTGAGCCCGACGAAGCCGCTGAACTTCCACTTGCCCAGCTCCTTGACCATCGCCGACAAGTCACGCGGGTTGCTGATCAGCACGTTGTGGTTGCCGATCAGCATCATGGCCATGCAATGGAAGGTGAACGCATAGATGTGATACAGCGGCAGCGGGGTGATGAGGATCTCGCACCCCTCATGCAGGTTGGAGCCCATCAGCGCCCGGCATTGCAGCATATTGGCCACCAGGTTGCGGTGGGTCAGCATGGCGCCCTTGGCAACCCCCGTGGTACCGCCGGTATACTGCAGCACCGCGACGTCGTTGGGCTGAGGGTTGGCCTCGGTGACCGCGCCGCCCTTGCCCAGGGCCAGGGCATCGTTGAAGCGCACGGCGCCCGGCAGGTTGTAGGCCGGCACCATCTTCTTCACGTACTTGATCACACTGTTGATCAACAGGCGCTTGAGCGGCGGCAGCAGGTCGGCCACTTCGGTGACGATGACGTGCTTGACCTGGGTCTTGGGCACCACCTTCTCGGCGAGGTGGGCCATGTTGGCCAGGCATACCAGGGCTTTGGCGCCGGAGTCGTTGAACTGGTGCTCCATTTCCCGCGCGGTGTACAGCGGGTTGGTGTTGACCACGATCAGGCCGGCGCGCATGGCGCCGAACACGGCTACGGGGTATTGCAGGACATTGGGCAATTGCACGGCGATGCGGTCGCCGGGCTTGAGGTCGGTATGCTGTTGCAGCCAGGCGGCGAAAGCGCCCGAGAGCGTGTAGAGCTCACCGTAGGTCAGGGTCTTGCCCAGGTTGCTAAAGGCCGGTTTGTCGGCAAAGCGTTGGCAGGATTGCTTGAGTACCGCCTGGATATTGGGGAATTCGTCAGGATTGATTTGAGCCGTAATTCCGGCTGGGTACTTATCCTTCCAAAAATTTTCGATCATGGAAGCCCGCTCCTTCAGCAACAGCCAATTCGTCACGCATTGTGCGTTTATTATTGATATGAGATGACGGCTCATTGCAAACCGGATCATCCGAAAGCGCGCCGAGAGTAACAGCTTTGCCAAGGGTCGACTAGAGCCCGAATCGGCCCGATCGGTCACAAAAATGACTCAAAGAACTATATAGGTCATTTTTAGAGTATTTAACCAAAACGTCGCAATTCAGGCCGAAAAAGGCAGGCTAGAGCGGTTCATCCTAGTCTGCCTGTTCGGCAGCCCGCCAGAGATCAGGCGATATCGCGCAGCTCGCGGCGCAGGATCTTGCCCACCGGCGTCATGGGCAATGAATCGCGCAACACGATGTGCTTGGGCACCTTGTAGCCGGTGAAATTGGCTTTGCAGAATGCCTTGAGCTCTTCGACATCCAACCCACCCTCACGGGGCACCACGAACAGCTTGACCGCCTCCCCGGAGCGTTCGTCCGGCACGCCGATGGCAGCACAGTTGGCGACCTTCGGGTGTCCCATGACCACCTCCTCGATCTCGTTGGGGTACACGTTGAAGCCCGAGACGATGATCATGTCCTTCTTGCGATCGACGATACGGGTAAAACCGTCGGGGTCGATCACGGCGATATCCCCCGTCTTCAGCCACCCCTCGGCATCCAGGGTGGTGGCGGTGGCCTCGGGCTGCTGCCAGTAGCCCTTCATGACCTGTGGTCCTTTGATGCAGAGCTCGCCCCGCTCGCCCAGGGGGAGTTCGTTGCCTTGGTCGTCGATGACCTTGAACGCCGTGCCCGGCACCGGGATGCCCACGGTGCCCAGGCGTGCCAGCTCGCCATAGGGGTTGGTGCTGGCCACCGGAGAGGTTTCGGTCAGGCCATAGCCCTCGACGATGCGACAGCCCGTCAGTTGCTCCCAGCGTTCGGCGGTGGCCTTCACCAGCGCCGTGCCGCCTGAGTTGGTGACCTTGAGGGCGGAGAAATCCAGGGCCTTGAAACCGGGGTGGTCCATCAGAGCGACGAACAGCGTGTTCAAGCCCAGCAGCGCGGTGAACCGCCACTTGCCCAGCTCCTTGATGAAGCCCGGGATGTCGCGGGGGTTGGTGATCAGCACGTTATGGTTGCCGGTGACCATCATGCACATGCAGTTCGCCGTGAAGGCATAGATGTGGTACAGCGGCAGCGGCGCGATCATCACCTCCTCGCCGTCCTTGATCAGCCGCTGGCCGTCGGGGCCGTGCTGGGCGAAGCACGCCAGCACCTGCAACATATTCGCGACCAGGTTGCCGTGGGTGAGCATGGCACCCTTGGCAAGGCCGGTGGTACCGCCGGTGTACTGCAGCACGGCGATGTCGTCGAGCGCCAGCGCCACCGGCCTGGGCGACAGGCCGCGGCCCTGGCGCATCACCTGCTTGAACGACACGGCCTGGGGCAGGTTGTAGGCCGGGACCATCTTCTTCACTTTGTCGACCACCGTATTGACCAGCCAGCCCTTGGCGGTGGGCAGCAGGTCGCCCATCTTCGCCTCGATCAGGTACTGGATGTCGGTATCGCCGAGCACCTCCTGCACGCGCTGGCCGAACATGTTCAGGTACACCAGGGCGCGGGCGCCGGAGTCCTTGAACTGATGGCGCATCTCGCGCGCGGTATAGAGC
The DNA here is from genome assembly GCF_020151015.1 of Pseudomonas sp. p1(2021b). NCBI lineage: Bacteria > Pseudomonadati > Pseudomonadota > Gammaproteobacteria > Pseudomonadales > Pseudomonadaceae > Pseudomonas > Pseudomonas sp. p1(2021b). The sequence continues at coordinate 3,681,444 of NZ_CP083746.1, forward strand.
GGGTTGGTGTTGACCACGATCAGGCCGGCACGCATCGCACCGAACACGGCGATAGGGTATTGCAGGACGTTGGGCATCTGCACGGCGATGCGGTCGCCTGGAACGAGATCGGTGTGCTGCTGCAACCAGGCCGCGAATGCCGCGCAATGGCGGTCGAGGTCGGCATAGCTGAGGGTCACGCCCAGGTTGCTGAAAGCCGGGCGGTCGGCGAAGCGCTTGCAGGAGCGTTCGAAGACATCGACCACGGATTGGTAGGCATTGATATCGAGGGTGGAAGGCACGCCCGCCGGGCGCTTGTCGTTCCAGAAGTCGGCTTGCATTTATAGTTGTTCCTCTGCCCGAAGCTGTCCCTACCTCTTTGCCCACACAGGCAAAAGGGTGTTGAACCGACGTTAGCAGGTAAGACGCAGGTGGCATACAAGCCAAGTGCCGCCATTAACATTGTGAATCTTATTTGTTGTCTTCCTGCAATCGACGCCATTGCGCATACACTGTCTCGAAGCCGTGCGCAAAGGACCTTCCATGCCCCATGACGCCTTCTGGCTGCCTGCCAGCGAGCATTGCAGCCTCTATGTCCACCAGTGGCTGCCGACCACCCCGGTCAAGGCCGTGGTGCTGCTGGCCCATGGCATGGCCGAGCATGCCGGTCGCTACCAACGCCTGGGCCACGCCCTGGCGGATGCCGGTTTCGCGCTGCTCGCCCCGGACCTGCGGGGTCATGGCCGTACTGCCGAGCTGGGCTGCTTGGGCCTGTTCGCCCGCCATCATGGCTGGACCACCGTGGTCAACGACCTGGGCCTGCTTGCCCAGCACATCGGCCAACAATTTCCAGGTACGCCGCTGTTCCTGTTCGGCCATAGCATGGGCAGCTACATCGCCCAGGCGTACCTGATGCACCACAGCGCCAGCCTGCATGGCGCCGTGCTCAGTGGCTCGAACTTCCACCCCCCGCTGCTGTACCGCGCCGCCTCCCTGGTGGCCCGTGCCGAAACCTGGCGCCAGGGCCCGCAGGGCAAGAGCGCGCTGCTCGACTGGCTGTCGTTCGGCTCGTTCAACAAGGCCTTCAAGCCCAACCGCACTGCCTTCGACTGGCTCAGCCGCGATGCTGACGAAGTCGACCAGTACATCGCCGACCCGCTGTGCGGTTTTCGCTGCTGCAACCAGCTGTGGGTCGACCTGCTCCAGGGCCTGGCGCAGATCAGCCAGCCGAAGAACCTGGCGCAGATCGACCCGAACCTGCCGATCCTGGTGATCGGCGGCGAATGTGATCCGGTCAGTGCCGGCAAGCGTCTGAAAGGTCTGGCCGCGGCCCTGCGCGCGACCGGCAACCGGCACGTGCAACTGCGCCTGTACCCCGAGGCCCGGCACGAACTGCTCAACGAAACCAACCGCGACGAGGTCACCGCCGATATCCTCGGCTGGCTGGAGCAGGCCCTGGCCCTTGGCCGCCCTGCGCGCAGTGAATGATGTACACTTCCCCGTCCGCCCTCCTAAGGAAGCCCCGATGACCCAGGTCACCAACACGCCCTACGAAGCCCTCGAAGTCGGGCAGAAAGCCAGCTATGAAAAGTCCGTGCAGGAGCGCGACATCCAGCTGTTCGCCGCGATGTCCGGTGACCACAACCCGGTGCACCTGGACGCCGAGTTCGCGGCCAAGAGCATGTTCCGCGAGCGCATCGCCCATGGCATGTTCAGTGGCGCCTTGATAAGCGCCGCGGTGGCCTGCACCCTGCCGGGCCCCGGGACTATCTACCTGGGCCAGCAGATGAGTTTCCAGAAGCCGGTGAAGATCGGCGACACCCTGACCGTGCGCCTTGAGATTCTCGAGAAACTGCCCAAGTTCAAGGTGCGTATCGCCACCAACGTGTACAACCAGAACGACGAACTGGTCGTCGAAGGCGTGGCCGAGATCCTCGCACCGCGCAAACAGCAGACCGTCGAACTGGTCACCCCGCCGAATTTCGTCGCCAGCTGATACGCCGCCCCTGTGGGAGCGGGTTTACCCGCAAAGCATGCCACACGGTATTCGCGGGTAAACCCGCTCCCACGGGCCTTGCGCTTGCTCAGCGCTTTCTCACCCCAACTCCCGCAGACACCGCTCGATATGCCGCCGCTCCGGCCCTTGCCGGGTGAGCGCCAGTGCCTGGCGCCAGGCGACCCGGGCCTGCTCATCCTGCCCCAACTGCCGATGCAGTTCGGCCCGCGCGGCATGGGCCAGGTGATAGTCGAGCAACTCGCCCCGCCCCAGGATCGCCTCGATCGCCTGCAACCCCGCCCTCGCCCCATCCCGCTTGGCCAGCGCCACCGCCCGGTTCAGCTCGACCACCGGTGACGGCCAGTGGCGCTGTAGCACATCATAAAGCCCGACGATTTCCTCCCAGTCGGTCTGCTCGGCGCTGGGCGCCTCGGCATGCACTGCTGCGATAGCTGCCTGTACGCTGTAGGCGCCGAACTGACGGCTGCGCAACGCCTGCTGCACCAATTGGCAGCCTTCGTCGATCTGCGCACGGTCCCACAAGCTGCGGTCCTGGCGGTCGAGCAGCACCAACTCTCCCGTCGCATCGGTGCGGGCGCGCAAGCGCGACGCCTGCAGCAGCATCAATGCCAACAGCCCGAGCACCTCGGCATCGGGCAGCAGTTGGGCGATCAAGCGCCCCAGGCGGATCGCCTCGTCGCACAGTTCGCGCTGCACCAAGTCTTCGCCAGAGGACGCGGAGTACCCTTCGTTGAACACCAGGTACACCACCCGCAGCACGTTTTCCAGGCGTTCGGGCAGCTCACCCAGGGCTGGGACCTGGTAGGGAATGCGCGCATCGCGGATCTTGGCCTTGGCGCGGACGATGCGCTGGGCGATGGTCGCCGGGCTTTGCAGGAACGCCCGGGCGATCTGCTCGGTGGTCAGGTCGCATACTTCACGCAGGGTCAACGGTACCTGGGCATCGGCTGCAAGGGCCGGGTGGCAACAGGTGAAGATCAGGCGCAGGCGGTCGTCCACCAGCAGTTCCTCCTCGCTGGGGTCCTGTCCCTCCCCTTCCAGAAGCATGATCAGGTCAGCCTGGGAGCGGTCGAAGCGAGCCCGCCTGCGCAAGGCATCGATGGCCTTGAAACGGCCTGCGGAGACCAGCCAGGCCCGGGGGTTGTCCGGGATGCCGTCCCGCTGCCAACGTTCGACGGCGATGAAGAAGGCGTCATGCATCGCCTCCTCGGCCAGGTCGAAATCGCCGAGCAGGCGGATCAAGGTGGCCAGGATACGCCGGGAGTCGCGGCGGTAGACCGCCTCGACCTCCCCGCGCACCTGTTCGGCATCAACCATCAGTCCGGCATCCGCTGGGTCACGACCTCCACCAGGCGGTCCAGGCTTTCGCCCCATCCCTGGTAGAACCCCATTTCTTCGTGGGCGCGGCAGTCGGCAGCACTCCAGTGCAAGGCCCGGGCGGTGTAGCGGGTCTTGCCCTGCTCTTCGTCGAAGGTCATCACCGCGGTCATGAAAGCCTTGCCCGACGGCACCCAGCCCGGGGCGAACGCATCGGTGAATACCAGCCGCCGCGGTGCGATGATTTCCAGGAAGACACCCTGGTTGGGGTACTCGGCGCCATCGGGCGCCCGCATCAACGTGCGGAACAGGCCACCGACCCACAGTTGCATCTCGCATTCAGGGGTGGTCATGCCATGGGGCCCCCACCATTGGCTCAGCCACTGGGGTTCGGTCCAGGCGCGGAACACCTTGGCCGGCGGTGCATCGATCAGGCGGCTGATGGCCAGCTCATGCTGTGCCTGGGCCAGGCCTGGTTGTGCAAGGCTCATGATGCTCGTTCTCCATTGTCAAGGTTGCAGCTCGCGCACCGGCCGCACTTCGACGCTGCCGACCCGCGCCGCCGGGATCCCCTTGGCGATGTTCAGCGCCTCGTTGAGGTCGCGGGCATCGACCAGGTAGAAGCCGGCCAACTGTTCCTTGGTCTCGGCGAACGGGCCATCGGTCAGGCTCATGCGCCCGCCCCGCACGCGTACCGTGGTGGCGGTCTGCACAGGCTTGAGCGCCTCGGCCGCGAGCATTCGCCCGGACCCCTGCAGCGATTCGGCGTAGGCCATGCATTCGGCGTCTTCGGGGCTGTCGGGCAAGCTGTGCAGCAGCCCTTCGTCACAATAGACCAGGCACAGGTATTTCATGGTCGTCTCCAATGCGGGGGTCGCGGGCAATTGCCGATGAGCGGTATCAGGGCTTGAGGTTGAACAGCGCCTTCTGGGTCTGCATGTCGAAAGGCGCCGACCAGTGTTCATGGATGACCTGCCACTGCCCGCCCCTACGACGATAGCCCACGGTGGCGCGCATGAAGCCGCATTGGCTTTCGTCGTCGGCCGGGCCGCAGCGGTTGAGCCAATGGGCCAGGGCCAGGTCACCGTCGGCATGCACGGTCAACTGGGCGAGTTCGAAGACCATCGGCCCGGTGCACATGCCCATGCACATCTCCCAATGCGCCCGGTAGGCCGCTTTGCCCTTGAATTGCAGCTCCTGGATGGCATCGAACGCCAGGATATCGTCGGCATAGGGCGCGGTGATCGCATCGAGGTCGCGGTCACGCACGGCTTGCATCCAACCTTCGATCAATTGGCGGATTTCGGTTTCGGCTGCGGTGTTCATCGGTGTTTCCTCCGATCGCTCATGAGTGGGTGGCACCGGGTGAAGCCGGTGCCTTCATGACTGGTCGAACTGGAATCGGGGAAATCGACACCGCGCTGAAAATCTTTTTTGTGGCATCCGCGACGGCCCGTACGGCAGTCCGACTGGTCCACGCTATGAACCAGGCTTATGGCGCCGGGCTGGCCAGAATGAACTCACGGTAACCGGAGAGAATCACGTACCCCGCGAAGTAGCAGAAAATCGCCGCCGACAATAGGTACGACCAAGTCAGCAAACGATCCCCCAGCAGACGCCCGCCGTGGCTGGCGATGCCACACAGGGCCAGGCACCAGACCACCCCAGCGGCGAAGAAGCCTCCGAGGAACAACCCGGCCTCCAGCAGCCCACCGGCACCGGAACGGGAGATCAGCACCCCACCCACCGCAGCGAACCAGAGGATGGCACTGGGCGAGGACATGGCCAGGAACATCCCTCGCAGGAATTCGCGCCAGGCCGGCTCGATCACCACCTGCCCACGGGCCTCCAGGTGCCCGCCACGCCAGGCCGCCAAGGCCATCTTCAGCGCAAACCACACCAACAGTGCCGAGCCGCCCAGCCACAAGGTCCAGCGCACCGCCTCGAACTGCAACAGCACGGTCATGCCCGCCAACGCCGCGACGGCATAGATCAGGTCACCGACGCACGTTCCCAAGCCCAGCCAGAGGCCTTGCATGAAACCGCGGCGCATCGCCAGGGTGATCATGGCGATGTTGGCCACGCCGATGTCCAGGCACAAAGACAGGCTCAGAAGGAATCCATTCGAAAAAGGCATGGGGCACTCTGTATTCGCTACGGCTCGAGAAGAGGCGCATTGTGCCTGGCTTGCAGCGTGGATGTCAGGCCCGCGCAGCTTGCTCGAAGATCTCGTCGGCCCATTGGTTGAGGCTCTTGCCCGCTGCTCGGGCCGCAATACTGGCCGCCGCATGTACCTCCGGCCGGATACGTAGCATGACCTTGCCGGAGGCGGGTTTTTCCGGTGACACGCCCCGCTCGACACAATCGGCCAGGTAATCTTCCAACGCCGCCCGGAAAGCCGCGTGCAACTCGGCTACGGAACAGGCGTGCAAGCTGATGATGTCGCGCATACCGAGCACATGGCCGACGAAAATGTCATCGCGCTCATCGTATTCAATGCGGGCAGCGAGGCCATGGTCGGCGTACTGAAAATCGTATGAAGGATATTGCGGTATCGAGTGTTCATCGAAAAATGCTATCAAAATGAGATTGCACTTTTTCCTCGATACCTATTCAGGATTTTTCAGCAGACACAGCCGCACCGCCCCCACAGGGATTTCGCAAGTCTTGAAAGCGGCGCAATCTCGGTGGGAGATCACCCAGCCCTTTGGGCTGCGCTGTCGCGCAGAGAACAAGTGGCGTATGGCAAGGGCTTCGCCCTTGATCGCGGGACAAGCCCGCTCCTACAGGCCTTGTCAAATCAATGAGTTATGCGTTGTTCTATGAGAGCTGGCGATAGCCTGCGATGGGCTGCAAAGCAGCCCCAAGCCCTCAAACGCGGGAACCCAGACTCAAGGGCCGCTTTGCGGCCCATCGCAGGCTCCGCCAGCTCCCACGAAGCAAGCGGAGCCTGGACCGTATTTGCATGGATTAAACCAACCGAAGGCAATTCGAGCGCGACAGCGCAGCCCGAAGGGTTGGGCTATCTCCCTCAAGGTCGAAGGCGGCGCCGGCGTTTCAGCCCTGGCTGCAACCTTCGCCCATGGCGCGGTACTGGATGGTGTGCACTTGGCCCTGGTGGTCTTCATAGGTCATGGTGGCGGGCACCACTTCGCAGACGTTGGGGATGGTCGAAAGGCTGATCACCCGCTTGATGTCCAGGTTCGTGGAATAGTCGTACTGCTCGACAACAGGCTGGGTGGAGGCGGTCTTGACCTCGTCTGCCAGGGCGAACGAGGACATACCGACCAATGCAAGAATCAGTAAGGGTTTCATGGTGTATGGCCTTAAAAGCAATCAAGCTGATCGATTGACTTCATATGCCGGAAATGGCGCGGAGAAGTTGTCATCGACTTCGAGATGACACGAAGTACCGATCCCGCTGCGTACGGGGGATGTAGAAAATTCTACTCCCCGCCGGTAATAGTTGAACCCCAAACCCGGACAATCACCCTTGCGTGGCCTGCAACAATTCATGACAGGCCTGCACCAGGGAGGCTGCAGGTCAGCCATTGTGATGTCACAATCGGCACATGACGACGATGCCTGTGCTTGACTGCCGCCCCCTCATCCGCCTCGAACGCAAGTTGCTCGACCACTTCTACCGCCAGCACGGCTCGCGCATGCGCGCGGCTGGCGATGGCGAATCATGGGTGGCGCGGGCCGATGGCATCGTCGGCGGCCTGAACCTGAGCCCCGTGGCCGATGGCCGTTGGCTCACCGGTCTGTTCGTGGCGCCGCAATGGCGTGGTCGGCAGGTCGCCACGCACTTGATCGAGGCAGCATTGGCCGCCAACGCGGCCCCTACCTGGCTGTTCTGCCATCCGGACTTGGAAGCGTTCTACCAGCGCGTTGGCTTTACCCTCACCGATGACCTGCCTGACGCCCTGAACGCACGCCTGACGCGCTACCAGCGCAGCAAGCGCCTGGTGGCGATGGTACGAGGTCAGTCGTCGCGGGCATTCAGCCCGGGGAACAGCACCTCGGTGTAGCCGAACCGGCTGAAATCCTGGATGCGCGAAGGGTACAGGCGACCGATCAGGTGGTCGCACTCGTGCTGCACCACCCGGGCATGGAAACCGTCGGCGAAGCGGTTGATCGGGTTGCCCTGTGGGTCGATGCCTTCGTAGCGGATATGCCGAAAGCGTGGCACCACGCCGCGTAGGCCGGGCACCGACAAGCAGCCTTCCCAGCCGTCCTCGACCTCCATCCCCACGGGCGTGATCACCGGGTTGAGCAGAATCGTCTGCGGTACCGGCTCGGCATCGGGGTAGCGCGCGCTGCGCTCGAAGCCGAAGATCACCAACTGCAGGTCGATGCCGACCTGTGGCGCGGCCAGGCCCACGCCCCCTACATGGCGCATGGTCTCGAACATGTCGTCGATCAACTGTTGCAGTTCGGCGCTGCCGAGCAGCGCCTGCGGTACTGGCGGGGCGATGCGCAGCAGGCGCTCGTCGCCCATCTTCAGGATGTCACGGATCATCGCGGGTTCGGCTCGCTGGGCTGGGGCTCGACCGGGTGCTCATGGCCGAGCACGGTCAGGGTCTGCTGGGTGGCATGACCAGCGGCTTCCTTCTCGCCTGGGTTCTTGCCTTCGCTCGACATGTGCTCGATGACCGCATTCATTTCCGCGCCCAACAGCAGTACCGCGGCGGAGATGTAGAAATACAGCAGCAGCACGATGATCGCACCGATGCTGCCATACATCGCGTTGTAATCGGCGAAGGTCTTCACATAGTACCCGAACGCCAGCGAGGCGATGATCCATACGACGACCGCCAGCACCGAGCCTGGGGTGATGAAGCGAAACTCCTGCTTCACATCCGGCATCACGTAATAGATCAATGCCACCGCCACCATCATCAGGATGATGATCGACGGCCAGCGCAGGATGGTCCACACCGTGACGATCACTTCCTGCATGCCGACCTGGGCGGCGATCCATTCCATCACCTGCGGCCCGAGCACCATCAGTGCCGCAGCCGCCAAGAGCATGCCGGCGATGCCGACGGTATAGATGATCGACAGCGGCAGGCGCTTCCACACCGGGCGCCCTTCGGGCACGTCGTAGGCGGCGTTCATCGCGCTCATCATCAGGCGTACGCCGGCTGAGGCGGTCCATAGGGCAATGACGATACCCACCGACAGCAGCCCGCCCTTGGACTGCTGCAACTGGTCGATCACCGGGTTGACCTGCTCCAAGGCCTGGGGCGGCAGCACCAGCTCCGACTGCAAGCGCAGCCAGGAGAAGAAGTCCGGCAGGTGCAGGAAGCCGATCAGGGCGATGAGGAACAGCAGGAAGGGGAACAGCGAAAACAGCATCTGGTAGGCCAGCGCGGAAGCATAGGTGGACATCTCGTCATCGAGAAATTCGCGAACGGTGCGCACCAGCACGCGGTGCAGGGGCAAACCGCGCAGGTCGGGGAAAATCATAGCGTCTCCTTTCGCCGCAAGATCGTGTCAGGCAAGGCCAACTGGCAGGCGGTAGGCCCTTTCAATGATGCAAGTCTAATAGACCACGCCAGGTGCGGTGCTGCTCAATCCCGGACACACCGAAGAAATGGCTACGCAATGGGCTATGCCGGGCACGCACTATGGGAGCAAGCCGGGCTTGTTCGCCAGCAGCGCCCAACGCACAATACCAGGCCTTTCTAGCGTCAACCCGCAGGAACCTGCATGAAACTCGACAAACCCACCGCCATCGCCCGCCGCAACGAAGTGCTGGAACGGCCGGTGCTCAACCGCGACAACACCTTGTTCGCGATCCTCGACCGCAAGCGCAACCTGTGGTGGTTCGATGTGCCGACGGCGCTGCTGCGCAAGGGCCAGCCCGACTGGGTCAACCTGCTGCTGCACACCCCCGAGACCGACACCCTGCAGCACCTGAAGGTGCCGACCAACTTCCTGCGTGCCCATCAGGAACAGATGGAAGTCCGCCACCCCGGCAAGCGTCGCTCGACCATCAGCCTGGCCCTGAGCGCCGACCGCGATTCGCTGCTACGCGACACCCGCCCCGGTGGCGAGCAGCTGGACTTCACGCCCTTCCTGCAGGCCTGATCAGGCTCGCTCGATACGATCGTCAAGGATGACGATACGGCCCTGCTTGTACAGCGCGCCAATCGCTTTCTTGAAATTGCCCTTGCTGACGTTGAACAGCCGGCTGATCACCTCCGGGTCGCTCTTGTCGCAGACCTCGAGCATACCGCCGGCGGCCTCCAGGCGCGCCATGATCTGCTCGGGCAGGCTGTCGGCCAGCACCTTGCCCACTGGCTGCAGGCTCAGGGCGATCTTGCCGTCGTGGCGCACTTCCTTGATGTAGCCCTTCTCGTGCATGCCCGAACGCAGGAACTTGAACACCTCGTTCTTGTGGATCAGGCCCCAGTGGCGGTTGTTGATGATCGCCTTGAAGCCCATCGGCGTCTGCCCGGCCACCAACAGCTCGACCGGCTGGCCGGCCTGGTAGTCGGCCGGGGTGCGATCCAGGTAGCGGTCCAGGCGAGCGGTGGCGGTGATGCGGCGGGTGCGTTTGTCCAGGTAGGCGTGCACCACACAATAATCGCCGATCTTCAGCGGCCGCGACTCTTCCGAGTACGGCATCAGCAGGTCCTTGGACAGGCCCCAGTCGAGGAAGATGCCGGCGCCGTTGATGTCCTTCACCTTGAGGCTGGCGAACTCGCCGACCTGCAGCTTGGGTTTCTCGGTGGTGGCGATCAGCTGGTCCTCGCTGTCGAGGTAGATGAACACGTTCAGCCAGTCGTCCACCTCGGTGGCGGTGTCCTTGGGGATGTAGCGCCTGGGCAGCAGGATCTCGCCGTCAGCCCCACCGTCGAGGTACAGGCCGAAGTCGGTGTGTTTCACGATTTGCAAACTGTTGTAGCGCCCAAGCAAAGCCATTTACGAAGATCCTCAAGACAAGGCGGCTATTCTACACCTGAACAGCCCCGGCCGCCTGTCCGTCCATGCCCAGGAACTGCAGTGGCCAGGTTGCGTCTACTGCCAAGCAAGCCCCAGCAAGGATCGGCCCATGCTCCTGACCCTGCGCCACGCGTTCCTCGCCCTCTGCTTCGCCCTGGCCGTGGTGGCCTGCAGCCGCATCGACCTGGCCTATCGCAACCTCGACGTGCTGGTGCCCTGGTCGCTGGGCGACTACCTGAACATGAACCGCCAGCAGAAGGTCTGGCTCGACCAGCGGCTCAAGCAACACCTGGCCTGGCATTGCCAGACCCAGCTGCCCAGTTACCTGGAATGGCTCGACCAGATCCGCCGAATGGTGGCCAACGATCAGGTCACCGACCAGGCCCTGCGCCAGCGCACCGACGAAGCGCGTCAGGCCATTGCCCGGGTCGCCGAGGCGATCACGCCGTCGGCCACCGAATTGTTGCGTGGCATGAGCGACGACCAGGTCAAGGAGATGAGCCGGGCCTTCCGCGACGATATCCACAAGCGCCAGACGCAATACGACAAGACGCCATTGCCTAAGCAGGTCAGCGAACGCGCCCAACGCATGGAAGAGCGCCTGGAGCCCTGGTTCGGCGAGCTCAACGCGCCCCAGCGCCTGCGCGTGCTGACCTGGTCCCAGGCGCTGGGGGACCAGGACGGCCAGCGCATTGCCAATCGAGCGCACTGGCAGCAGCAACTGGTGCAGGTCCTGGCCCAGCGCGATGCGCCGACCTTCGAGCCGCGCCTGGCGCAACTGCTGCAGCGCAAGGAAAGCCTATGGTCCCCGGAATACCGCATCGCCTTCCAGCGCTCCGAACAGCAAGCCCGCAGCCTATTGGTAGACCTGATCAGGCAGAGCAACCCAGGTCAGCGCCAGCACTTGCTGGAGCGACTGACCAAGGTGCGCAGCGACTTCACCGAGCTCAAGTGCATGAAGGGCTGACGGCCATTTGGGAGCGGGATTGGGCCGGTATGGGCTAGCGCCCTTTGCGCCGATACGGGAACACATCGATTACCCGGCCATCGTTGATCGCCGCCTGCAGTCCCTTCCAATAATCGGCGTCATACAACTCCCCGTGCAGCCGGCTGAACAATCGCCGCTGGCCGATATCGGCGAACAGGAACGGCGGAAACTCCTCGGGGAATACGTCGTGAGGCCCGATCGAATACCAGGGCTCGCCGGACATTTCATCTTCCGGGTAGCGCGGCGGCGGGATGTGCCGGAAATTCACCTCGGTAAGGAAGCTGATCTCGTCATAGTCATAGAACACCACTCGCCCATGCCGAGTGACCCCGAAGTTCTTCAGCAGCATGTCGCCCGGGAAGATATTCGCCGCCGCCAGCTGCTTGATCGCCAGGCCGTAATCCTCCAAGGCCTCCAGCACCTGGGCCTCGCTGGCCTGTTCGAGGTAGAGGTTGAGCGGGGTCATGCGCCGTTCCGTCCAGCAGTGGCGAATACGCACGGTATCGCCTTCGAGCACCACGGTCGAAGGCGCCACCTCCAACAGTTCGGCCAGGCACTGGGGGTCGAACTTGGCCTTGGGGAAGCGAAAGTCGGCGAACTCCTGGGTATCGGCCATGCGTCCGACCCGGTCGACGCTTTTCACCAGGCGGTACTTGTCGATCACCGTGGCCCGGTCGACGGTCTTGGACGGCGAAAAACGGTCCTTGATGATCTTGAACACCGTATTGAACCCGGTCAGGGTGAACACGCTCATCACCATGCCCCGTACCCCCGGCGCCATGATGAAGCAGTCCTCGGTGGTCGCCAGGTGATTGATCAAGGCACGGTAGAACTCCGACTTGCCATGCTTGTAGAAGCCGATGGAGGTGTACAGCTCGGCGATATGCTTGCCGGGCAGGATGCGCTTGAGGAAACCGACGAATTCGGCGGGCACCGGCACGTCGACCATGAAATACGAACGGGTGAAGGAAAAGATGATCGAGACTTCGGCTTCGTCGGTGATCAGCGCATCCGCCTCGATGCCATGGCCCTCGCGGTGCAGCAACGGGATCACCAGCGGCCATTGCTCGTCGGGGGTATACAGCCGCCCGACCAGGTAGGCGCCCTTGTTGCGGTACAGCACCGGCGAAAACAGCTCCACGGCCAATGCCGGGTCCTTGCACACCCAGTCCGGCAGGCAGTCGCGCAGTTGCCCCTCCAAGCGCGCCACGTCACCCTCCAGGTCAGCGTAGGGCACGTCGAACGGATAGTCGGCAAACACGGCCCACAGCAGGGTGCGCAAGCTGCCGTCCGGCCTGTAGGTACGAGTCTGCGCCGCGCGTTCGTGGCCACGCATCGAGGGCCGGGTGGTGTGGATGAACATGCAGCCATCGCTGATCAGGTCATGACTGAACAGGCTGCAGAAGATCGAGTTGTACCAGGTCTCCGACAGTTCGTCGTCAAGCCGCGCGTCGATCAGCCGGATGTAGGCACTCTTGACCAGCGGCCATTGCTCCACGTCCAGCAGCACCGCCTCGGCGAAGCCTTGGCGCAGCCAACCGTTGACTTCATTGACCTTGGCCTCGTAGAGGTGGATCCGCCTCGCGGCCGCCCGCTGGGTCTCCTGCCACTGAGCCTGTTCGAAACGCTCACGGGCACCGAGTGTGATGTGCCGGAAATGCTCCCGGTAGTCGTCGAAGCCATCGAGGATCATCCGGGCGATCTCGGCCGCCGGCCAGGGCTGGGACATGCGAAGGACCTCTGTGCTGGGGTTCAACACGTCAGCTTAGTTTCATCTCCCGCTCTTGGTATCGCCCTTCGCGGGTAACAGGGGCAGCACACCGTCCCACCGGTGGGGCTTGTCCCGCGATAGGGCCAGCGCGGATTCACACCGCAAGAAAGGACAAGAACCGCTCTCCCCCGCTAGCGTACACTCGCGCCCTTGCCGATCGCTGGAGACCACCGTGAGCCCCACCGCCCTTGCCCGCCTGCTGACCCTTGCCGCCGTCTGGGGAGCGAGCTTCCTGTTCATGCGTATCATCGCCCCGGAGCTTGGCACGGTGCCGACCGCGTTCTTCCGGGTATCGATCGCCTGCCTGGGGCTGATGGCCATCCTGGCGGCGGCACGGGTGCGCTGGGACTTCCAAGGCAAGCTGGGTGCCTGCCTGGTGCTGGGGATGATCAACTCAGGGATCCCGGCCACCTTCTATTCGGTGGCGGCGCAGGTGCTGCCCGCGGGCTATTCGGCGATCTTCAATGCCACCACACCGTTGATGGGCGTGCTCATCGGCGTGCTGTTCTTCCGTGAGCCGATGACCCTGGCCAAGCTGTGCGGGATCTTCCTCGGCCTGTTCGGTGTCGGCATCCTCAGCGGCGCAGGCCCCGTGGCCCTGGACCTGGCCCTGCTGCAAGGTGCCCTGGCCTGCCTGGCGGCGACCACCTGCTATGGCTTCGCCGGTTTTCTCGCCCGGCGTTGGCTGAGCGACCTGGACAGCCGGCTTTCCGCCCTGGGCAGCATGCTGGGCGCCACCTTGCTGCTGACCCCGCTGTTCGCCTGGAGCGCCCTGACCCAGCCTCCGGCCAGCTGGGGCGGCTGGCAGGTCTGGTCGTCGCTGCTGGGCCTGGGCCTGTTGTGCACGGCCTTCGCCTACATCCTGTACTTCCGCCTGCTGGCCGAGATCGGGCCGGTCAAGGCCAGCACCGTGACCTTCCTGATCCCGGTGTTCGGCGTGCTCTGGGGCGCCTGGCTGCTGGACGAGCCGCTGTCGATGGCGCACCTGTATGGCGGAGTGCTGATTGGCATGGCGCTGTGGCTGGTGCTGCGACCGGCCAGATAGCGATCGAGAGGCAAGGCCGCCCCTGCAGGAGCGGCCCCCGGGCCTCAAGCCTCAGCCGCCCGCAACCCAGGCTTGCGGAACACGAACAACAAGCCGACGACGATCAACCCCATTCCCAGCAGGCTGAGCGGTGCCAGCCGGTTGCCGAAGATCAGGAAGTCCATCACCGCCGTCACCGCCGGTACCAGGTAGAACAGGCTGGTGACATTGACCAGGTTGCCCCGGGCGATCAGCCGGTACAGCAGGAGGGTCGCCAGCAACGACACCACCAGGCCCATCCACAACAGCGCGCCGAAGAAGCTCGCATTCCATTGCACATGCAACGGTTGCAGCGGCGCGAATACCGCGCACAGGGCGAAACCGGCCAGATACTGCAGCGGCAAGGTGCCCATGGGGTTGTCGGTGATGCGCTTCTGCAGGATCGAGCCAAAGGTCATGCTGCCCAGCGCCAGCAGGGCGAACAGCATCCCGGCCAGGGATACCCCGCCCAGGTTGATGCCCTGGTACACCACCATCACCAGCCCGCCGAGCCCCAAGCCCAGGCCGAACAAGCGGCTCCAGGAACGCTGGCGCTCCATCAGCACCACGGTGAGGATAGGTTGCACGCCCATCACCGTAGCCATCACGCCGGGCGTGACGTGAGTATCGAGCGCCAGCAGGTAAAAGACCTGGTAGGCGCCCAGCAGTACGCAGCCAGTCCCCAGGGCACGCAGGATCGCACCCGGAGTACGCGGCCAACGCAGCCCCAGTAACGGGCCGATCAGCAGCAGGCCGGCCAGGGCCAGCGCCGAGCGCAGCAGGAGGAAGGCGAACGGGCTGGCCTGGGCCAGGCCGAGCTTGGAGACGATCGCCCCGCTGCTCCACAGCAGGACGAACAGGCTGGTCGTGGCCGCCGAGGCCACGGATGCTTTGGAAAAGACAGACATGTATTGCCACCTGTATTGGGCAAGAAAGCCAAACGGCAGGCTGTCGCGTTAGCGAGGTAGATAGCCGACCGTGTTCAGTAGGTTGCGCGTGCGGTGGGGTGCGGCCAGGGGCCGGTCAGCCCAGCACCACGACTGCGCAAGGAGGCGGAGCTACGCCGCCTACGACGCCACTGACAGGTGGTGGGTAGTGACTGATCATGACCGGCTGCTGGCTGCCACGCACGACCATGCCCGCGACAGGCGCGAGAGCGTAGGCAGTGGTGGAAGGGATGGCTGGCATGAACAGGTCTTCTGGAAGGACGTGAATGGATCCGACTATAGCGGCGTATTCGCGACCGGGCAAGACGCGTGATGATCAGGGCCCAATCGCCGGCTCGCGGCGATTGGGCCAAGGAGTCAGAACAACCAGCGGTACAGCAGGTAGGCCACCACCACCGCCAGCACCGGCCGCAGGATGCGGTAGGCCTTGGGGTTGGCGCGCTTGAACTGCTTCACCCGGGTGCTGATCCGGTTGCTGAAGCGCTTGCTCCAGGCATAGGCCTGGTTGATGCCGCCCACGCGCTCGTCATCGGTGTTCTGTGGCGCGGTGGCGCGCCCGAGGAAGGCACTGACCTTGCGGTTGATGCGGGTCATCAGCGGGCTGCTGAGCGGCCGTTCGATGTCACAGAACAGGATGACGCGGGTGACGTCGGTCTCGTTCTTGACCCAGTGCACGTAGGTTTCGTCGAACATCACGTCCTCGCCGTCGCGCCAGGCGTACGGCTGGCCATCGACATAGATGCGGCAGTTGTCCGAATTGGGCGTCGACAGGCCCAGGTGATAGCGCAGCGAGCCGGCGAAGGGGTCGCGGTGCGGGTTCAGGTGGCTGCCGCCCGGCAGCAGGGCGAACATGGCGCCCTTGACATTGGGGATGCGGCTGACCAGTTCGACGGTCCTGGGGCAGAGCATTTCAGCCGAAGGCAGCGGCTTGTCGTACCACTTCAGGTAGAAGCGCTTCCAGCCCTTCTTGAAGAACGAGCCGAAGCCGGCATCGTTGTCCTTCTCCGCCGCGCGGATGTAGCCCTCGTCGAACAGGCGCATGGCCTCTTCGCGGATCACCTCCCAGTTGTCCTTGAGCACGTCCAGTTCCGGGAAGCGCTGGCGGTCCAGGTAGGGCCTGGAAGGTACGCCGGAAAAGAGATACATCAGGCTGTTGTAAGGGGCGAACAACGCTGAATGGTTGACGAACTGGCGCAACACCGGCAAGCGCGCCTTGCCGCGCAAGTGCACGAACAGCACACTACCGAAGAACACCAGCAGGACACCTGCCTTGGCTGCAAAGGAAAAGGTCATGCAACAACTCCTTGGAGAGGAAACCAGGTCGTAGCCTGCTCCCACGCAAAATCATCCGGCCATCATAAACCCATCCGGCCCCGGTAAAAACAACCGGGGCCGGACTGCAGTGTTGAGAATTTTGCAACAAAGCGCGCCATCGACCATTGCGCCGGATCAGCGGTAATGCTGGACAAGCTCCCAGGCTCCGCTTGCTTCGTGGGAGCTGGCGGAGCCTGCGATGGGCCGCACAGCGGCCCCTTGAGTCTGGAGGGGCTCCACCGTTTGAGGGCTTGGGGCTGCTTTGCAGCCCATCGCAGGCTGTCGCCGGCTCTCATAGAACAACGCATAACTCATTGATTTGACAAGGCCTGTAGGAGCGGGCTTGTCCCGCGATCAAGGGCGAAGCCCTTGCCATACAGCCGCGGCGGCTGGGCCGGCCCAATCGCGGGACAAGCCCGCTCCTACAGAACAAGCGGCCAATGCAGCCCCTGTGGGAGCCGGCTTGCCGGCGATTGGGCTGCCCAGCCCCCAGCGCCTACTGCTGGTTTTCCTGCTCGGTGAACAGGTCGCTGAACAGCATGCTCGACAGGTAGCGCTCGCCGGAGTCCGGCAGGATCACCACGATGGTCTTGCCCTGCATCTCGGGCTTCTCGGCCAGGCGCACCGCCGCCGCCATCGCCGCCCCGCAGGAAATACCACAGAGGATGCCCTCTTCCTGCATCAGGCGCAGGGCCATGGCCTTGGCCTCCTCGTCGGTGACCGTCTCGACCTGGTCGACGATGGACAGGTCCAGGTTCTTCGGCACGAAGCCCGCGCCGATACCCTGGATCTTGTGCGGGCTGGGCTTGAGCTCCTCACCGGCCAGGGTCTGGCTGATCAGCGGCGAAGCCACAGGCTCAACCGCCACCGAAAGGATCGACTTGCCCTGGGTGTGCTTGATATAGCGCGAAACACCGGTAATGGTGCCGCCGGTACCGACGCCCGCCACCAGCACATCCACCGCACCGTCGGTGTCGTTCCAGATCTCGGGGCCGGTGGTCTTCTCGTGGATCGCCGGGTTGGCCGGGTTGTCGAACTGCCCCGGCAGGTAGTACTTGCCAGGCTCGGACGCAACGATCTCGTTGGCCTTCTCGATCGCGCCCTTCATGCCCTTGGCCGGGTCGGTGAGCACCAGTTCGGCGCCCAGGGCCTTGAGCACCTTGCGCCGCTCCAGGCTCATGGAAGCGGGCATGGTCAGGAGCAGCTTGTAGCCACGGGCGGCGGCAACGAACGCCAGACCGATGCCGGTGTTACCCGAGGTCGGCTCGACGATGGTCATGCCCGGCTTGAGCTTGCCACTGCTCTCGGCATCCCAGACCATGCTCGCGCCGATCCGGCACTTGACCGAATAACCTGGGTTACGCCCTTCGATCTTGGCCAGGACGGTCACCCCGCGCGGGGCGATGCGGTTGATCTGCACCAGCGGCGTGTTGCCGATGGAATGGGCGTTGTCTGCGTAGATGCGGCTCATGGCAGGGTCCTTAACCGTGCAGGGAAAGCCTCAAGGGTAAGCCCGCCCCACAGGCCAGTAAAGCCCGTTCGAACTCGGCCAAGCCCGGCACGGTCAACCGGACAACCCGCCCTCGGAGAGCCTTCGATGAAAGCGCGTTACCGCTGGCCGTTGCTCGGCGTCACCGGCCTGGTTGCCCTGTTGCTGGCCCTGCACCTGGCCCTGCCCTACCTGGTGCGCGACTACCTCAACGACAGGCTGGCCGACATGGGCGACTACCGCGGCCACATTACCGACGTCGACCTGGCCTGGTGGCGCGGCGCCTACCAGCTCAACGGCCTGGAGATCGTCAAGACCACCGGCAAGGTCCCGGTGCCGCTGCTCGATGCGCCGCTGGTCGACCTGTCGGTGAGCTGGCGCTCGCTGTGGTACGACCATGCAGTGGTGGCCGAAGTGGTGTTCGTGCACCCAGAGCTGAACTTCGTCGACGGTGGCAACAAGCGCAATTCCCAGACCGGCCAGGGCACCGACTGGCGCCAGCAGCTGGAGAAGCTGCTGCCCATCACCCTCAACGAAGTGCGCATCGACGACGGCACCCTGACCTTTCGCAACTTCACCTCCAAGCCGCCCGTGGACCTGAAGGCCACCCAACTGCAGGCCAGCATCCGCAACCTGACCAACGTGCGCGACGAGAAAGGCCGGCGCGACGCCAGCTTCGACGGCACGGCGCGCCTGCTGGGCGACGCCCGGGTGGAAAGCCGCGCCACCTTCGACCCGTTCAGCGATTTCGACGACTTCGAATTCCGCCTGCGCGCCACCGACATCCAGCTGCGCCGGCTCAACGATTTCGCCAGTGCCTATGGCAAGTTCGACTTCAACGCCGGGCACGGTGACCTGGTGATCGAAGCCCAGGCCGAAAAGGGCCGGCTCAATGGCTACATCAAGCCGCTGTTGCGCGATGTGGACGTGTTCAACTGGCAGCAGGACGTCGAAGACAAGGACAAGGGTTTCTTCCGCTCGATCTGGGAAGCGTTGGTCGGCGCCAGTGAAACGGTGCTGAAGAACCAGCCCAAGAACCAGTTCGCCACCCGCGTGGAGCTCAGCGGCAGCGTGCACCAGCGCGACATCAGTGGGTTCGAGGCGTTCTTGCAGATCCTGCGCAATGGTTTCATCCAGGCGTTCAATGCACGTTACGAGCAGCCGCCGCCCGATTCCGACTGAACCGGGGCGCGACGCACCATTCAGAGACTGAATACCCGGTCTGCGTTTGCAGGCGCCGGGCGCGGCGTTATAGTCGCTGACAAATCACAAACAGAGGTTGCCCGCACGGGCCCTGTCGCCGGCAAGCCGGCGACAGGGCCGATGCAGGCTCGCGCAGAGGATCGGTTCATGAAGTTCGAAGGCACCCGCGACTACGTCGCCACAGACGACCTGAAGCTGGCGGTCAACGCGGCCATCACCCTGGAGCGCCCGCTGCTGGTCAAGGGTGAGCCGGGTACCGGCAAGACCATGCTCGCCGAACAGCTCGCGGCCTCCTTCGGCGCCCGGTTGATCACCTGGCACATCAAGTCCACCACCAAGGCCCACCAGGGCCTGTACGAGTACGATGCGGTCAGCCGCCTGCGCGACTCGCAACTGGGCGTGGACAAAGTCCATGACGTGCGCAACTACCTGAAGAAGGGCAAGCTGTGGGAGGCCTTCGAAGCCGACGAGCGGGTGATCCTGCTGATCGACGAGATTGACAAGGCCGACATCGAGTTCCCCAACGACCTGTTGCAGGAACTCGACAAGATGGAGTTCTACGTCTACGAGATCGACGAGACCATCAAGGCCAAGCAGCGTCCGATCATCATCATCACCTCCAACAACGAAAAGGAGCTGCCGGACGCCTTCCTGCGCCGCTGCTTCTTCCATTACATCGCCTTCCCCGACCGCGACACCCTGCAGCGCATCGTCGACGTGCACTTCCCCGACATCAAGCAATCGCTGGTCAGCGAGGCGCTGGACGTGTTCTTCGACGTGCGCAAGGTACCAGGCCTGAAGAAGAAGCCCTCCACCTCCGAACTGGTCGACTGGCTCAAGCTGCTGATGGCCGACAACATCGGCGAAGCGGTGCTGCGCGAACGCGACCCGACCAAGGCCATCCCGCCGCTGGCCGGCGCCCTGGTCAAGAACGAGCAGGACGTGCAGCTGCTCGAACGCCTGGCCTTCATGAGCCGGCGCGGCAATCGCTGACAGGAGCCGGCCATGCTGCTCAACCTGTTCAATGAAATGCGCGCGGCCAAGGTGCCGGTGTCGGTGCGCGAACTGCTCGACCTGCTCAATGCCCTGCAACAGCGGGTGGTGTTCGCCGACATGGACGAATTCTACTACCTGGCCCGGGCCATCCTGGTGAAGGACGAGCGGCATTTCGACAAGTTCGACCGCGCCTTCTCGGCCTATTTCAAGGGCCTGGAAAACCTCGACCGGCACCTGGAGGCACTGATTCCCGAGGATTGGCTGCGCAAGGAATTCGAGCGCTCGTTGAGCGACGAGGAGCGTGCGCAGATCCAGTCCCTGGGCGGGCTGGACAAACTCATCGAGGCATTCAAGAAGCGCCTGGAGGAGCAGAAGGAACGCCATGCCGGCGGCAACAAGTGGATCGGCACTGGCGGCACCAGCCCGTTCGGCTCGGGCGGCTACAACCCCGAGGGCATCCGCGTGGGCGAGGCCGGCAAGCGCCAGGGCAAGGCGGTCAAGGTCTGGGACCAACGTGAGTACAAGAACCTCGACGACCAGGTCGAACTGGGCACACGCAACATCAAGCTGGCCTTGCGCCGGCTGCGCAAGTTCGCCCGCGAAGGCGCCGCCGAGGAACTGGACATCGATGGCACCATCGACCATACCGCCCGGGATGCCGGGCTTCTGAACATCCAGATGCGCCCCGAGCGACGCAACACGGTCAAGCTGCTGTTGCTGTTCGACATCGGCGGCTCGATGGACGCCCACGTCAAGGTCTGCGAAGAACTGTTCTCAGCCTGCAAGACCGAGTTCAAGCACCTGGAGTACTACTACTTCCACAATTTCGTCTACGAGTCGGTGTGGAAGAACAACCTGCGCCGCACCTCGGAGCGCTTCTCCACGTTCGACCTGCTGCACAAGTACGGCGACGACTACAAGGTGGTATTCGTCGGCGATGCGGCCATGGCGCCCTACGAAATCACCCAGCCCGGTGGCAGCGTGGAGCATTGGAACGAGGAAGCCGGGTATGTATGGATGCAGCGCTTCATGGAGAAATTCAGGAAGATCATCTGGATCAACCCCTATCCGAAGCAGGCCTGGGACTACACCGCCTCGACCCACCTGGTGCGCGACCTGATCGAAGACAAGATGTATCCGCTGACCTTGCAGGGGTTGGAGGAAGGGATGCGCTACCTGTCCAAGTGAACATGCCGCTCCTGCAGGCCGTGCACGATCCCCTGTAGGAGCGGCCTCGTGCCGCGAAAGGGCTGCAAAGCAGCCCCAATGGCCTCACCCCCACCGCACAAGGTAGGCCTGCTGCTCCTGCCACGCCAAATCCTGCACCACCGCCCGGAACCGCACTACCGCCCCCGGCAGGCATTGCGCCAGGCGCGCCAACGCCAGCGGCGTCAATGCACCCAGCCGCGGGTACCCGCCAATCGTCTGTCGGTCATTGAGCAGCACGATCGGCTGCCCATCCGGCGGCACCTGCACCGCCCCAAGCGGTATCCCTTCGGAAATCATCGGCGCCCCCTGGTAGAGCAGTTGCGGTCCTAGCAGGCGAATGCCCATGCGGTCGGCACGGCTGTCCAAGGTCCAGTCGCGGTTGAACGCCTCGAACAGGCTGGTGCCGCTGAACTGGCCAATCTGCGCGCCCATCACCAGGTCCAGCTCTGGCGTGCCCTGGTAGTCTGGCCGCAACGACTCCGGCACCTCCCGCAGCGCTGGCGAGCTGCCGGCAAACGCCAGCACCTGCCCCTTGGTAAGCGCCGCGCCGTGCCCGTTGAGGCCGCCCAGGCCCTCGCGCACCACTGTCGCGCAGCTGCCCAGCACCGCCTCGGCCTGGAACCCGCCGGGTGCCGCAAGGTAGGCGCGTGCGCCCTGCCGAGGCTGGTGCAGGCTCAGACGCTGGCCCTTGGCGAGCCGCACGCTGCGCCAGGGCCGGACCGGCTGGCCATCGACCTGTGCATCCAGGTCGGCGCCTGCCAGGGCAAGCGTACAATCCTGCTCGGCCACCACACCGAAGCCTCCCAGCGTCACCTCCACCACCGGCGCATCCAAGGTGTTGCCCAGCAGCCAATTGGCCCAGCGCAGGGCCACCCAATCCAATGCACCGCCCTGGGTGACGCCCAGGTGGCGCACGCCGAAACGTCCGGCATCCTGCACCTGGCACAGCGGCGTGCTGGTGTCGATCGTCAACTGGTTCATGCCAGGGTCTCCAACGGGGTGTCATCGCCGCCCAACGCCATGAACTCGGCATGGGACACCGCTACGAAGCGTACCCGGTCCCCCGGTTGCAGGAGGCTGTAGCCGTCGCGCTCGCGGTCGAACAGCTTCACCGGGGTACGCCCGATTAGGTTCCAGCCCCCTGGAGAGACAGCTGGGTAGGCGGCGGTCTGGCGCTCGGCGATCCCCACGCTACCGGCAGCCACGCGCTTGCGCGGGGTACTCAGGCGCGGGCTGGCCAGGCGTTCGTCCACCAGGCCCATGAAACCGAACCCCGGCGCGAAGCCCAGGGCAAACACGGGGTACTCGCGCTCACTGTGCAGCCGGATCACTTCGGCCTCGCTCAGGCCGCTGCGGGCGGCCAGCACCGGCAACTCCGGCCCGACGCTGGCGTGGTACCACACGGGCATCTCGTGCCGGCGCCCGGCATTGCCGGTGTCCGGCTGCAAGCCGTCCAAGGCCTTGTCGATCAGCGCCCTCGCCTCGCCCGGGGCCGACGCGAACTGCACCATCAGCGTGGTGTAGGACGGCACCAGGTCGATCAGATGCGCCCCGAAAGCCGCGCGCAGACGCTCGCTGGCGGCCAGTATCCAGGGCATGTTGGCCTCCTCGATGGTGTCGAACAGGCGCACCATCACGCTGTCGATGGCCACCACCTCGATACGTGGGCTGATCATGGTTGCACCAACGCATCCAGGGCCTGGCGGATCTGCCGCACCGCCGCCACGGAGCTGTCGTTGTCGCCATGTACGCACAGGGTGCTGGCATCCAGCTGCACGGCGCTGCCGTCATTGGCCACCAGTGCCTGGCCACGCGCCAGGCGCAAGGCTTGCTCGAGCACCTGCGCCGGGTCGTGGTGCACCGCGCCAGGCAAGCGCCGGGACACCAGGTGGCCACTGGCGGTATAGGCGCGGTCGGCGAAGGCTTCGAACCACAGCGGCACGCCCACCGCCGCGCCCAGGGCCCGGGCGGCGCTGTCGTCGGCAGTGGCCATGAGCATCAGCGGCAAGCTGGCGTCATAGGCGGCCACGGCCTCGAGTACGGCACGCAGCTTGAGCGGGTCGGCCATCATGTCGTTGTACAGCGCGCCATGGGGTTTTACATAGGCCACACGGCCGCCAAGTACCCTGCAGATGCCATCCAGGGCGCCGATCTGGTAGTGCAGCAGGTCGCGGATCTCCTCACTGCTGCAGGCCATGGAGCGGCGGCCGAAGCCGACCAGGTCCGGGTAAGCCGGGTGCGCGCCGATGGTCACGCCGTGCTCCAGCGCCAGGGCCACGGTGCGGCGCATGGTGCCCGGGTCGCCGGCATGGTAGCCGCAGGCGATGTTGGCGCAATCGATGTAGGGCATGACCTCGGCGTCCAAGCCCATGCGCCAGCTGCCGAAACTCTCGCCCATGTCGCAATTGAGTAGCAGGCGTTTCACCGGTGGGGTTCCCTTGTGACTGTTCATGTTGCCTACCTTACCGTGCCTTGAGTTGTTTGCCGCGTGTTTCCGGCAGGCTCAGGGCGGCAAGAATCACCACACCGTAGGACACCGCGGCGAAGCCACCAATACCCAGCCCCAGCGGCACCTTCTGGCTGAGCACGCCGATCAGCAGCGGGAAGAAAGCGGCGATGGCCCGCCCCACGTTGTAGCAGAAGCCCTGCCCCGAACCACGGATACGCGTGGGGAACAGTTCGGTGAGGAAGGCGCCCATTCCGCTGAAGATGCCCGAGGCGAAAAAGCCCAGGGGGAAGCCCAGCCACAGCATGACGCCATCGCTCACCGGCATCTGGGTATAGAGCAGCACGATGACGAACGAGCCGACGGCGAACAGGATGAAATTCTTCTTGCGACCGAGCAGGTCGGTCAGGTACGCGCTGACCACGTAGCCGACATAGGAGCCGATGATGACCATGGCCAGGTAGCCACCGGTGCCCAGCACGCTCAGGCCACGTTCGTTCTTGAGGAAGGTCGGCAGCCAGGAGGTAATGGCGTAGTAGCCTCCCAGGGCACCGGTGGTCAGCAGCGAGGCGCGCAAGGTGGTCCACAGCATGCCTGGGGCAAAGATCTCGTAGAAGCGCGACGGTGCCTCGGTCTTCTCCACCGCCTTGGCCTCGCGATAGACCTCCGGGTCCTTGACCAGGCGGCGAACGAAGATTACGAACACCGCCGGCACGATGCCCAGCAGGAACAGCGCGCGCCAGGCCTGCTCCGGAGGCAGGAAGGAGAACAGCAACGCATACAGGATGGCCGTCAGGCCCCAGCCAATGGCCCAGCCGGACTGCACCATGCCCACCGCCTTGCCACGGTCCTGGGCGCGGATCACCTCGCCGATCAGCACCGCGCCAGCGGTCCATTCACCACCGAAGCCGAAGCCCATCAGGGTACGTGCCACCAGCAACTGCTCGTAGCTCTGGGCGAAGCCGCAGAGGAAGGTGAAGAAGGCGAACCACAGCACCGTCAGCTGCAAGGTGCGCACACGGCCGATGCGGTCGGACAGGATGCCGGCGATCCAGCCGCCCAGGGCCGAGGCGATCAACGTGCTGGTGTGGATCAACCCGGCCTCGGCGGTGGTGATGCCCCACATGAGGATCAGGGTGGGGATGACGAAGCTCAGCATCTGGGTGTCCATGCCATCGAGACCGTAGCCGATCTTGCAGCTCCAGAAGGTGCGTCGCTGCTGGCGGTCGATATCGCGGTACCAGGCGAAGGGGCCGGTGGACGGGCGGGTGGGCGCCTGCTGCTGCACGCCGGTTGGGTTCATGGTTGCCTCGGCTTGTTGGTATTGTTTTATGGACGACGCCTGGCGTCGCGGCCTGGGTATCATTGTTCAAAGGCTGCGGGGGCAGCGTCCAACGATAAAAACCGCCGGTCTGGAACAAGAAAAACTGATCATGAATCTGCGCTTTCTCGAAACCTTCGTCTGGGTCGCCCGGCTCAAGAGCTTCAGGCTCACCGCCGAGAAGCTGTTCACCACCCAGGCGTCGGTGTCCAGCCGCATCGCCGCGCTGGAGGCGGACCTTGGGGTGAAACTGCTGCTGCGCGACTCCCGCGGCGTCAGCCTGACCCCGGAAGGCAGCAAGGTGCTGGAGTACGCCGAACGCATGCTCGATACCGCCAAGGCCATGAAGCAGTCACTGGACAGCGACAGGACCAAGGTCGGGCGGATCCGCATCGGCGTGATGGACACGGTGATCCATACCTGGATGAGCGCGCTGGTGGCCGAGCTCACCGAGCGCTACCCCCAGGTGGAGATCGAGCTGGTGGCCGATACCGCACTGAACCTGCGCGAACAGCTGCAAAAAGGCTTTCTCGATGTGATCCTGCAGACCGACCTGTTGCGCCAGGAGTCGATCCGCAGCACCGACCTGGCACGCTACCCCATGGGCTGGGTCGTTGCAGCGGGCTCCCTGCAACACCGCGACTACGCCTCGCTGGCGGAGCTGGCCCGGGAGCGTATCGTCACCTTCTCCAAGAATTCCCGCCCGCATCAGGAAGTGCTCAGCCTGCTGCAGGCCGCAGGTGCCCAGGCGCCACGGCTGAACTGCGTGAACTCGGTCGCCGCCATCACGCGTCTGCTGCGCGATGGCTTCGGCATCGGCGCCCTGCCGCCGGCACTGGTGGATGCCGAGCTGGCCCGCGGCGAGCTGGTGCTGCTGGGCGGGCTGCAGCCACCGCCGAGCCTGGAGCTGGTGGTGGCCTGGCAGACCGGCGTGGCGTTGGTGGATGAGGTGGTAGGGGTGTGCAAGCAGGTGCTGGAGCGTTATGCGCGGGATGTGGGGGGACAGCGGATCGTGCTGGTCTGACAGGCCCCTGGGGCCGCTACGCGCCCCTTTCGCGGCGCAAGGCCGCTCCTACAAATGGCGCAGGCCACGTACCTGGAGCGGCCGCGTGCCGCGAAAGGGCCGCAAAGCGGCCCCAGGCCTAGCGCCAACTCTCTTTGACAGCCTTGCGCCGACCGCCAAGCGCCACCCAGCCAAGCCCCACCAGCAGGCTCTCGACCACCAACGCCAGCACGAACCCCGCGCCAAGCCCCCAGCCAATCGCCTCGGGCACCAACAGCACCTGGTAGCTGTAGCCCGCGAGCGTCTCGTCCCGCAGCTGCGGATCGGCCTGCACCAGCACATGCCAGGTGCGGCTCGGCCAGGGCGCTTGCAATGCCTGCCATTCCCTTTCCAGCAGTTGGTTGCGAACCAGCAGGCTTTCGATGCTGTTGGCGTCACTGTTGAACACCGGATCCTCACTGGTGCGGTAATGGCGCACCAGTGCCTGGAGGTCACCGTTGAAGAAACGTTCGGCGGTCTGCCGGAAGCCATCGAGCGCCTCGCGCGACTCGAACAGGTGCGCTTCGACCCGTTGGCTGTAATCCTTGATCAGCCCCGGTACCTGGAGCCCGGCCAGCAGGCCGAAGGTGAACAGCAGCAACCGCAGGTAACCTCTGAACATGCAACTGGCTTCCTAGCTCTGCCCCTGGGCGATGCATTCGCCATGGCGCCACAGGGCCCATTGACCCGGCTCGTAGCGCTGCCAGGTCTCGTTGTCGGTCAGGGCCTCGGTGGCGATCACCGTGACCACGTCGTTGGGGGTTGTTTCGGACTGGAAGTCGACGTTGAGGTCGACATCCTTCAAACGCGCCGGGCCGAACGGCGCGCGCCGGGTGATGTGCACCAGCTTGGTCGAACAGAAGCAGAACAGCCAGTCTCCATCGCTGAGCAGGCAATTGAACACGCCCTTGCCGCGGTACCCAGCACAGGCTTCGACCAGCACCGGCAGCAGCTGTTCAATCTCGACAGGCTCAGGGAAGGCGGCGCGCACGCGGTTGAGCAGGTCGCAGAAGGCCGCCTCGCTGTCGGTGTCGCCTACCGGCCGGTAGAAGGTGACCTGGCCCTGGAACTCGCCAAGCTGGCCGTTGTGCGCGAAGCACCAGTTGCGCCCCCACAGCTCGCGCACGAACGGGTGGGTGTTGGAGAGGCAGACCTTGCCGACGTTGGCCTGGCGGATATGCCCGATGACCACTTCGCTCTTGATCGGGTAGCGCTGCACCAGGTTGGCCACCTCCGACTCGCTGCTCGCTGCCGGGTCCTGGAACACGCGCAGGCCACGCCCTTCGTAGAAGCCGATGCCCCAGCCGTCGCGGTGCGGGCCGGTACGGCCGCCACGCTGCATCAGGCCGGTGAAGCTGAAGACGATGTCGGTGGGAACGTTGGCGCTCATGCCCAGCAGTTCGCACATGCTCCAGGCCCTCCGCCTACAACCGTGGCTCGACCCGGCCGCGGCCGGTGGCCACCGGCTGCGGGTCGTCGCGGTAGCGGTCGTGGCGCCCGGCAGCCACCGAAGCGCGGGCCGTCACCTGCTCGTCCTCGACGGCCTGGCGCTGGGCGGCGGCATCAGCCTTGGCCCGACGTTCACGGGCGCGCTTTTCCAACGGCCAGCGCACCAGGACGAAAACGCCATACAGGATGAAGGCGATCAAGCCGTACATGGCCAGGTCCGAAGCGGCACGCCAGGCGTTGTTGCCGACCTTGAAGGCCAAATCCAGGGCGGTGATGGCGATGGCCGGGGCGAAGCTCTCCTTGACCGGGTCGACGATGGTCGGGGTCAGCAGCAGCACTGCCAGGACCACCCGCAGCGGTTCGCGCAGCCAGCGCCACATCCAACCGGTGAGCTTGAAGCCTACCCACAGGCAGCCAAGGGCGGCCAGGGCATACAGGCCCCAGGCGAGCGTATAGTCGTTCTCGGTCATGGTGTTCGTGCAAGCCAGGTAAAGAGATGCCTATGATAAACACTTTTCAGAGCGCACACAGCGTCTCCCTGTCCCGGCCCCAATCGCCGGCAAGCCGGCTCCCACAGATTCAGCGCTGCCCTCGAGGCTTATGCAGTACCTATGGGAGCTGGCTTGCCGGCGATAGCGCCAGGGCATGCCGCCCCCAGCCAAGAGATCCCCAATGCCCAACAAGCCCCAGCCGCCCGTCGCCCGTAGAGACAACGCCGCCGACCCCTACGCTTGGCTGCAGCAGCGAGACACGCCCGAGGTACTCGCCTACCTGCAGGCCGAGAACGCCTACCAGCAAGCCTGCCTGGCCGACCAGGCGCCCCTGCGCGAACAGCTGTTCGAGGAAATCAAGGCGCGCATCCTCGAAACCGACCTATCGTTGCCCTCCCCCTGGGGGCCATACCTGTACTACACCCGCACTACGGCCGGCGACGAATACCCGCGTCACTACCGCTGCCCACGCCCAGCCGATGACTCCAATACCGTCGACCAAAGCCAGGAACAACTGCTGCTCGACCCCAACGCCCTGGCCAATGGCGGCTTCCTGTCCCTGGGCGCCTTCAACGTCAGCCCCGACCACCGCCTGCTGGCCTACAGCCTCGACACCAGCGGCGACGAGGTCTACACCTTGTACGTGAAGGACCTGGCCAGCGGCACGGTCACCGCCCTGCCCTTCGACGACTGCGACGGCAGCCTGACCTGGGCCAACGACAGCCAGACGCTGTTCTTCGCCGAACTGGACGACACCCACCGCCCTTGGCGCCTGCGCCGCCATACCCTGGGCAGCCGCGAGGCCCAGACCGTGTTCGAAGAACCCGACGGGCGCTTCTTCCTGCATTGCTACCGGGCCAGCTCCGAGCGCCAACTGGTGCTGCTGCTCAACAGCAAGACCACCAGCGAAGCCTGGGTACTCGATGCCGCGACCCCGAATGCGGCTTTCACCTGCCTGGCACCACGGGTCGAGGGCCACGAGTACTTCCCTGACCACGGCCAGCTCGACGGCCAGTGGCGATGGTTCATCCGCAGCAACCAGGACGGCATCAACTTCGCCCTGTTCCAAGCCCCGGCCGAGCAAGTGCCCAGCCGCGAGCAATGGCAGGTGCTGGTACCGCACAGCGACCAGGTCATGCTCGAAGGCCTGAGCCTGAATGCCAGCGCCCTGACCCTGAGCCTGCGCGAAGGCGGCCTGCCGATCATCGAAGTGCGGCCCCAGGGCCTGGCGCCCTACCGTGTCGAACTGCCGGATGCCGCCTACAGCCTGTATGTGCAGGACAGCCTGGAGTTCGCCAGCACCCGTGTGCGGCTGCGCTATGAAGCGCTCAACCGACCGGCCCAGGTGCGCCAGTTGGACTTGGCCACCGGCGAGCAGGTTGTGCTCAAGCAGACCCCGGTACTGGGCGAGTTCGATGCCGACGACTACGTCAGCGAACGCCTATGGGCCGTGGCCAAGGACGGCACCCGCGTCCCCATCAGCCTGGTGCGTCGGCGCGACGACCTGGGCCAGTGCGTACCGCTGTACCTCTACGGTTATGGTGCCTACGGCGAGAGCCTCGACCCGTGGTTCTCCCACGCCCGCCTGAGCCTGTTGCAACGCGGCGTGGCCTTCGCCATCGCCCATGTGCGCGGTGGCGGCGAGCTGGGCGAAGCCTGGTACCGGGCGGGCAAGCAGGCGCACAAGCAGAACAGTTTCGACGACTTCATCGCCTGCGCCGAACACCTGATCGCCGAGGGCGTGACCACCCGCGAACGCCTGGCCATCAGCGGCGGCAGCGCTGGTGGCCTGCTGATGGGCGCGGTACTCAACCAGCGCCCGGAGCTGTTCCGCTGCGCCATCGCCGAGGTGCCGTTCGTCGATGTGCTCAATACCATGCTCGACCCGGACCTGCCGCTGACCATCACCGAGTACGACGAATGGGGCAACCCCGAGGAGCCGGAGGTCTACCAGCGGATCAAGGCCTACGCCCCCTACGAGAACGTCAAGGCCCAGGCCTACCCGGCCATGCTGGTGGTCGCCGGCTACAACGACAGCCGCGTGCAGTATTGGGAAGCGGCCAAATGGGTGGCGCGACTGCGTACCTGCAAGACCGATGACAACCTGCTGCTGCTCAAGACCGAGATGGGCGCCGGGCACGGCGGCATGAGCGGGCGATACCAGGGGCTACGCGATGTGGCGTTGGAATATGCGTTCGTGCTTGGGGAGCTGGGGGTGTGATGGCTATTGGGGTTCGCCGAGAGGTTTTCACCGGCGGTGAGATCGCGCGGCGCGATCTCACAAACGCCGACGAATCATCGGCGAACCCTACCGGCCCGATTCGCTCTTCTCGACCTTCGGCGGCTCCTGCAACCCCGGCAACGGCTGGTCCTTGGGCGGCCCAGGCACCGGCATCGGCGGCAGCAGCGGCGCGCCGGGCTGGTTGTCACCGGCCTTGGGCGGCGTGCTCGGGGTGATCTGTGGATAAGGGGTCGGTGTCGGCGTACCCGGTGCGCCGGGCACCGGCGTGAGGAGCCGTGGCTGCTGGCCAGCCGCGTCGGCCAGCGGCGCGACGGCGAGAATCAGCACGGCGAGGATCGCATGGACCATCGGCAACCTCCTGTCAGGGTATCCCTACAGGCTATGCCCAATCAGGCGTTTTCGCCTGTCCGACCAGGGTACAGGCGCGCTAGACTCAGTGACATAACCGTCATCTACCCGATTACAACAAAGGTAACACCATGAGTTCGGCCTCCACCTCCGCCGCCACCGCCCGTCTCGAGCGCATCCTTGCCGACGCCAAGCGCGACAAGGAAATGGGCTACCGCGACAAGGCCCTGAAGATGTACCCGCATGTCTGCGGTCGCTGTGCCCGCGAGTTCTCCGGCAAGCGCCTGTCGGAGCTGACCGTGCACCACCGCGACCACAACCACGACAACAACCCCCAGGACGGCTCGAACTGGGAACTGCTGTGCCTGTACTGCCACGACAACGAGCATTCGCGCTACACCGACCAGCAGTACTTCAGTGAAGGGTCCACCAGCACGCCGAGCATCGCCAAGGCCACCCACAACCCGTTTGCCGGGTTGGCGAGCCTGCTCAAGAAGGACTGACCCTCGAATCGCCCCCACTGCTGCCGGTGAGCCCGTATAATCGCGCTTTTTGCGAAGGGCCCCGGTACGTGGCAAACAAACGGTACAGCTGCATCGGCCTGTTCAACCCCAAGTCCGCCGAGAACGTAGGTTCGGTGATGCGTGCGGCGGGTTGCTATGGCGTCAACTCGGTGTTCTACACCGGCAAGCGCTATGAGCGCGCCCGCGACTTCGTCACCGACACCAAGCGCGTGCACTACGACATCCCGCTGATCGGCATCGACGACCTGCAGCGCATCATCCCCTTGGGGTGCACCCCGGTGGCCGTGGAGCTGGTCGAAGGTGCCCGCCCGCTTCCCGAATACACCCACCCTGACCGCGCCCTCTATATCTTCGGCCCCGAAGACGGCAGCCTCGACGCGAGCGTGCGCGCCTGGTGCGAAGAGACCATCTACATCCCCACCGAGGGCTGCATGAACCTGGCGGCGACCGTCAATGTGGTGCTGTACGACCGCATGGCCAAGGGGCTCAATACCCGTTCGGGGCCCAAATTCAAATAAAACCGCCCTGCATAGCCAGTACCGCCCTTCTCGCACCACCCGGCAATCGGACTGAACGGGCAGGTGGCGCAGCAGGTCAGCTGCATACACCTCAACTGGAGCGTTCGTCATGCGAGATACCCCTTTGCTTGTGCACACACGCAACGTCCACGGCTGGGAGCGCGCCAGCTCCCTGGCCGGTGGCGCCTTGATGATCAGCAAGGGCCTGCGCCACGGCGGCCTGGTCGGCCTGCTGCAGATCGTGGTGGGTGGCATGGCCCTGGCCCGGGGCGTCAGTGGGCACTGCTCGACCAAGGCCTGGTGGCAGCGACACCGGGCCGATTACCTGCGACTTCGCGGGGACATCGAACGCGGCGCTGCAGAGCTCAAGGCGCTCAAGGCCAGCGCCGAGGCGGCGACACAGGGCGTGACGGTGACCGGGGTCGAGACTAAGGCCAAGGGCTGAGGCGGCAGGGCCGTCCTGTCAATGCAGGACCTTGCTCTCCAGCACCTCGGACCGCCGCCCCAGCACGCTCTCGCTGAGCTGGATGAATTCCTCGGTGCTGACGCTGGGCAGGCGCATCAATGCCCGGGTGACATCGTCCAGCGAGCGCTTGTCGTGGGTGTGCAGGCGGATCTCGCGATCCAGCGCCTGTAGCAGCAGCACGCCTCGGGCAACCTGGCCGACATCGGCGTGTTCACCACGCAGCCGGGAAACCTTGGCGCCACGCTTGTGCAGGCGTGCCTGCCAGGCCTCATAGCGGTTGTCGCTGATGCCGCCGGCGCGGCGCAGCAATTCGGTGGCGTAGTAGTCGGCCAGGCTTTCGCCCAGCCAGTCGCTGCCGTCACGGTCGTTGACCTGGGCGAACAGCTGCACCAGCTCACGCAGCAGCGGGCTGGCGCCGCTCTCGCCGATCAGCGGGCGGGTGCTGTGCAGGTAGATGGAGTTATGCCCGGCCAGTGCGCCCCGCCACATCTCGTCGCGAGCGCCTACCAGCAATAGCTTGGGCGGGTTGCGCGGGAACACCGCCTGCAATTGTGGCCAGACGAAGGTCAGCAGGGTCAGGGTGTCCATCCGACGCATGCCCTGCCCCTGCGGCGCGGCCACGGTCACTTCGGTGTCGCCCAAGCGCGCGCGGCGGCTGCCCAGGTTGCCAGCCAGCATCCAGCCGGTGGGCCGGTCGAACAGCCGCGAGACATCGTCGATGCGAAACTTCTGCTTGCCGATGCGCGGCCAGGCGGTTTCGACGCTTTTCCAGCCGCCCGGCAGCTCGAACGTCAGGCGCGCCACCAGCTCGGTGCCATCCTGCTGGTCCAGGCGCGCCGGCGGTACCAACTGGTCACCGCGCAGCAGCGCCCAATCCGGGGTTATACGGCTCTCGTAGGCACCGCCGCGTGGTTTCTGGTCCAGCTGCACACGATAGCTGAGCCGGGGTTTGCCCGCGGCCGGGTGCCAGACGCCCCGCTCGCCCTGTACCTGCCATTGGCCATCGGCCTGGAAGTCGCTGTAGGCGCCCTGCTTGCCCAGGTCGAAATCCAGGCTGCGCACGGCGCTGCCATCGGCCAGGGTCAACCGCACCTCGGCCTGGCCGCTGGCCGGCAACAGGCGCACCTGGTAGTCCAGGTCGACCTTCTTGGCCCACGCCGGCGCACAGGCCACCAGGCCCAGGACCCACAACAGATGGCAACGCATGCAGAACTCCTTGTTCCAGAGGCGAAAGTAAAGGCAGGCGCGAGTCGCTCAGCTCGCGCGGAAGATCAGGTGATCCTCCCAGTCGTCTTCGTCGACATCATGCTCGCTGAGCATGCGCCCGGACTGGGAGATACGTTGTTCGTGCACCTGCGTGCGGTCGCCGCATACCAGGTGGTGCCAGGCTGGCAGGTCCTTGCCTTCGCTGACCAGGCGATAGCCGCAGGTGCTCGGCAGCCATTTGAACTGGTCGGCCTTGCCGGGGGTGAGCTGGATGCAGTCGGGCACCTGGGCGAAGCGGTTGGGGTAGTCGCTGCACTGGCAGGTGGTCAGGTCCAGCAGCTTGCAGGCGATACGCGTGTAGTAGACGCTGTTGTCGTCCTCGTCCTCGAGCTTCTGCAGACAGCACAGCCCGCAGCCATCGCAGAGCGACTCCCACTCCTGCAGGTCGAGCTGTTCAAGGGTCTTGCGCCGCCAGAAGGGCGCGTTGTCGGCGATCATCACACGTGTTCCTGCATTGAACTTCAATCCGCGGCGCGCGGCGGCGCCAGTCTAGAGCCTGTCCGGGGCCAATGCCAGACCGCTTGTCAGTGCCGGCTGGACGCAGTAGCGTGCGCGCTTTCCCCGTCCCTTTGCAGGAGCAGCCATGAGCGCCAACCCACGCATCGCCGACTATGCGATCAACGAGCAATTCATCAACCGCTGGTCGCCACGGGCCTTCACCGCCGAGGGCATCTGCGAGGAAACGCTGTTGAGCTTCCTCGAAGCCGCCCGCTGGGCGCCGTCGGCCTTCAACTCGCAACCCTGGCGGTTCCTCTACGCGCGCCGCGACACGGCGAACTGGGAGCGCTACCTGGGCATCCTCAACGAAGCCAACCGCAGCTGGGCGCAGCATGCCTCGGCCCTGGTACTGGTGATGTCCAAGACCACCTTCGCCGCCCCCGGTGCCAGCGAGGAAAGACCAGCGCTGTGGCACACCTTCGACACCGGCTCAGCCTGGGGGCACATGGCGTTGCAGGCCAGCATCAGCGGCTGGCACACCCATGGCATGGCCGGCTTCGACCAGGACCTGGCACGCCAGGAGTTGAAGATTCCCGAAGGCTACGTGCTGCATGCCATGGTCGCGATCGGCAAGCTGGGCGACAAGGCCAGCCTGGCCGAGGCCCTGCAGGCCCGCGAAATGCCAAGCCCACGCCGGCCGTTGAGCGAGTTGGCGGCCGAGGGTGATTTCAGCCTGTAAACCAGGGCTGGCCCTATCGCGGGACAAGCCCGCTCCCACAACTGCTGCGCCGCCTCTGCAGCGACTGTAAACCTGTGGGGCTTGTCCCGCGATAGAGCCGACTCAATATCCGCGCTGAAAGTCCACTTCCCCGCGCAACCCCTGCCCCGCCTGGTACGCCTGCACATTCTCGACGAACAACCGCACCATTGCCGCCGGCGAAGTGGGCGCCGAGCTATGCCCAGTCAGCAGCAAGCCCCAGGCGGTCCAGAACGGGTGCTGCCGGGGCAACGGCTCCTGGCGACAGACATCGATCACTGCCCCGGCCAGGTGGCCTTCCTTCAAGGCGTGCACCAGGTCGGCGTCGACCACCGCCACGCCGCGCCCGGCATTGATGAACAGTGCGCTGGGCTTGAAGCGCTTGAACAGCGCCGCATCGTACAGGTC
Organism: Pseudomonas sp. p1(2021b); assembly: GCF_020151015.1. NCBI lineage: Bacteria > Pseudomonadati > Pseudomonadota > Gammaproteobacteria > Pseudomonadales > Pseudomonadaceae > Pseudomonas > Pseudomonas sp. p1(2021b). Next base: position 3,716,407 of record NZ_CP083746.1, read on the forward strand.
GTGGGTGGCCGGGGTGTCCGGCAGCAGGTTGAGCACGTAGTCGGCCTGCTCCACCATGCGAGGCAGCTCTTCGAGCCCAGCCACCTCGACGAACGGCGCCTGTTCCCGCGCCTGGCTGGCGACACCGTGAAGGATCGCCCCGAACGGCACCAGGAACTCGGCGACCCGCTGGCCGATATCCCCCGTGCCGACCACCAGCACCCGACGCCCCTCCAGGCTACGCCCCGGACGGTCATCCCAGCGCCGCTCCACCTGGCTGACCAGGCGCGCCAGCACATCGCGCTCGTGAATCAGCATGTAGGTGAGCATGTATTCGGCCATTACCTGGCCGAAGATGCCCACGGCACGGGTCAGGCGATAGTCACGTGGCAGCCCTTCGGCCAGCAGCGGGGTGATGCCGGCCCAGGTGGACTGTATCCACTCGGGGCGATGGCCCTGGCGCAGGAGGCTGGCCAGCAGGTCCGGCTGGCCCAGCCACACCGGGCAACCGGCGGCCTGGCGCGCAAGCTCGGCGGAATCATTGCTGGTGACGATTTCCAGCGTCGGCGCCGCCTCGCCGAGCAGGCGGGCATAGTTGGCATGATCCTGTTCAGCGATCAGAACGCGCATGTACGAAACAACCTTGGCAAACAACGAAGACGGCCCGACAGGCGGGCCGCTTGACGAACGATGGGGACCAGGCCGGAATCAGGCCGGGTCGTTGCGGCGCAGCAGCTCTTCGGGCAAGTGCTCGATGTAGTCGTCCTCGGGCGGCGGCATCTGCAGGTGGTAGCCCTGGTTGTCGAGGTTCTCCAGCACCTTGGCGATATCCTCCCGGGCCAGCTTGCGCTCGGGGGTCAGCACCAGGTCGAAGGCATGCACGGGAGTGCCGAAGAACGGCAGCAGAGCTTCGGGAACGCGCGCCAGGCCCTCGGCCTTGAGCACGTAGAGGTACATTTCGTTCTTGCGGGGGCTCTTGTAGATCGAGCAGATACGTTTCATCAGGGTTCTCCGGCGCCTGCCAGGTTGTCCAGCAGGGCCTGGCCCATCCGCTCACGGCGCCAGCCGCGCAGCGAATCGGGCAGTTGGTAGGGGCCATTGGGGAAGCCGCTCTTGAGCAGGGCTTCGAGGGTTTTCTTGCGCAGCATCAGCTCCGGTGCGATGCCCAGGCGCTCGCCTTCGGCCTGGCCGACCGCGCGCAGGCGCTTGAGCATGCCCGAGGCTTCGATCGGCAACGGCTCGGGCAAGGCCTGCGGCCACTGCTCGGCCGGCAGGCTCGCGGCGCGCTTGATCAGGTCGAGGAGGAACTGGCCGTCCTGGCGGATAGTGCGCGGGTGCATGTCGTCGATCTTGGCCAGGGCCGAGAGGTTGTCCGGCTGGCTCTTGGCCATGGGCCACAACGAATGCTCGCGCAATACCCGATTGCGCGGCAGGTCGCGGCTGCGCGCCTCGCGCTCGCGCCAGGCGCACAGCTCGCGCAGCACCGCCAGTTGCTGTGGGTTCAGCTTCCAGGCGAGCTTGACTTCGCGGTACAGGGTCTCGGGTTCTACCTCGCGGCGCAGCTGGGCGACCAGCTCGGCGCCATCTTCCAGCACCCAGGCGTACTTGTCGTCGGACAGGCGCGGGCGCAGGGCACTGAACAACTCGGCCAGGTGTACGGCGTCTTCGGCGGCATAGCTGACCTGGGTATCCGACAGCGGGCGCTGCAGCCAGTCCGAACGGGTCTCGCCCTTGGGCAGCTCCAGGCCCAGCACGTCCTGCACCAGGCGCGAATAGCCCATGGAGAAACCGATGTTCAGGTAGCCGGCGGCCAGCTGGGTGTCGAACAGCGGTTGCGGCAGCTTGCCGGTCAGGCGCAGAAGCACTTCCAGGTCTTCGCTGCAGGCATGCAGCACCTTGACCACGCCCTGGTCGTCGAGCAGCTCGGCCAGCGGCTGCCAATCGCGGATCAGCAACGGGTCGATCAGGTACGCCCGGTTGCCTTCACCGACCTGGATCAGGCCGGCCTTGGGGTAGAAGGTGTCGACCCGCATGAATTCGGTGTCGAGCGCTACGAAGGGCAGTTCGCGCCAGCCCCGGCAGTGTTCGGCCAGGGTCTGGTCGTCACGTATCCAGTGTATTTCGATGGCCACGAGGCTCTCCCACAAATATTGGCGCGCAGTATATACGGCGCGGGCATTAGGGGTGAAACCTGCGCCATCCTTGGTTTGATCAACGGTCAGCGGTCATCCAGGGGCGACAGCTGGCGAACATGTCCATCGATTGCTGGTAGACCTCGGTGCGCACCTGCAACAGGCCGAGCATCGAATGGAACAGGTTGTCCTGGCTCAACGGTGCGTCGCGCAGGCGGCCCAGGCAGTCGCTGTCGAGCGAGAAGTCCTGCCGGTAGCTGTCGGAGAACCACATCAACAAGGGCACGTGACGCTGCTGTTCCGGGGCCAGCATATAGGGCGTGCCGTGCAGGTAGAGGTTGTATTCGCCCAGGGATTCGCCGTGGTCGGAAAGGTAGATCATCGCCGTGTCGACCTTGTCCTGGCGGCTGCGCAGCAGGTCGATCAGCGAAGCCAGCACCTGGTCGGTGTAAACCAAGGTATTGTCGTAACTGTTGACGATCGATTGCTCGTCGCACTGGTTCAGGGCATTGCTCTGGCATACCGGAGTGAAGCGCTGGGCGCTGGCCGGGTAGCGCTTGTAGTAGTCGGGGCCGTGGCTGCCCATCTGGTGCAGCACCAGCACGGTGTCGTGGTCGAGGTTGTCGAGCAACTCGCCCAGGCCCTGCAGGAGGATCTCGTCGCGACACTCGCCGTCAGCGCACAGTTTCGGGTCCTTGAGGTTGCTGACGTCGACGAACTGCACCCGGTCGCAGGTGCCTTTGCAGCCGGACTGGTTGTCGCGCCACTGCACGCTGAGGCCGGTACGCTGGAGGATGTCCAGAAGCCCCTCGCGGTTCTTGGCGATGCGGGCGTCGTAGTCCTTGCGCGGCATGCCGGAGAACATGCACGGCACCGACACGGCCGTCTCGGTGCCGCAGGAATACACATCGGAGAACGCCAGCAGGCCCTGCTCCTTGCCCAGGTTCGGGGTGGTGTCACGGCCGTAGCCCAGTACGCCGAAGTTCTGCGCCCGGGCGCTCTCGCCCACCACCAGCACGGTCAGCGACTTGCGCGCATGGCGTTGCCAGGCGGCGCTGTCGCGCTTGGCGTCCTCTCCGTAGTGCTGGAAGGGACGGGCGGCGCTGCCCAGGCGTTCACCGACATAGCCGAACGAGGCCCCGACGATGTTGCTCGGGGTGAGCATCAGGCGGATCTCGTGGTGGTTGCGAAACAGTGAAGCCAAGCCTTGGTAATTGACCAGTGCCACCGAGCCCAGGGCTGCGACGCACGCGCCGCTGACCACCAGCTTGCCGAACAGCTCGCGGTGCCAGGGGCGATAGGCGATGGGGGCCTTCCACACCAACAACGAAGGCAGTATGCCGAGCAGGATCACATACAGGGCGAACTTCAGGGAAAGCAGGTCACGTACTTCCGTGACATTGGTTTCGGCGATATTACGAAACATGCCGGTGTCGACCAGTACACCATATTGGTTCATGAAGTAGGCGACGCCTGCACCACTCATGAACAACAGGATCAGCACCGGCTTGAGTACGTACTTGAACGCCACCAAGGTGAGGATGAGATTGAACGCGAAAAATATCAGCACGGCGAATGCCAACAGCAGCCACAGCCCCACCATGCCGGGCGGAACCACGGCCTGAAGATGCTCCCAAAGCGCGGTGTTGAAACCGATCAACAGGTAAAGACTGGCCAGCAACGTGACCCATTCGGCCCGCAGGGTTTTGAAGTTCGGCATGATGTTCGCAGATGAGAGTTGTTATCGGCCGTCGCACCAGGCGGGGCACCGGGGAAGTTGGCCGAACTCTAGAAAGCGTGCCATCAATTTTTCGTGAAAAAGACGCCAACGAATAATGGACGGTGCGTTTTTTCCAGATGAAATGAATTTCATGTTTGCCGGTACCGCGTGCGGCCCCTTGGCGCACCCTCCCTCCGCAACCGGGCAAAGGCGACTATCCTCAAGGTTCAGGACTTTTTGCCAACCCCTGACCCGAGGTGAAGAAATGCCAGTCCCGCATGATCTGCTCGCTGACCTGCACATTTCCGCTGACGATTTCCAGGCGCTGATCGACAAGGACCAGACGCTCCATCAACTGCACAAGGAGTACAACGCCAAGGACAAGGAGGTGGTGGCCGCCGAAGGTAACGGCACTGCCGACGATGCGGTGAACCGCCTGCGCAAGGAGCGCTTGTTGCTCAAGGACAAGATCGAACGGATCGTTCATCCGGCAAGGTGATTGCACAGACCGATCCCCTTCGCGGGTGAACCCGCTCCCACAGATTCGTGCATGCTCTGTGGGAGATCACCCAGCCCTTTGGGCTGCGCTGTCGCGCAGAGAACAAGTGGCTAGCGCCGCCTTCTTCGTGTAGGAGCGGGCTTGTCCCGCGATTGGGCCGGCCCAGCCGCCGCGGCTGTATGGCAAGGGCTTCGCCCTTGATCGCGGGACAAGTCGGACCGCCGCACCGCCGCTCCTACAGGCTTTGTCAAATCAATGAGTTATGCGTTGTTCTATGAGAGCGGGTTCACCCGCGAATGCATCAGCTCTCGGCCGACGCCTTGAGCGCCGTGTCCAGATCCTCGATCAGGTCGCGGTAGTCCTCGATCCCGACCGACAGGCGCAGCAGGTTCTCGCTGATGCCCATCTGCCCCTTCTGCTCTGGGCTCAGGGAATTGTGCGACATGCTCCAGGAATGGTTGATCATGCTCTCCACCCCGCCCAGCGAGTCGGCCAGCACGAAGATCGACAACGCTTCCACCAGGCGGTTGACCGCGGCCCGGTCACCCTTGATCTTCATCGCCACCACCGCCCCGCCGGTGCGCATCTGGCGCTTGCACAGCGCATGCTGCGGGTGGCTTTCAAGTTCCGGGTAGTACACCTGCTCGACCTGCGGATGCCCCTCGAGGAAGCGCGCCACGTGCAGGGCATTGGCGCATTGGCGTTCCATACGCACGTCCAGGGTCTTGAGCCCGCGCAGGGCCAGGTAACAGTCGAACGGCCCCTGGATCGCACCAACGGCCATGCTGATCCGTCGCAGGCGCTTGAGCAGCTCGTCGTTGGCGGCGACCACCACGCCGCCGATCAGGTCGGAGTGGCCACCGATGTACTTGCTCGCCGAATGCATCACCAGGTCCACACCGAGGGTGATCGGCCGCTGGTTCCAGGGCGAGCAGAAGGTGTTGTCGATGCAGGTGAGGATGCCGCGCTCGCGGGCCAGCTTGCAGACCGCCTCGATGTCCACCAAGTGCAGCAATGGGTTGGTCGGCGACTCGATCCAGATCAGCTGGGTCTCGGGGCGGATGGCCGCAGCCACGGCATCCAGGTCATTGAGGTCGACATAGGTGGTACTCAAGCCCGAGGTACGGCTGCGGTAGTCTTCCATCAGGCGGAAGGTGCCGCCGTAGACCCCGTTCATCACCACCACATGGGCATCCTTGGACAACAGCTCGAGCACAGTGGCTGTGGCCCCCACGCCCGAGGCGGTGGCCACTGCACCTGCGCCTTCCTCGAGGGCGGCGACACAGGTTTCGTAGGCATGCCGGGTCGGGTTGCTGACCCGGCTGTAGGCGTATTCGGGGTTGTCGTCCAGGCCGCGCTTGATGAACGAGCTGGTGGTGACGATGGCCGGGAAGATGGCATTGTCGGCGACGCTGGACTGCTCGCCGGCGTGGATGGTGCGGGTGGCGAAATTGCGCGGCTTTTCGGACATGGTCGGGTCCATTGACTCTGCTGAGGTTGGAAAGCGCCACTATCGCATATCCGGTGGGGCGCCGCTGAACGGGAATGAACCTGCGCCACGCCCGTGCCGGCTATTCTTTTCGTACCCCGATCGCGCTAGTCTCGAGAAACTTTTTCTCCCACCGGCCGACCATCGCATATGGACAGTTTCGACCAACACATCCTCACCCTCCTCCAGCGTGACGCCTCGATGTCCCTCAAGGACCTGGCCGAGGCCGTCAATCTTTCCACCACGCCTTGCTGGAAGCGGGTCAAGCGTCTGGAGGACGAGGGTTACATCCGAGGCCGGGTCGCCCTGCTCGACCCCGAGCGCCTGGGCCTGGGGCTGACCGTGTTCGTCCAGCTCAAGACCCAGCGCCACGACAGCGCCTGGCTGGAGCAGTTCGCCCGGGTGGTGACGGGGTTCGAAGAGGTGATGGAGGTGTACCGCATGTCCGGCGACTGGGACTACATGCTGCGGGTGGTGGTGGGCGATATCGCGGCGTACGACCGGTTCTACAAGAAACTCATCACCAGCACCGACGGCCTGTCGAACATCACCTCGAGCTTTGCCATGGAGCAGATGAAGTACACCACGGCGTACCCAGTGCATCGATGAAGGCGGGGCCGTTGCGGCCCAATCGCCGGCAAGCCGGCTCCCACAGACGCTGTCCGGATGGGAGCCGGCGATTGGGCTGCGCAGCAGCCCCACTGGATCAGGCCACACTCGCCTCGATCCGGTTCCCGGCCCGCGCCTTCTCCAGCTTGATGGCCACGAACTTCGAGGTCGGCGTATAGGTGCCCTCGCCATAGCTTTCCAGCGGCACCAACGGGTTGGTCTCCGGATAGTAGGCCGCCGCCTGGCCTTCGGGCAGGTCATAGGGCACCAGGCGGAAGCCCGACACCCGACGCTCGCGGCCGTCCTCCCACAGCGACACCATGTCCACGTGCTCGCCCGGCTCGAAGCCCAGGCGGCGGATGTCCGCCTCGTTGACGAACACCACTTCGCGCAGGCCGAACACACCCCGGTAGCGGTCATCCAGGCCATACAACGTGGTGTTGTACTGGTCATGGGAGCGCAGGGTCTGCAGGATCAGGTCCGGGTTGTCGCCACGGGCCAGCACCTGGGCATTGACCAACTGCCGAGGCAACTCGCTGGCGGTGAAGCGCGCCTTGCCAGTCGCCGTGCGCCATTCGCGCTCGGATGCCGTGTTGCCCAGGTGGAAGCCGCCGGGGTGCTGCAGACGCTCGTTGAAACCGCTGAAGCCCGGAATCACCTCGGCGATCATGTTGCGGATGCGGCTGTAGTCGGCGACGGCGTATTCCCAGTCGATCGGCCGATCGCCCAGGGTGGCCTTGGCGATGCCCGCGATGATCGCCGGTTCCGAACGCAGGTGCGGCGAACGGGGTTTGAGCTGGCCGTGGGAGATATGCACCATGCTGAAGGTGTCCTCCACGGTCACGCCCTGGGGCCCTTCGGCTTGCAGGTCGATCTCGGTACGGCCCAGGCATGGCAGGATCAACGCATCGCCACCGGTGACCAGGTGCGAGCGGTTGAGCTTGGTAGAGATCTGCACGGTCAGCGCGCACTTGCGCATCGCCGCGTGGGTGCGCGGGGTGTCCGGCGTGGCTTGGGCGAAGTTGCCACCCAAGCCGATGAACACCTTGGCCCGACCTTCTTCCATGGCCTTGATCGCCAGCACCGCGTTATGCCCGTGCTCGCGCGGCACCTTGAACTGGAAGCGTTTTTCCAGGGCATCGAGCAGCTTGGCCGGGGGCTTCTCGTCGATGCCCATGGTGCGGTCGCCCTGCACGTTGCTGTGGCCGCGTACCGGCGACAGACCCGCACCAGGCTTGCCGACGTTGCCGCGCAACAGTTGCAGGTTGACGATCTCCTGCACCGTCGCCACCGAATGACGGTGCTGGGTCACGCCCATGGCCCAGCACATGATCACCCGTTCGGCCTTGCGGTACATGCGCGCGGCCAGTTCGATCTCGACCAGGGTCAGGCCCGACTGCTCGACGATATGCTCCCAGGAGGTGTCATCCACCGCAGCCAGGTAGGCCTCGAGGCCATCGGTGTGCTCGGCGATGAAGGCATGGTCGAACACTGCCGGCTCGCCCTTGGCCTGGGCTTCGCGCTCCCACAGCAACAGGAACTTGGCAATGCCGCGCATCGCCGCCATGTCGCCGCCCAGGGCCGGGCGGAAGTAGGCGGTATTGGTGGGTTCGGAGCCGTTGCTGAGCATCTCGAAGGGGTGCTGCGGGTGCTGGAAACGCTCCAGCCCACGCTCCTTGAGCGGGTTGAAGCACACCACCTGGGCACCCCGTTTGACCGCCTCGCGCAGCGGTTCGAGCATGCGCGGGTGGTTGGTGCCCGGGTTCTGGCCAATGACGAAGATCGCGTCGGCCAGTTCCAGATCATGGTAGACGACGGTGCCCTTCCCTACGCCCAAGGTATCGGCCATGCCCACGCCACTGGCTTCGTGGCACATGTTCGAGCAATCGGGGAAATTGTTGGTACCGTAGGCGCGCACGAACAGCTGGTAGAGGAACGCTGCTTCGTTGCTGGCCCGGCCGGAGGTGTAGAACTCGGCCTGGTCCGGGCTCTCCAGTGCGTTGAGGTGCCGGGCGATCAGAGCGAAGGCCTCGTCCCAGGTGGTTTCCACATAGTGGTCGGTGGCGGCGTCGTAGCGCATCGGGTGGGTCAGCCGGCCTTGGTATTCGAGCCAGTAGTCGGTCTGGGCGGCCAGGGCGCTGACGCTGTATTTGGAGAAGAACGCCGGGTCCACCGAGCGGCCGGTGGCCTCCCAGTTGACGGCCTTGGCGCCGTTCTCGCAGAACTTGACCATGTCGCTCTCGGGCGACTCGCCCCAGGCGCAGCCAGGGCAGTCGAAACCGCCGTTCTGGTTGGTCTTGAGCATGGCCCGCAGGTTCTTGAAGGCATTGTCGCTGCCCAGCCAGCTCTTGGTCACGCTCTTGAGTGCGCCCCAGCCGGCGGCCGGTCCCTTGTAGTCCCTGATATGTTCGTCTTGGCTCATGCGATGGATCCTCACGCTCTTGAAAAGGCACCGGCTGGTCAGGTCCGGTGTTTATCCAGCCTATGGACCCCGGCCTAGAGCCGTCCAATCGAAATACCTTAAAGCGTGATAAGCCCTCTCGATCATGACGTGCAGCCCTTGCAGGCCGCGGCCTGCAGCCGTGATAGACAGGGCTGATCGAACAGTCAGGGAAAGCAATTTGACGAGGGTGGCCGCAGGTTATAGCTTGGAGGTTGCCTGCGGCGACACGCCGCCTCACCCAATACCCAGAGCATGAACGTGGAAGAGAACACCCAGGCACTGATCGACGGCTTCAATCGGCGTATCGACTACCTGCGGATGTCGGTCACCGACCGCTGCGACTTCCGTTGTGTGTACTGCATGGCCGAAGACATGCAATTCCTGCCGCGCCAGCAAATCCTCAGCCTCGAGGAGCTGTACCAGGTGGCCGAGCGCTTCGTCGCCCTGGGTACCCGCAAGATCCGCCTGACCGGCGGCGAGCCGCTGGTACGCCAGGGCATCGTCGAGCTGTGCGGGCGTATCGCCGCCCTGCCCGGCCTACGCGAGCTATGCCTGACCAGCAACGGCTCGCAACTGGGTCGCCTGGCCCAGCCGCTGTTCGAGGCCGGCGTGTCGCGCCTGAACATCAGCCTCGACAGCCTCGATGCCGAACGTTTCCGCAGCCTGACCCGCACCGGCGACCTGCATCAGGTCATCGCCGGCATCGACGCCGCGCGCCGCGCAGGCTTCCGGCGCACCAAGCTCAATTGCGTGGTGCTCAAGGGCCGCAACGACCACGAGATCGTCGACCTGGTGCGCTTCGCCGTCGAGCGCGAGCTGGATATCTCCTTCATCGAAGAGATGCCGTTGGGGGTGATCAGCGAACATGAGCGCGGCGAGTCGTACTGCTCCAGCGACGAAGTGCGCGCGCGCATTGCCGAACACTTCACCCTGGTGGAGTCGGCCGAATCGTCCCAGGGGCCGGCGCGCTACTGGCGGGTCGCCGAGGCACCGCAAACCCGGGTCGGTTTCATCTCGCCGCACAGCCACAACTTCTGCGCCACCTGCAACCGCGTGCGCCTGACCGTCGAAGGCCGCCTGCTGCTGTGCCTTGGCAACGAGCATTCGATGGACCTGAAACAGGTCATGCGCGCCCACCCCGGCGACACCGAACGCCTGGAAAAAGCCATCCGCGACGCCATGCACCTCAAACCCTACCGCCACCACTTCGAGGTGGGCGGCGAGGTACAGATCCTGCGCTTCATGAACATGACCGGCGGCTGATCGCCCGCCTCTGGAACACCATGATCGTCCATCCCCGTCCCGATGTACTGCGTGTGCTCTTCACCCTGAAGGGCTCGATCGTCAAGCGCATCGCCCTGCGCTGCCTGATGGTCACCCTGTTGGCCGCCCTGATCGTGCTGATCGAGCACCACTACCCGGCCTTCTTCTACCCGGTCAGCGCTACGCCCTTCACCCTGCTGGGCCTGTCGCTGTCGATCTTCATGAGCTTTCGCAACAACGTCTGCTACGACCGCTGGTGGGAGGGTCGCAAGGCCTGGGGGCGGATGATCATCGAGATACGTTCGTTCATCCGCGAAAGCCAGGCGATCGCCGACGAGCGCCTGCGCGCCGAACTGCTGCGCGGCCTGTGCGGCTTCGCCCATGCGCTCAACGCTCGCCTGCGCAACGAGGATGAGCTGGCCGCCGCTCGGCCGTGGCTGGACCAGGGCGCCAGGATCAGCCCGCACAATACCTGCGACGGCATCCTGCGCCAGGTCGGCGAGCACTGCTCGCACCTGGCAGAGCGCCAGTCGATCAGCGAATGGCGCTACACCCTGCTCGAACAACGCCTGGTGGGGTTGTCGGAAGTCCAAGCCACTTGCGAACGGATCAAGGGCACGCCATTGCCCTTTCCCTACACGTTGCTGCTGCACCGCACCAGCTACATCTTCTGCGTGCTCCTGCCGTTCGCCCTGGCCGAGCCGCTGGGCTGGCTGGCGCCGATCTTCACCACCATCATCAGCTACACCTTCTTCGGCCTGGATGCCATCGGCAACGAGCTGGAAGACCCGTTCGGCCGTGACGAAAACGACCTGCCCACCGATGCCATGGTGCGAACCCTGGAGCGCGACGTGCTGTCGGCGCTGGGGCACGAACCGCTACCGCCGGCGCTGGTGCCGGTGGATCATGTGTTGAGCTGAGCCCTTTCGCGGCACAAGGCCGCTCCAGGATTGTGTAGGAGCGGCCTTGTGCCGCGAAAGGGGCGCAAAGCGCCCCCGTTTACCCGCGGCTCTCACACACCCCCACCGCCTTCAGGTGCGGCACGAAATTGCATGGCCGATGCCGCGCATCGAGCTGCTCCACCAGAATCCCCTCCCAGGCCGTACGACAGGCCCCGGTCGAGCCCGGCAGGCAGCAGACCAAGGTACCGTTGGCCAACCCGGCCAGGGCCCGGCTCTGCACCGTCGAGGTACCGATATCGAGGATCGACAACGCGCGGAACAGCTCGCCAAAGCCATCGATGCGCTTGTCCAGCAGGCAGCCCACCGCCTCGGGCGTGCTGTCACGCCCGGTGAACCCGGTGCCACCGGTGATCAGCACCACCTGCACCTGCTCATCGGCGATCCACTGGGCGACCTGGGCGCGGATCTTGTAGAGGTCATCCTTGAGCAGCGCCCGTGCCACCAGACGGTGGCCGACTTCCACCGAGCGCGTAGCCAGCAGCTCGCCCGAGGTGTCGTTGTCGAAGGTACGGGTATCGCTGACGGTCAGCACGGCGATGTTGAGCGGTACGAACACCGCGTCCGGTTTCACACTCACCTGGGGTTCCTCACGAAAGGGCATTGTCATGCCACGCTAGGGCCTAGGCCGGGCGACGTCCAATCGATATGGCGAACCGGGTTATCGAGGCTCTCTATCAATCCCAGCGCCCTGTCTGCTGCGATGCAGGTGGCCTGAGGGAATTAGCGGGTCCTGTGGGAGTTTCCATGGTGCTGGACAGGCTCAAATTGCCTTTTGGTTTAACACTTCTCAGCCGTGCCAATACGGCCCAGGCTCCGCTTGCTTCATGGGAGATCACCCAGCCCTTCGGGCTGCGCTGTCGCGCAGAGAACAAGCGGCCAATGTAGCCCGCTCCCACAGGGGTGCCGCAACTCAAATGGTCATGCGTTGTTCTATGAGAGCTGGCGGAGCCTGCAATTGGGCCGCCCCTGCCATCGCAGTGCCAAGGCAGCGTCTGCTCCACCTCGAGCATCACAGGGTCAAGACACCCGTAAATCCGCAGCATGGCTTGCAACACCCTGGCAGCCACACGCTAAACGATGCCCTTGCAGCACCACGGGAATCCCGTTCATCCGCCGCGTCGGGTGGCCTTCGATGAACGCGAACTCCCCCTTGTGCCTCGGGCAGGTGGCCTTGTCGCCCAGCACAGCCGGCGTCTTGCCCTTGATCGTATGGGACCCTGCCAGCTGGCACGCCACCACCCGGCCACCGCTGCTGGTAGGGTCACCCAGGCAAATAGGATGGCTCATTAGGGCAAACCGTAGCTGAAAGGATCAACACCGCGATTCTTGCGATTCTTCTCTTTGCGCGCCTCATCCGGCGGACGGACCATCTGCACCGTCAGGCTGCCGTCCGCACCGGCGTACACCACTGCACTTGTGCCGCCGTCCAGGTAACTGGCGATGGACGCCAGGTTGATCTGCACCAGGGCACTGCTGACACCGGTATTGCCCAGGCGGCGGCCGATGTCGTAGCCCTCTTCCACATTGCCGATGTCCAGCCCGTGGCCGTCGGTATTGAGCTCATGCAGGGCGTTGGTCAGGGCGATTTCAGCTTCGAGGTTGTCCGTGGTGTCGTAGAACACCCGCACCGGCTTGTGCCCCTTGGGCAAGGTGTCCAATGCCTCTAGCCAACCGGCTTGCAGGGCTTTGGCCTGGAGCGCGGGTTTCAGGCGCTTGCCGTTTTCATCCTGCATCGGGACTTTGATCGGGCGGTGCAGATAGCCCAGTACAGGCGAGGCGTCGAACTCATCGACCTGATGCTGGGCCCAGCGGATTGGTAGCCAGGGGGAGGGCTCGAAATGGCCGGGGCCCCGGTTGCTGATGGTTTTCCAGAGCTCGGGGAGTTTGGAGTGCCAGTAGGCGGTGGACATCGTGCCAGGGCCATAAGGATTCTCGATACCTTCAGCTCGCCTAGCATCCTCGTATACCTTCCTGAATTGAGGTGAGTACTTCCAATAGAAAGCCCAGAGTTTGCCGAGATCTGTTTTTTTATTTTGATTATTCTCAACTTGCTGACGTGCAAACGGACGTATATATCGACTCACACGATCCGAGCGGGCAACCAACAGCCCTGCCATATTCTGATATACGGTCGGCACAACCTGATCATTCTGCAAGCCCGGTGTGCCTGCCACACGCAAGCTATTCCGAGTGATATCGCCGTCTTCACTTACCATCAAAGCTTGAGGCACCATCGGATTATCATCAAAGAAACGAAATAACCTTTCAATCATACATTGAGCATGGGTTGTATTTTCAGCATCCTGCCAAAGAAACAGCGTCACCCCCAGTGTCGCAGCATTGCGCCCCATGAGAATACTAGAGGCAGCACCGGTATCAGCAGGTTGTTTCGGAGGGCCTATAGTGAATACTGGGATCGGCCAATAAGCGACCGATTCACCTGCTGATTTTTTAAATGCCAGGCGAGCATTTATCGAACGAGAGATCATCCTAGAGGATAAGGAAGCCTCGTAATCTTTGGGATCACTGGAATAGATAGATGAAAATCTATCATTCTTATCTCTAATAAACTTCCAGATTCGGCTCTGAGCATCTCGGTGAATCGCTACACCTGCACCACGAATTTCCAATGCAAACGTGTGTGGAGGCGCGGACTCCTGCTCCGCAAGCGCAGCCAGTATCTCGCGCTTATACGCAGCCTGGTTTTCCTTCTCGTCCGCCAACACCTTGAACCACAAATGAAAGCCAAAAATTAGAGCGATAACTCCGAGAACGGATGAAATACCCAAAGCCAATAAGGGCGCGAAACTACGATAAGCCACACCTAACTCCTACCCTTTCATGTACATCACCACCAAATTCGATCCAGCCGTACACCTCACCGCCCCGCATATAGCAGATGTTGTCAAGCACCAAGCCAATGGAATGAGTCATGAGGGCGAACCATAGCGGAAGGGATCAACACCGCGATTCTTGCGGTTCTTCTCTTTGCGCGCCTCATCCGGCGGGCGGACCATCTGCACCGTCAGGCTGCCGTCCGCACCGGCGTACACCACTGCACTCGTGCCGCCGTCCAGGTAGCTGGCAATGCATGCCAGGTTGATCTGCACCAGGGCGCTGCTGACACCGGTATTGCCCAGGCGGCGGCCGATGTCGTAGCCCTCTTCCACATTGCTAATGTCCAACCCGTGGCCGTCGGTATTGAGCTCATGCAGGGCGTTAGTCAGCGCGATTTCAGCTTCGAGGTTGTCCGTGCTGTCGTAGAACACCCGCACCGGCTTGTGCCCCTCGGGCAAGGTGTCCAATGCCTCTAGCCAACCGGCTTGCAGGGCCTTGGCCTGGAGCGCAGGTTTCAGGCGCTTGCCGTTTTCATCCTGCATCGGGACTTTGATCGGGCGGTGCAGGTAGCCCAGTACCGGTGAGGCGTCGAACTCATCGACCTGATGCTGGGCCCAGCGGACCGGTAGCCAGGGAGAAGGCTCGAAATGACCGGGGCCCCGGTTGCTGATGGTTTTCCAGAATTCGGGCAGCTTGGATTGCCAGTAGGCGGTGGACATAGTGCCGGGGCCATAAGGATTCTCGATACCTTCAGCTCGCCTAGCATCCTCGTACACCTTCCTGAATTGGGGTGAGTACTTCCAATAGAAGGCCCAGAGCTTGCCGAGATCTGTTTTTTTATTTTGATTATCCTCGGCGTCCTGAGGTGCAAATGGGCGGATATATCGACTTACACGGTCTGAGCGAGCAACCAATAGCCCTGTCATGTTCTCATATACGGTCGGCACGACTTTATCATTCTGTAATCCCGGTGTACCCGCCACCCGTAAACTATTTCTTGTAACGTCCCCATCCTCACCAACAATCAACGCTTGTGGCACCGTGGGATTCTCATCAAAGAATTGAAAGAGTCGCTCAATCATGGGCTGCGCAGGCGTGCCATTCTTGGCGTCTTGCCATAGAAAAAGTGTTACACCCAAGGTCGCGGCATTTCGCCCCCTCACGATATTAGCCGCAGCCCCAGTGTCAGATGGCTGTTTGGTAGGGCCTAGACTAAATACAGGAATAGGCCAATAAGCTACTGATTCACCTGCTGCGTGCTGAAAAGCAACCCGGGCATTTATAGATCTTGTAATTTGCCGACCACTGTAGGATGTGTCCAGGTCGTTGGGGTCCTGAGAATAAATAGAGATAAAATTATTGTTTTTCTTTTTTATCTCACGCCAGAGCGATGATTGATGCCAATCTTCAACTGCAAGCCCAACCCCTCGAATCTCTAGTGCATACATCTTTACGAAACTAGACGCATGCTCCGACAGCGCAGCTACAAGCTCAGTTTTATCCGCACCCTGTTTTCCCTTCTCGCTCGATAACTCATTAAACCACAAACGAAAGCCAAAAATCAGAGCGACAACTCCGAGAACGGATGAAATACCCAAAGCCAATAAGGGCGCGGAACTCCGATAAGTCACGTCTAACTTCCTACCCTTTCATTCGAATTTAGCAACCTTTGTCAACCACCCTGCAAATAAAATGGCTCATTAGGGCAAACCGTAGCTAAAAGGATCAACACCGCGATTCTTCCGGTTCTTCTCTTTGCGCGCCTCATCTGGCGGGCGGACCATCTGCACCGTCAGGCTGCCGTCCGCACCGGCGTACACCACTGCACTCGTGCCGCCGTCCAGGTAGCTGGCAATGCATGCCAGGTTGATCTGCACCAGGGCGCTGCTGACACCGGTATTGCCCAGGCGGCGGCCGATGTCGTAGCCCTCTTCCACATTGCCGATGTCCAGCCCGTGGCCGTCGGTATTGAGCTCATGCAGGGCGTTGGTCAGAGCGATTTCAGCTTCGAGGTTGTCCGTGCTGTCGTAGAACACCCGCACCGGCTTGTGCCCCTTGGGCAAGGTGTCCAATGCCTCTAGCCAACCGGCTTGCAGAGCCTTGGCCTGGAGCGCGGGTTTCAGGCGCTTGCCGTTTTCATCGTGCATCGGGACTTTGATCGGACGGTGCAGATAGCCCAGTACCGGTGAGGCGTCGAACTCATCGACCTGATGCTGGGCCCAGCGGACCGGTAGCCAGGGAGAAGGCTCGAAATGGCCGGGGCCTCGGTTGCTGATGGTTTTCCAGAGCTCAGGGAGTTTGGATTGCCAATAGGCGGTGGACATAGAGGGAGACATAGGATAGTCAACACCCTTAGCTCGTTCTTTCTCCCGATACCAATAAAAATGCGCTCTATTCTGCTCCCAATAGAAAGCCCAAAGCTTTCCCAAGTCCGTTCTCTTGTTTTGATTATTTTCAATTTCATTGACGGCATAGGGACGAATATAGCGACTGACTCGATCCGACCGAGCAACCAATAAACCCGTCATGCTCTCATATATCGTGGGAACGACCTGATCATTCTGCAAACCAGCAGTCCCTGGCTTGCGATATAAATCACGCACTACGTCACCATCCTCACTCACGATCAACGCTTGCGGAACAGTCGGATTCTCCTCAAAGAATGTAAAAAGCCGCTCAATCATAGTTTGAGCATGACTGGTATTCTCGTCGTCCTGCCAGAGAAAAAGGGTCACTCCCAACGTCGCAGCATTACGGCCAGCGCCAATCAGATTAGCGGCCTTATATCCATCTGGATATGGATTAGGCGGCCCTAGCGCAAAAACAGGAATGGGCCAATAGGCCACGGACTCGCCCGCGGAATGCTTGAATGCGAAGCGAACTTTTATTTCGCTAGAAATGCGCCTAGATGCCAAAGAATCCGTATACTCTTTAGGATCAACTGAATAAACCGAAGAGAAATTATCATTTTTATCTTTGATAAATCCCCATATCCTAGACTGAGCATCCCGATGGATTGCCACACCTACCCCACGCATTTCCAGTGCATATGTTTTTACGGAAACAGACTCCTGCTCCGATAGTGCTGCTATAAGCTCAGCTCTATTCGCAGCCTGTTTTTCCCTCTCCTTCGCTAGTGCATTGAGCCACCAATGAATGCTGAAAATCACCGCAACGACACCGACGATTGAGGAGATGCCCAAAGCTAACAAGGGTTTAACATCACGATGGGCCATACCTAACTCCTGCGCCTTCCCATACACCACTATCAAAAAACCAACCCACAACACACTCAACACACCAAACAAACAGAAATAAATCTTGAACCCTGGGCGCACGCGCTCCTTCACTTGACTCATCATCACGTCTCTACCGCTTGTCAAAATCAGAAACTAAAGAGGGCAGAACTAATGGCACAACCTCAGAAGGAAAAAATCCTTCCTCATAATAGCCATAGCTAGCCTCCACAAACTTCCGAGCCTCATCGCTAATACGGGACCAACCAGGCAACTGACGAATTCGGAAGTACGCTTTATCATTCATTTTCCAATCCGCAATCGCCACCAACACCTCCCGCAACTCCGGATCATCCAGGCAATGCGCCTGTCCAATCGCAATATCCATCGCCGTCACCCACCGATGATTTTCCGGACTACGCAACACGGCTGAGTGGTAACTATTTTTTTCCAGCACATCGAGCTCGACCCTCATCCGTGCTCGGATTTCGTTGGGTGTTTCCTCTCGCAGAATGTCGAAATAATCCGGTGTGCCCAGCTTCCAGTTACCGTATTTGCGCTCTTGCTTGAGGGCGCCGGTCTGGTCGCCAGCTTCCTTGCCTTTGTTCCAGGCAGCGCGGGCTTTTTCCAGGTCGATCCGTGCCGGCACCGAAGCGATCTTCCGCCACTGGAAACGGGCCACCGGATTACCCAGGGCATTGCTGATGCTCACGTCGTCCGGCCTGTCGAGTCCGGATTGTTCAGGTGAGCCGGGTTGCGCCTCACCTCCGAACATGTGCGGTGCATGGGGTGGATTCAGCGGCTCGCCATTGATCAGGCGCTCTTCGCCCACGGCCATGCCCCCCTGGGAGGCAAAGCCCACGAACAGGTTGTTTCCTGGATAGCGGTGCTCACCCTTGGCGCGCAGCTTGTCCGGCCCGGCGGCTTCCCCCACCCGTACCGGCTTGCCGTTGCGATGGCGCTTGGTCCACAGCCGCTGGTAGAAGCGCAACGGGTGCAATGCCTGCATCGCGGGCGTCCCGTCCGGCAGGGTGTCCGGCACGCCGTAGGTGCCGATGCCCTTTACGTCATCCAGGGCCACGGTGGTGTCTTCCGGGCAGAAATACAGGTACACCTTGCCGCGGTTGTCCCGCTCGGGGAAAACGGTGAGGTTGCCGACCTTGTCCTTGCGTGAACCTTGGGTCGGCGACCAACGGGGGCCGGTGCGGCCGCCGTAGGTCTGGGGATCGCGCAATGCAGGTAAGGGCGGTTCGGGGTGAGGCGTGGCGGTGACCGCCTTGACGATACGCAGCAAGGTGGACAGCGTGTCGTGGTGCTTGGGCGTCACGTTCGGCAGCACGCTGTACGGCGTATCCACCATGATCAACGTGTCCGCGCAGCGCTGGCCTTTGTCCACCAGCATGGCCTGGGCCAGCAGGGTGATCAGGGTCCCTTGGCTGTGCCCGATGATGGTGATGGTCTCGTCGGGCGATACACGCCGGATCTCGCTGACGAGCATGGCCAGACGGGTGGCAGCCAGCACGAAATAACGACGATGAGGGCCCCTGCCCATGAACAAGGTATTGGGCAAGGCAAGTTGCGCCCCTTGACGCTTGAAGGCATCGAACCCCTTGCCATACATTTCCAGCAGATTGTTGGTGGCGTTCGCGAAGAAACCGCCGCCCTTGGCGAAATGCCTGTCCAGCCGGTTTTCGAACACGTCCTGGTACTGATCACGCAGCTTGACGGGATTGTTCTCCTCGTCCCGTTTTATCTCCTCCGGTGCAGCGCGATATCCCCAGTAGAACGGGATCATCAGGCTACGGGTCTTGGGGTCGTCCGTGTCGCGCTTGTAGAGATACGTATCGGGATCGTCGAGCGCGGTCTTGTCATCGGTATCGCGCTCCTCGGGAGCGCGCTTCATGGCCTTTTGGTAAACGGTCCCATACCGCCCCGCCTTCAGATCCGGCCGATCCAGGCGCTCGTTGACCCCTTGGCACAATCCCTCCTCCACCGACTCGTACGAAGCCCCCGGGTCGTTCACCCCGTGCAAGAAGATCACCACCCCCGGCAGGTCGGCGGGCACCTCCAGGCTGCGATCGGTATTCGCGTTGGGGATCAGGCGTGTCTTGCACCCCGCTACGACACAGTGCTCGGCCCCCTTCATTGCGCGCCTCCTTTCGAGCCGTTGTCACGTAGCGCAGCCACCTGGGCCTGGTGCATCTGGTCGCGCTCGACGCGCTCGGTCCGGCCGCTGGCGTCGGTACGGCCCTGCACGGTGCTGCCGTCCTCCAGCGTGATCCGGTAGGCGTGGCTGGCTGCCAGGCGGACACTGTCCTCGGCATGCCCCGCGTAGTGGAACAGCAGGCGCTGGGCCGCCGGGTCGCGGCTGAAGACCGGGGCTTGGGCAGCATCGGTGCCGGGGCCGGTCCAGTCATGCTCGCTGGCCTTCACCGTGACCTTGCCCTGGGTACCGATCTCGATGCCGCCCCCGATCTTGATGTAGCTGCCGTCGTCCGCCACCAGGCGGATGGTGGGCGCGGTGACCACGACCTCGCCTTCAACGGCCGAGAAGCGCAGGTTCTTTTGTGCATCGAGGGCGATGTCGTCGTCCTGGGCCTGGACCTGCACCTTGCCGCGGTTGGCAATGGCGCTGATGCCGCCGTCCTGAGCGAAGGCGCTGATTCCCTGGCCGGCTTGCAGGCGCATGGCGCCGCCACTGGTGAGCTGCAGGTTGTCCTGGGCAGTGGTGTCATGGTTCCCGCCGGCGTAGTGCAGCTGCGAACGCGGGGTCGCGCTGGCGATCCCGGCCTCGCCAGCCAGCGCCAACAACGGATCGCCCGTCGCGTCGCTGTCCGCAGCCGGCCATTGCGCCAGGGCCTGGCGCACGGCATCGCTCCCTTGGCTGTCCACCGCCTCGCCACCGCGCGCCGCAGCAGTCTGGCCCAAGGCCCTGAACAGCTCGCCACATTCAGCCAGCAGTTGCAGCAGCTCCTGGCGGTCCAGTTGCGCCCCCGTGGCGTCGCGGCGCGCATAGGTGGTCAGCAGCATGCCTTGGGCGGCACGCAGGGCGATGGCGGCATCGGTGCGCAACTCGGCACCGCTGCCACGGGGCTGGGCACGCCCGTCGGTGCGCGGCGTGGTGAGCTTACCCAGGTTCAACGCGGTGGCCTGGTGGGTACTGGCCAGGCGGGTGCGCACTGCGCCCGACGTGTCATCGAAGAGCAACTCGTTGAAGCCGCGCCCCTTGTGCTCCTGAGTGCGGATACCCGACAACGCCCGGTTGCCCGGCAGGCCAACGGTCTTGCTGAAGCGCGGCGGAACCTGGTCGACGTTGTACAACGCCGCCGTGACCACTGGCCGATCGATGTCACCGGCCATGAACGAAACCAGCACCTCCTGGCCGATGCGTGGCACGAACTGGTGACCGAAACCACTGCCGGCGCTGGGCATCGCCACCCTCAGCCAGGTGGTACCCTCCGGCAGGCTGTCACCTCGCTGCCAGGGAAAGCGGACCTGGACCCGCGCCAGCTCATCGGTGAACACCTCTTCGCCCTCCGGGCCCACCACGATGGCGCTGAGCGGCCCGTTGATGGTGGGGCGCGGCACGCTGAGGGGGGGCCGGTAAGGGATTTTCTTGCGGATACAGACGAAATCGTTGTGGTAGTCGGCAGGCTGGTCCGTCAGGTAGTTGTTACAGCCGCGATGCACCACCGACAGCAGCAGGAACTCGCGCTCGGCCTGCGCCTCGCGGTCGTGGTCGAAATGCCCGGTCAACTCGAAGGTGTAGCCTGGGCGCATGGCCCGGCAGGTGCTGCTGCCGCGAAAGGTCTTGGCCTGGGCTTCGATGGCCTCCAGGCGGTTGCGCACCAGCAGGTTGCCTTCGTCCACGGTGCGGTGACTGCGGGCGCCCAGGAACTCATAGACCTCGTAACGCCCGCAGTTACCCTGCTCGTTCAAGGTGTCCATCTGGATAGGCAGCCGATTGCGAGGTTGCTTGTAGTCGAAGGTCTGCAGGGCCATCCTGCCCGGCTGCAGTTCCCGTTGGCTGTGCCATTGGGTGATCGAATCGGTGGGCTCGGTGACGCAGGCACTGTGGTAACGGACCTGCGGTTGCTCGGCCAGCGGCCCCAGCATCTGGGAGCAGTCGGTGATGATCAGGGTATGGCCGTCGGCGGTATGCTCGAAATAGAAGACCAACCCCTCCTGCTCCATCAAGCGCATCACGAAGGCAAGGTCCGTTTCACGGTATTGGGTGAGGTAGCTGTGGGGCTCGAGGGCGTGATACAGGCGGAACTCGAAGCGTGCCAAAGCCCCGTAGTGGGCCAGGACTGTGCCGATCACCGTTTCCACGGTTTGGCCCTGGAAGATGCGCGAGTCGATGCGCCGCGTCAGCATCCACAGCCAAGGCTGCAACTTCGCCTGGTAGTAGGCCAGCCCACCATCGCTGCCTTGCAGACTGAACGCAGTGATATGGCCATGGATATAACGGGTGCCGCCGCCGACCAGTTCTATTTCCAACTTCGCCGGCTGGCCGATCAGCGACTTGAGTTCGATGCAGGCGTCCTGACTGAGTAACCACAACTCGAAACCGGACAGCGTGCACAGCCCTTCGTTGCCGCTGAAACGCTCGAGCAGCAAGGCCTGCTCGCCATCGAGGGGCGTGGTCAGTTTGATCAGTCGGCGGTGTTGAGGCGAAAACACCCGTTCTAAGTCCATTTGCACTTTACTCTACTCGACCGTGAAAGAGGCAATGAAAACGCCCTCTATTTTTATCACGCGAATATCCAAGCGCAACCAACTTATATTTCATTTCAAAGTTTTAATAAAAGCAGGAAAGTTCCTACACAAGGAAACAATCAACAAACAAAAACAACCGGAAATTAAACAGCGAGAAAACTTTTGACAACAAATCAACGAAAAACAAACAATTGAATAGTTGACCTGTTCTACCAGGAAGTGCTGAGGCACGCTTGCCCCGAACGCATTAAGCATTGGCCAGCGCCGGAAGACTTGGTTAAGGTCAGCCCATCCCGCTTCCACCAGGCCGTACCATGGACATCAAGCAGCTCAAGTTCCTCATCGCCCTCGACCAGACCCGTCACTTCGGCCAGGCCGCAGCGCTGTGCCATATCACCCAGCCGACCCTGTCCATGCGCCTGCGCAACCTGGAGGACGAACTGGACCTGGTGCTGGTCAAGCGTGGCCAGCGCTTCGAAGGCTTCACCGAGGCCGGCGAGCGCATCCTGGCCTGGGCCCGCACCTTGCTCGCCGCCCACGATGGGTTGCAGGCCGAGGCCGCCAGCTGCCGCGGCCAGGTGGTCGGCAGCCTACGCCTGGGCACCGTGCCGCTGGCCAGCTTCAACCCTATGCAGCTTTTGCTGCCGCTGCGCGAGACGTTTCCGGAGCTGCACTTTCAACTCAGTTCGCTGAGCTCCGAGCAGATCATCGATGGGCTCAGCCGCAACCAGCTGGACCTTGGTATCTGCTACCTGGACCAAGTCAATGCCAGCTTCTTCGAAGTGATCGAGCTGGGCACCACCACCATGGGCCTGCTGCACGACACCCGCTATTTCAGCTTCGACACGCCCGAGCTGCGCTGGGAAGCCTTGGCCGACCTGCCCCTGGGCCTGCTGAGCAAAGGTATGCACTATCGCCAGTCGCTGGACCTGAGCCTGCGTAGCCGCGGCCTGGAGCCGGCTGCAGTGCTGGAGAGCGATTCCACCTTCCAGCTGATCCAGGCCGTCAATACCGGCATGTGCTGTACGGTCATGCCACTGGACTGCGGGCTGGAGGATTTGTCCGACCACATGCGCATCGTGCCGATCGTCGATGCCAGCATCCACAGCCCGGTCGGCCTGCTGCTGCGCCGCAGCGAGCCACGCTCGGCGATTGCCGAGCAATGTTTCGCCGAGGCCAAGGCGTTGCTCACCGCCACGGCCTGAGACTGGGTTCGGGGAGCGCTTCGCACTCCTTTCGCGGCACAAGGCCGCTCCTACCGAGCCAGCGCGAGACCTGTAGGAGCGGCCTTGTGCCGCGAAAGGGCTGCGCAGCAGCCCCATGGCCATCAATGCCGAGCCAGCACCGCGTCCTCGGCACATCCGATAGGCTCCTCGTCGATCTGCGCCATGCTCAGCCGCGACGTCTCGCGCAGCATCAACGAACACACCGCCACCAGCGCCAGCGCCCCTGCCCCATACAACGCCACGCCCAGCGGGTCATGGTCGGTGAGGATCAGAATCGCCGTGGCGATACTCGAGGCCGTACCACCGCCCAGCGCCGCACCGATCTGGTAGCTGGCAGAGATCCCTGAGTAACGCATGCTGCGCGGGAACTGCTCGCCGAGGAACGCCGGGATCGGTCCCTGGGTCGCCCCCATCAGCAGGCCGGTCAGGCTGTAGGCGAACAGGGCGATGGCAAAGCTCTGCATGCCGACCAGGGCGAAGAAGGCGAACAGCCCCAGGGCCATGACCAATGCACCGAACACCATCACCGTGCGCCGGCCCAAGCGATCGGACAGATAGCCGAACAAAGGCGCCGACAGCACGATGGCGATCGACAGGGTCAGGTCGAACATCAGTGCCTGGGTGCTGCCGTAGCCCACCTGGGTGGCGTAGGTCAGGAAGAATGTGCTGCCGATATAGGCGATGGTGCAGTAACCGAAGGCAATGCCGGTGCACAGCAGCAATTGCCGTGGCCGCTGGCGCAGCGCCTCGGCCAGAGGAGCACGTACCAGCTTGGCGGCAGGTGCCGCCAGTGGCGCTGGGGCCCTGAGGCGGGCATACAGGCCGATCAGCACCAGCGTGCCGCCGAGCCAGAACGGGATGCGCCAGGCAAAGGCCACCAGGTTGTCGTCGAAGGCCGCGCTGACGATCGCGAACACCGCAGCGCCGAGGATGCCGCCGACGCCGATGCCCATGCTCGTGAAGCTGCCCCATAACCCTCGCCTGCCTGGTGGTGCCGACTCGATGCCGAACAGCGCGGCACCACCCCACTCGCCGCCCGCGGCAAAACCCTGGACCAGGCGCAGCAGCACCAGCAGGACCGGCGCCATCACGCCGATGCTGGCGTGGCTGGGCAGGCAGCCGATGAGGAAGGTGCTCAGGCCCATGAGCAGCAAGGTTGCCACCAGCACCTTCTGGCGGCCGATGCGGTCACCGAAGTGGCCGAAGACCAGCCCACCCAGGGGGCGTGCGAAAAAGCCGGCACCGAAGGCGCTGAAGGCCACCAGGGTCGCGGTCAGGTGGTCCATCTGCGGGAAGAACACCTGGGGAAACACCAGCGCCGCCGCCGTGCCATAGATGATGAAGTCATAGAACTCCAGCGCAGTGCCCAGGCCGGAGACGCAGAAGGTCCGCAACGCAGACCGGGATGACGCAGGGTGGGAATGTTCCGCATGCATTGTTGTTGTTCTCGTTTTGCGGGTGCCGCCCCACGGCAGGCAGCGGCACCGGGTTGGCTCAGAAACGTTCGAAGCCGGCCTTGGCCAGTTGCAGCGGCGTACCCGCCACGTAGTCCAGGAAGCAGTGCTCGGTGTCGATACCGACGCTGAGCAGCGTTTCCCAGCGTTCGGTATCCGGCATGGCCATGTCCGGGTGGAAGCAGATCGGTGCGCTGTCGCCTTCGGCGCCGCACATGGCCTCGGCGCGGGCGCGCAGGTCGCTGCTGCCCATCTGGCCGATCACCTGTTCCAGGTGGCCCAGGCGGCATTGGGTGTCGGCGCGGTCGGCGACCTGCTCGCCCAGGCTCAGCTGCGGGTCGAGGAAATGGTTGGTGTGCAGCAGCCAGCCGTCCTCGCGTGGCAACACCAGCGCGGTGCGCTCAGGGCTCAGCTCGATGCTCACCGCACGTGGGCTGCAGTCCTCGCGGGAGAACACGGTCAGCACGGTCGAAGCGCTGACCCGCGCCGAACGCGCCAGCTCCACGGCTTCCTCGACGCTGCTCGCATCTTCCAGCAGGCGACGGGCGATGGCATGCACCGGCACCCCGCCGCTGTCGTTGTCGCTGGTGTGGTGCAGGATGTTGAAGTGCAGGCCCAGACCTGCGCTGTTCACGCCCAGCTTGGCCAACATGCCGAACTCGCAGAACAGCTTGACCTGCATGCCGCGCTCGGTGTGCAGGCCCAGCATCAGGCCATGGGGGCAGAGGCTGTCGTGCCAGTCCCAGGTCTGCAGGGTCTGCGGTGCACGCGGACCGCGAGGTGCGTGCACGGTGGTGGAACATTCGCTGTGGCGGGTGCGAGCGGCCAGTACCTCGGTGCGTGCGTTCAGGCTCGCCAGTTGCCACAGCGGCAGGTCCGTACCACTGGCCATGCCGATCACTTCCGCCGCCAGGTTCGGGCTCCAGGCTTCCAGGGCTGCCAGGCTGTTC
This sequence comes from Pseudomonas sp. p1(2021b), assembly GCF_020151015.1. NCBI lineage: Bacteria > Pseudomonadati > Pseudomonadota > Gammaproteobacteria > Pseudomonadales > Pseudomonadaceae > Pseudomonas > Pseudomonas sp. p1(2021b). The sequence continues at coordinate 3,741,926 of NZ_CP083746.1, forward strand.
TCGCCGATGCGCTGCGCCTCGCGCAGCGACACGCCGACCCGAGGGAAGAAGTCCAGGTACAGCTGGGTGGTCTGGCGGATCTGCTCGGCGAAACGTTCGCCGATCTGGCGACCGCGCTCGGCGGGGTTGCGGATGTCGGTGACGAGGGTGTGGATCTTCACTGCGGGGGAACTCCTGGTACAGCGGCCTCAAGGCATCGTTGCTGTTTGGGAAAGAGTGGAATGCCTGATCAGGCGACCTCCCTTAGCCTAGCGAGCCGCCTCCCGCCGATCATCGTCACACCCCGCACAACTTTTGTGCCCAGACGGAAAAACTCAGCCCCGCTCAGCCGCCTCCAGGCCCTGCCCCCGCAGGTGTTCGTGCAGCAAGGCGATGAAGGCCTGCACCTTGCGCGTATTGCGCCGGTGCGGCAGGTACAGCACATGCACCCAGGGCCCGAACGCGCTCAAGGCCCGCCAGTAGTCGGGCAGCACTTCCACCAGTTGGCCCTTGGCCAGGTAGGGGGCGGCGCACCAGGTGGGCACGAACTGCAGGCCCTGGCCATCGAGCAGGCAGGCCAGCAGGAAGTCGAAGTTGTCGCTGACCAGCTTGGGCGTGGGCTGGCGCACGCGCAGGGTCTGGCCGCCCTGCTCGATCCACCAGTAGCTGCGGTTGAGCAACGGGTGACGCAGCAGCAGCCAGTCATGCTGGGCGTAGTTCTCCAGGGTGATCGAGTCGCCGCGCCGGGCCAGGTAGTCGGGGCTGGCACAGAGGATCACGCGGTTCTCGATCAGCGGCTGGGCGATCAGTTCAGGCTGGTCGGTGGGGCCGTCGCGCAGCGACAGGTCGTAGCCGCCGTCGATCAGGTCTTCATTGGCATCGTTGAGGTTCACCTCCAGGCGCACCTGCGGGTGTTCGCGCATGAACCGGCAGCACACCTGGTTGAGAAACGCCGGGCCGAACGACGGCGGCGCGGTGATGCGCAAGGTGCCCCGCAGCTCGTGCTGCAGCTGTTCCACTTCCTCGGTCACCAGTTGCAGGTGCATCAATGCCTGGCGCGCGCCTTCCAGGTACAGGGTGCCGGCTTCGGTGAGCGCCATGCGCCGGGTGGTGCGCTCGAACAGGCGCACGCCCAGTTCGGTTTCCAGGTGGGCGACGGCCTTGGTGATGGCCGAGGGGGTCTTGCCCAACTGCTCGGCGGCACGGCTGAAGCTGCCGTGCTCGGCGGCGGCGACGAAAATGGTCAGGGCCGTCATTTTGTCCATGGTTTCTTCCTGTTCGGCACAAGCGAGGCAATGCGAAGGCGCGGCGAGTATCTGCGCCTTTTCATCAAACCGGCAAATGCCGCGCGATTTGAATAGGCACCGGCATGCCTGGGCTTTGCACCACGGCAATCATAGGCGACGGATTATTTCCCCAGCGCGAAAAAAGTTGTGCCTGCCGTCGCATTTAATCGCCCTTGCGCCTTGGCTAGGCTGCGGCCCCATCACAACAAGAACGAGGCATCGAATGAAGCAGCTCCTGAAGATGGCGATCAGCGCGGGCCTGGCCTGCACCGCCCTGCCGGGCTTCGCGGCGGTCGACGTGATCCTGCACAACGCCAAGGTCTATACCGCCGAACCCGGCCAGCCATTGCAGCAGGCCGTGGCGGTCGAGGGCGAGAAGATCGTCGCGGTGGGCTCCGATCAGGCCGTGCTGCGCCTGAAGGCCAACGGTACGCAGGTGATCGACCTGGGCGGCAAGGTGCTGATGCCGGGCATGCTCGACTCCCACTCCCACGCCATCAAGGGCGGCCTGCAGTTGGAACTGGCCAACCTGGCCGGCGAGCAGCTGCCCCTCGACGAGCTGGAGCAGCGCCTGCGCCAGTGGCGCCAGGATGGCAAGGCGGTACGTGGCGAATTCCTCTCCGTCGGTGGCGTGCCGGGCACCTACTGGGACGACATCCCGGCCCTGGAGCAACGCTTCAACCATGGCGAATGGGCCGGGCAGCCGATCCTCCTGGCGGCCAACGACATGCACACCGGCTGGGCCAACCAGGCCATGCTCGAGCGCGCCGGGATCGATGCCGAGACCCTCGCGGCGCTGCCCGCCGAGGCACGCAACACCATCGGCCAGCACCCGGACGGTACCCCGAACGGCTTTCTCGCCGACGCCAGCTACTACCCGGTGACCGACCTGCTGCCGCCGCTGAGCCATGACACCCTGATGACCGCCGGGCGCATGGCCCTGGACTACAACAAGCAGCTGGGCATCACCGGCTGGATGGACCCATTGGCCAACGAACTGCCAGGGGCCGACGTCAACAACGATTCGCTGGGCGTGCTGCCAGTCTACAAGGCCCTTTCCGAGCGCGGCAAGCTGACCGCCCACGTCGCCGCCCTGCTGATGGCCGACTCCAAGGCGCGCCCTGCCGACCTGGACGAGCTGGACAAGGTGCGCCAGCAGTTTCTTGGCGTAGAAAACCTCACCCTGCCGGGCATCAAGGTGTTCGCCGACGGCGTTGCCGAGGCCCCGGCACAGACCGCAGCCATGCTCGAACCTTACAAGAACTCCGGGCAGAACGGCGAACTGCTGCTGGACCCGAAACACTTCGGCGAGCTGGTCAGCGCCGCCGATGCCCGCGGCTGGCTGGTGCACGTGCACGCCATCGGCGACCGCGCCGTGCGCGAGGCGCTCAACGGTGTGGAGCAGGCTCGGCGCGAGCGCCACAGCGGCATCCCCCACTCCATCACCCATTTGCAGATGGTCAACCCGAAGGAATACGCCCGCTTCAAGGGCCTGGACGTGATCGCTTCGATGCAGCTGTACTGGGCCAGCGCCGACGAGAACAACCTCGACCTGGTCAAGCCGTATGTCGACGCCATGGCCTTCATGCATACCTTCCCGGCCCGGTCGCTGTTGAAGAACGGTGCGACCATCGCCGGGGCCAGCGATTGGCCGATCACCACGCCGGAGCCGTGGAAGGCGATCTACCAGGCGATCAGCCGCAAGGGCCCCAAGGGTGTGCTCAACGCCGAAGAGGCCATCGACCGCGAAACCATGTTCCAGGCCTACACCCTCAATGCCGCGCGGGCCATGCGCCTGGAACAGCAGGTCGGCTCGCTCAAGGTCGGCAAGCAGGCGGACATGATCGTCCTCGACCGCGACGTGCTCACCGTCGAGCCTGAAGCACTGCGTGACACCCAGGTGCTGCAGACCTGGTTCGCCGGCAAGCAGATCTACGCGCGCTGATCGCTTCGCGGCCCCTGTGGGAGCGGGCTTGTCCCGCGATCAAGGGCGAAGCCCTTGCCAGGCGGGATACCGGGCCCGGCCTAATCGCGGGACAAGCCCGCTCCCACAAAGGGCCTGCAAACCCAAATAGTTATGCGTTGCTCTATGAGAGCGGGCTTGTCCCACGATAGCGCCCGCCCTGCCATATCCCACACAAAAACAATAACGGAAACCCTCGAATGCGCCCACGCACCCTCATCGCAGGCGGCCTGCTGGCCTGTGCCCCGCTCGCCCACGCCATCGACCTCGACGACGACTTCAGCCTCGAAGCCAAGGTCGGGATCTTCAGCGACTACCGTACCCGCGGCATCTCCCAGACCCAGAACGACCCGGCCCTGCAAGGCTCGCTGACCCTGGCCCACAGCAGCGGCCTGTACGCCGGGATCTGGAGCTCCAACGTCGACTTCGGCTTCGGCAGCCGCACCCGCCAGGAACTGGACTACTACGCCGGCTACTTCTGGCAGATCAGCGACGATGTCACCCTCGACACCTCGTACATCAAGTACGTCTACCCGCGCCAGGGCAACTTCAACTACGGCGAATACCATGCCGAACTGCGTGCCTGGGGTGTGCTGCTGGGCGGCAACTACTCGGACGACTTCAATGGCGACCAGTCGATGCTCTACAGCTATGTCGGCTATGGCACCCTGCTGCCCCATGACATCGGCCTTCAGGTGCGCTATGGGCGCAACGACTACAAGGACCCGAGCTGGTTCGCCAACGACGGCAGCAGCCGCAACGCCTACCACGAATGGGAAGTGGAACTGAGCCGCACGATGCTGTCGCTGGACTGGTCACTCAGCTACATCGACACCGACCTGTCCCAGGCAGAATGTGCCAGCTACCTCGGCTTCAAGGACGTCTGCTCGGCCACGGTGGTGGCCGCGGTCAGCAAAGCGTTCTGATTGGCCGCTGCGCGGCACAAGGCCGCTCCTATCGGCTTTGTAGGAGATTCTATGGTTGTGGGCAAGCATTTTTAGCTGTTCTGGTGACGTATTCGCCCTGACTCTTCAATAGGGCGAATGCGACTCTGGCGAGCTTCCTGGCCAAGATCACCAGGGCCTCGGTAGTAGCCTTACCTTTGCTCCTGTGGTGTGCATACACCTCTTTCCAGGCCACTGATCGACTAGCCGACATTGCCGCATTGTGCAGAAGGCGTCGTATCTCAGAGCAGCCCCGCTTGGTGAGCCGCCGACGGCCGGTTTTTTGCCCGGAGTCAGAGATTTGCAAGTCCATGCCCAAGAAAGCGATGAATGAATCACCATTCTTGAAGTCCCCCCGGATAAACGCTGTCACCAACCCCACAGCGGTCAAAAATCCGATGCCTTCTATCTTTTGGCAGCGGGCGACCTGCTCGCTTAATCCGGCTTCGCGCACCAACTCCTTGAGCTTTTTCTGAAGCAGTACATCGAGTTTCTCCATGTTCTTGGCAAAGGATTTGAACACGGTCTCAAGGCTTCTTTCATTGGACCAGCTTTGCATCAAGGCGGTGCGTGCCGAGACCAGCGAGGCGCGGCGACGCAGAAGGCTCTGGAGCTTGCCGTAGACGGCTGGAGGTGGGCTCCAGGGACGTAGTCCACTGCCTTCGCGGGAAAGATAGCGAGAGAGTAGATAAGCGTCAGAGGCGTCCGTCTTCACCCGACCACCGACGCTCTTTCGATAGTTACTGAGCTGGAAGCCATCGACCACGTAGACTGCAAAGCCTTTTTCATAAGCCATCTCCACCAGGTCGAGATGGTAGGTATTCGTTGCTTCGACGCAGATAGCGGTATTGGCGGGTTGTTGTCCCAGCCATTTTTTGATTTCGGGTTTGGTATTTTTCAGCGAGGACTGTTCATCACGGTCTTCGAAATGGACAACCAATTCGACTTTGGCCACATCCACACCAATGATGAATTGGCTTACCTGCATTGCCATTGGCCACACTCCCACGTATGGTTTTTCTGCTTGGAGGGGTTTTCACCAAGAGGCGCTGGCTTGCTTCTATCGTCGCTTGCAAACGATGCATTCTTTATCGGCGCTTTGGTGAAGGGGTGGGGCGATGTCTCCCACGGTCTGTACTGCGGCTAACAGTCAGAATCGGCTTTTTCGTCCCACCACCCCTTCAAGTATCACCATACAAGCGGCCTTGTGCCGCGAAAGGGCTGCACAGCAGCCCCTCATATGAGTTGCGGCTCACCTGGCGCCTTGAGCGAAAACCGGCATACCGCCCCACCACGCAACATGCACTCCTGGTGCACCGCCTCCCCCCCGCCCAACGCTCCGATCAACGCCAGGTCCAGCTCGCAGACCACCGGGTGGGCCTTGGCCAGGTGATGGAACACGCAGTTGTGGGCCACGATCTCAGGCTCGCCGGACGACCGAAAGAATACCTGCGCCTCGTAGCCGGCATTGTTCATGTGCTCGACGATGCGCGCCTCGTCGACCACCTTCTGCTCCATGTCCTCGGCCAACTTGCGCCCAAGGTTGCGCATCAGCGCCAACAGCGCGTCCTGGCCGATCAGCCCGGCGACTTGGTCGATCAGCAGGTTCGCCAATAGCGGATACTGCCGTGGAAACAGCTCCCGGGCGCGGTCGGTGAGCTGGTGCAGCTGCTCCGGGCGCCGCCCGGTAGGCCGGGTGGCGCCGCGTTGGACCAGGCCGTCACGCTCCAGCGCCGCCAGGTGCTGGCGCACCGCGGTGCGGGTGACCGCCAGGGCCTGCGACAGCTCGTCGATGCTCATGCCTCCAGGCTGGTAGAGCAACGCGTTGAGCAGGTCCTGCTGAGTACGGCCCAAGCCTTCGAGCATCGGGTTGCCTCCTTGTTCAGAACTTGTCCGGGAACTGCTTGACCAGCGCGCCGGCCAAGGCATCGGCCAAGGCCTGCATATGCTGGCGCATCATCTGCCAGGTCTGCGCCTCGCCGGCATAGTCACCGGCGGCGAACTGGTCGATCTGCGACAGGTGATGCCCGCCGTGGGCGGTGAGCATCGACAGCAGGGTCTGCTCCGGCAGGTAGGGGTTGGCCTTGGCCAGGAAGGCAGACAACGCCTTGGCATTGCTCGACAGCTCGTTGACGGCCGTTTGCTTGCCGGCCTTGTCCTTGGCCACGGTCGCGTCGCTGTAGTGTTTCACGGCGCCCCAGTGCCCGGCCAGCAGCTTGAGCAACTGGTCGGCGGCGGGCTGGCCGTACAGCGGGGCGATGCTGTTGGCGATGGTGGTGGCATTGCCCACCACCTGCTTGGCGGCGACCTCGGCTTGCTTGTGGTTACCCGCCTGGTTGGCCATGGCGTAGTTCCTGACCCAGAACACATGCTCGACCCAGAGGTCGCGCAGGGCCAGGCGCGTGGTCAGCGCCGCGGAGTCGGTGGTGGGAGAAGCAGCGGGGGCAGAAGTTTGGCTCCAGGCTGGCTGGGCGCACAGGGCCAGTAGCAGCAAGGCGGCGATCTTGAGATTCATGGCAGCACCCTCGGGTGGGATTGGACTGACAAGAATAATTTAAGCATCAAAATATGTTTTTATTAGTGGCTGCCTGAGATTCCGATCAATGGTCTTACCGACCTGCGCGCTTTCCCCTGTAGGAGCGGGCTTGCCCCGCGATCGGCTGCGCAGCAGCCGCGAACCAGGCAGCGTTGTGTCTGCCTGGTCTATCGACGTGGCAGGTTTTACGGCTGCTGCGCAGCCGATCGCGGGACAAGCCCGCTCCTACAGAAACAGTCGTGTGCTCTTTTAGATCCTGAAGCTGCCCACCAGCTGCTTCAAGCGCCCCGCCTGCTGGCTCAGGGCATCGCAATGGCGCAGGGTTTCGTTGAGGTTCTCCACCCCTTGCTGGTTGAGGCTGTTGATCTGGGTGATGTCCAGGTTCAGGCTCTCGACCACCGCGCTCTGCTCCTCGGTGGCGGTGGCCACCGACTGGTTCATGCCGTCGATCTCGCCGATGCGTTGGGTCACGCTGGCCAGCCGCTCGCCGGCCTGATTGGCCACCTGCACGGTCTGCTCGCTGGACACCTGGCTTTCGTTCATGGTGTACACCGCCTCGCGCGAACCCACCTGCAGGCTGGTGATCATACGGTGGATCTCCTCGGCCGACTCCTGGGTACGGTGGGCCAGGTTGCGCACCTCGTCGGCCACCACCGCGAACCCACGCCCGGCCTCGCCGGCACGGGCCGCCTCGATGGCGGCGTTGAGCGCCAGCAGGTTGGTCTGCTGGGAGATGCCCTTGATCACGTCGAGGATCTTGCCGATCTCGTCGGTGCTGGCGTTGAGCGCCTCGATCTGCTCGCACGACTCGCTGATCTTCTGCGACAGCGCGGTCATGGCGTTGATCGCATCGTCCACCACCTGGCGACCGTCGTTGGCCTGGTCGCTGGCGCCGCTGGCATGCTGCGAGGCGTCGGCGGCGTTGCGGGCGATTTCCTGGGTGGCGGCGCCCAGCTGGTTGATCGCCGCGGCGACGCTGTTGGTGCGCATGCTCTGTTCCTCGGAGCCGATGATCGAGGCGTTGGAGGCGTGGACCACCTTCTCCGACAGGTCATGCACCAGGCGGGTGGCCGAGGACACCTCGCTGATCGAGGCGTGAATACGCTCGACGAAGCGGTTGAACGAGGTGGCCAGTTCGCCGAACTCGTCCTTGTGCTGCACCGCCAGGCGGCGGGTCAGGTCGCCTTCGCCTTCGGCGATGTCCTGCATGGCGCGGCCCATGGTGGTCAGCGGGCGCATCAGCACCGGGATCAGCAGGCCCAGCAGGCCGGCGATGGCGGCCACGGCGATGAGCATGGCGATGATCGCCGAGGTGCGGAACTGGCTCAGGCCCGCGTAGGCTTTGTCCTTGTCGATGGACAGGCCGATGTACCACTGGGCCGAGGGCAGGCCCTGCACGGGGGCGAAGGAAATGATGCGCTCCTGCCCGTTCAAGGTGACGTCCTGCATGCCGGGCTCGACCTTCAAGGCGGCATCGGGGTAGATGTCCTTGAGGTTCTTCATCACCTGGTCCTGGTCAGGGCTGACGATCACCTGGCCGTTGCGGTCGGCGAGGAAGGCGTGGCCGATGCCGCCGAAGTCCACCGAGTTGATCAACCGCACCAGGGTATCCAGGCTCAGGTCAGCGCCTGCCACGCCCAGCAGCTCACCGCTGGCCTTGGCCTTGACCGGCGTGACGATGCTCATCATCAAGCCACCGACGGTGCCCTGGTAAGGCGGGGTCAATACCGTGCCGCCGGCATTGGCGGCTTCGCCGTACCAGGGCCGCTTGCGTGGGTCGAAACCTTCGGGCAACTCCACGAACGGCCGCTGGGTGAATACCCCGTCAGCCTGGCCGAGGTAGGTGAAGAGGAAGTTCTGCGTATAGGACGGTTGCTCGACCAGCCCGGCGACATGTTCGCCGACGCCCTGCTGGGCGATGTCCTGGGCGAGGTTCTCGAGCATCAGGATGCGCCCGCTCATCCAGTTCTGCACGCTGCTGGCGGTCAAGGCGCCAGCCTGCTGCACGGAAGACTCGATGTTCTGGCGGATGGTGTTGCGCTGCAGGTAGTCGTTGTAGAGGGTGAACAAGGCAAACGCCAATACCACGACGCCGCAGGCACTGAGCAGTACCTTGTGGCGGAATTTCAGGTTCATGTTCCGGACCTTGGATGGATTGTTCTTTTTATCGCGCGCCCATGACTCGATGGCGGGACTCTCGCTTGCGCTATCGGCTGCCCATGTATGGATCTTGAGCGCTGCGGCGATTTTTCCCACAAAGTTCCACAACCTTTCTTATTGAATTAAGCGGCAATGGGGCCGCTACGCGCCCCATCGCGGGACAAGCCCGCTCCTACAGGGACCTCGTCATTGGAGGGTTTGCGTGATCCTGTAGGAGCGGGCTTGTCCCGCGATGGGCTGCATAGCAGCCCCAATGAATATCCAAAACCGGCACTAGCCTGTATGGCGTAATTCACGGCAATCTGTAACTAACACCCGCCTGGTGGCTGCTCTAGCATCGAGCCCACTGATGGAGGGCATGCCATGAACGAAGTCCCCGGCAATATCGACTGCGCGGGCCTGACGGCCCGCCGCCTCGGCCTCGACGACCTGGAAGTGATCTGCCGCCACCGCGAGCGGATGTTTCTGGAGGCCGGCGGCGATCCTGAACAACTTCGCCAGATGACCGAACACTTCCGCCCCTGGCTGTCGCAGCGTCTGGGCGATGGCCGCTACTACGGCTTCGCCTTGGTAGAGGGCGAGCAGGTCGCCGCCGCCATCGGCCTGATGAGCATCGACTGGCCACCGCACCCGGCCCATCCGACCCGCGATCAACGTGGCTATGTGCTGAACGTGTTCGTCGAACCCGACTACCGGCGCCGGGGCCTGGCGTCAACGTTGATGAAGCTGGCCGAGGCCGAGTTCGCCCGGCGCGACATCGCGTTCGCCGTGCTGCATGCCACCGAGGCCGGCAGGCCGGTGTATCTGGCGCAGGGGTGGAACGCTACCGCTGAAATGGCCAAGCACTTGGGTTGAAAGCGTGCAAGCCGGTATGGCGCTATCTCTAAAAATAGCGCAGGACAGGTGGGAGCCGGCTTGCCGGCGATAGGGCCGGAGCAGGTAAAAAAAACCCCAGCCATAGGATGACTGGGGTTTTTGATCACGCCGAAAACGGCGCGTTCCAGAATTACTGCTGCTGCGGCAGCTTGTCGATCGGGCCGCAACCGCCAATAACTTTGGAAATGGAAACCGAAGGGTGGAACAGGTAGTCGTACGAGCAGTTCTTCTGCTGGTTGAAGACTTGGCCGGTGCAACCGGAGAGCAGTGCCACGCCGGAAACGACAGCGACAGCAACAGTGGCCTTGATCAGCTTTTTCATTACTAAATCCTTTAATTTATAATTCACCACCGTACTGATGGCGCCGCGATATTAGCAAACGCGTTCAAAAAAAAGAATTGCCAATGTGCACAGGCTTAGTTGAACGGTTACAACGGCTTGTTTATCAATCCAAACCCTTGATTTCCTTTAGTATTTCCACTCAATTGAATGCCTGCTCACCATACAAAAGTGCCGCTCGGAAGTGTGACTTGCATCACGAAAGGCAACTTGCGAAGTTCAACTAGTTGGCCTGTTTCTCTTCACGTTTTGGCCGCCTCAAAGCAATTGACGCACCTCCTCGACCACCTGCCGATTGACCCAAACCCCTTGCGCCTGCGATCGCTCGCGGGCACTGAAACGACGCTGGGAAGGCAGGCGTGCACCCTGTTCGGTGATCGCGGCGAACAGGTGTTCCGCCCGCTGCATCCCGGCTTCGACATCGTCCCCCAGGAAGGCCTTGGGGTCTAAGGCCAGCAAAAGCTCGCCATGGCACGGCGTGGCACCGGCGCCGGCATCGAACGCCATGGATTCGAGGCTGGTCATGTCACCGATCAGCGCGCCGGCGAGCAATTCGATCATCGCCGCCAGGGCCGAGCCCTTGTGGCCGCCGAAGGTTTGCATCGCACCCGCCAGCGCCGCGCTCGCATCGTTGGTCGGCTGGCCATCGCTGTCCAGCGCCCAGCCATCGGGGATCGGCTTGCCCTGGCGGGCGTGCAGTTCGATGTCGCCACGGGCGATGGCGCTGGTGGCGAAGTCGAACACGAACGGCTCGTTGCCCGGGCGCGGCCAGGCGAACGCCAGGGGGTTGGTGCCGAACACGCCGCGCTTGCCACCGGCCGGCGCTACCCAGCTGTGGCTGGGGGTCATTGCCAGGCCGACCAACCCGTGGGCGGCGATGGCCTCGACTTCCGGCCACAGGGCCGAGAAGTGGAAACAGTTGCGGATGACCAGCGCTGCGATCCCTTGCTGCCGTGCCTTCTCCACCAACACCGGCAGGCCGGTCTGGAAGGCCAGGAGCGAATAGCCCTGGTGCGCATCCACCTTGACGATGGATGGGCCCTGGTCGTGGACCGTCGGCAACACTGCCGGGTCGACTTTGCCGGAGCGCAGCGAACGCACGCACACCAATACCCGGTACAGGCCATGGGAATGACACTCGTCGCGCTGGCCCTGGGTGATCACCTCGGCGATGGCCTGGGCGTGGGCCATGGACATGCCATTGGCGAGCAGGGCATTGACCGCCAGGTCATGGACCTCCTCGAGGCTCAGGTGGATCGAATCAGTCTGGTTCATGTGTTTTCTCCTTGAAGCAACGCTCTCCCTGCGGAAACGGCTGTGCCATCACGGCGCCGTGACCAGGGCTTTCGCCCTGGATCACGGGGCATCGGATCAGCTGGCGTGTGCAGTGCTCAACCCCTTCACGGCAGGTTGCGCGTGGGGCTCGTCTTCTTCATCGGCCTCCAGGCGCACCAAGTGGGCCGGCACGCCGGTGCAGGCGCCCCAGTAGTAGATGCCCAGCGAGCACAGGGCGACGATGACGTTGTCCAGCGGATGAGCCAGCACGCCCAGGCCACCGAAGCTGCCGAGCTTGGACAGCACGATGATCATCGCGTAGAAGCCCACCAGCCAGAGCGAGGAACGCACCTGTTGTTTGAGCGACAGGTGCTCGGTGGGCACGAAACGCCCGGCCAGCAGGTACACCAGGAACATCAGGATCTGCAGGCTGAGCAGCCAGGACACGGTGTTCCAGCCCGACCAGTAGACGATCAGCGAGGCGATGATGAACGACACCGGACCCAGCACGCCCAAGGCCTTGACCCGGAACGGGCGGACCAGGTCCGGGGCGCTGCGGCGCAAGGCGGCGACCGAGACCGGCGCCACCGCGTAGCTCAATACCAACGCGGCAGACACCACGTTGATCAGCGCTTCCCAGGACGGGAACGGCAGGGTCCAGAAGATCGACATGGCGAAGGTCAGCCACAGCGCCGGACGGGGGATGCCGGACGCCTCGTCGATGCGGGTGAACACCTTGAAGAAGGTGCCGGTACGCGCCCAGCCGTAGATGACCCGCGGCGTGGCGTTCATGTAGATATTGCCGCAGCCGCTCGGCGAGATCACCGCATCGGCGATCACCAGATAGGCCAGCCAGCCGACGCCCAGGGTGATGGCGATGTCACGGTATGGCAGCGAGAATTCCTTGCTGATCTGGCCCCAGCCGTTGGCGAGCATTTCGGTCGGCACACTGCCGAGGAACGCCACTTGCAACAGCACATAGATGGCCGTGGACAGCAGCACCGAGAGAATCAACGCGATCGGGATGGTGCGTTGCGGATTGCGCACCTCGCTGGCCACCGAGATGATCGGCGTCAGGCCCAGATAAGCGAAGATGATGCCGCCACCGGACACGGCCATCTCGATGCCGGACATGCCGAACGGCGCGAAGCCCTGGACTTCCAAGTTTTCCGGGCTGAAGAAGCTGTAGAGCACGACGATGACCAGCAACGGCACGATGAACTTGAAGGTGCTGATCAGGTTATTGGTCTTGGCGAAGGTCTTGACGCTGCGGTAGTTGACCATGAAGAACAGGCACAACAGGGCGAACTGCACCAGCCAGCCGGCCAGGGTCGCGTCGTTGGTGCCCGGTTTGGTCAGTTGCGGGAACCAGGCCGCGGCGTACTGGCGCGAAGCGACCACTTCGATCGCCACCAGGCTCGAGAACGCGATGATGGTGATGAAGCCCATCAGGTAGCCCAGCAACGGGCCATGGGAAAACACTGGGTAGCGCACCACGCCGCCGGCGCGTGGCAAGGCGGCGCCCAGTTCGCAGTAGACGATGCCCAGCAGCAGCACGGCGAAGCCGCCGATCAGCCAGGAGATGATGCCCGCCGGGCCGGCGATGGCCGAGACGTGGCTGGCAGCGAACAGCCAGCCGGAGCCGAAGATTGCGCCCAGGCCGATGAACGTCAAGTCCATCAGCGACAGTTGTTTCTTGAATTTACCTTGGCCTGACATAGCTAAGCCCTTTTTTGTGGATTATTGAAATAGGCAGAAACTGTGTTGGAGATCGTGGTCGTTCGTAGGTGAAGCAAAGGCCTCTGGGTTCGAGGAGTGACGCTTGTCGCGATGGCGCAAGCAGCGCTTCCTGTTTCAGCGATGGGTTGCAAAAGCCCGTTCCAGACAGGCGGATGGTCTATGGCCGCCGGGCAGGAGTCAGGGGCGAGGAGGTGCCAGGCACGCTCGTTCTTTTCTAGGTTGAACTGATCGCGGCCAGGATTGCTTGATGGTTTTCATCAACCCTGATGACGAATTCGGCACAATTTGCATCCGCTGCTTGACGCCGGGCCGCCATGTGCAGGCATCCTGAAAAAAACAATCCGCCCGTGCCACACGGCCCGGGGACAGGCTCCCGAACTGCAGGACCGCCACCATGCCCGAGTCGCATTTCGCCGCCATCAGCGAAGGCCTCAGCGCCCATCGCCCGAAGAACATGAAGGAGCTCATGGGCTGCATCTCGCTGATGCAACCCATGCTCGATGCCATCCCCAACGCCGTGATCTTCGTCAAGGATGCGCAAGCCAGGTACCTGATGGCCAACCGCACGCTGGTGGAGCGCTGCGGCTTGAAGTCCCTCGCCCCGCTGCTGGGGCGCACCAGCGCGCAGGTTTTTCCGGCACAGCTCGGGCCGGGCTACACCGAGCAGGACCGGCGCGTGCTCGAAGGCGCCCTGGTGTTGCAGGACCAGTTGGAAGTGCACCTGTACGGGACACAGCAACCGGGCTGGTGCCTGACCCACAAGCGCCCGATCCTCAACCGCCAGGGCGAGGTCATGGGCCTGATCGGAATTTCCGTCGACCTGCAGTCCGCCGCCCAGGCACACCCGGCCTACCAGCGGTTGTCGGCGGTGGATGCCTACATCCGCGAGCACTACCACCGCCCGATCACCCTCGATGACCTCACCGCGGTCGCCGGCCTGTCCGTGGCGCAGCTGGAGCGTTACTGCAAGCGGATCTTCCACCTCACGCCGCGGCAGATGATCCACAAGGCCCGGCTGGAGCAGGCGCACCTGTTGCTGCATTCCGAGCTGCCGATCACCGAGGTGGCGCTGCGCTGCGGCTACTCCGACCACAGCGCCTTCTCCCGGCAGTTCAAGACCATGACCGGTTTCACACCGCGCCAGTATCGCCAGGCGACCCGCGGCTGATTGACTTGGGCCTGCTCAGCGCCCCCCTGTAGGAGCGGGCTTGTCCCGCGATGGGCCGTCCCTCTCACCACGGCGGTATGGCAAGGGCTTCGCCCTTGATCGCGGGACAAGCCCGCTCCTACAGGGGGCGTCGGCTTACTGGCGATAAAAACGAGTCAGAGGCTTGATTGTATAAAATCTACATTGTATAAAATCTGCAATCCGCCCCACCCCAGCCCTCCGGCTGATGCTTGCAGAGGATCCATAATTTCAATGAAAAGCATCCATGTCATCGACTCCCACACCGGCGGCGAACCCACCCGCCTGGTCATGAGCGGCTTCCCTGCCCTCGCCGGCCAGACCATGAGCCAGCAGCGCGATCACCTGCGCAACGAGCACGATCAATGGCGCCGGGCAACCCTGCTCGAGCCCCGCGGCAACGATGTACTGGTCGGCGCCCTGTACTGCGAGCCCGTTTCGCCGGACGCTACCTGCGGCGTGATCTTCTTCAACAACACCGGCTACCTGGGCATGTGCGGCCACGGCACCATCGGCCTGGTCGCCTCGCTGCATCACCTGGGCATCATCGAACCGGGCGAGCACAAGATCGACACCCCCGTCGGCCCGGTGGAAGCCACCCTGCACAGCGATGGTTCGGTGACCGTGCGCAACGTGCCGGCCTACCGCTACCGCCACGATGTACCGGTGCAAGTGCCCGGCTACGGCGAAGTGCGCGGCGATATCGCCTGGGGCGGCAATTGGTTCTTCCTGGTCTCCGAACATGGCCAGACCCTGGAGCAGGGCAATGTCGAGGCGCTGACCGCCTACACCTGGGCCATCCTGCAAGCGCTGGAGGCCAACGGCATCTACGGCGAGGACGGCGGCGTGATCGACCACGTCGAGCTGTTTGCCGCTGACCCGCAGGCCGACAGCCGCAATTTCGTGATGTGCCCGGGCAAGGCCTATGACCGTTCGCCGTGTGGCACCGGTACCAGCGCCAAGCTCGCCTGCCTGGCCGCCGACGGCAAGCTCGCACCGGGCCAGGCCTGGGTCCAAGCCAGCATCACCGGCAGCCGCTTCGAAGGCCGCTACGAACAGGAAGGCGAACGTATCCGCCCCTCCATCACCGGCCGTGCCCATGTCACGGCAGACAGCCAACTGCTGATCGACGAGCAGGACCCCTTCGCCTGGGGCATCTGCCAGTAACCCGAGCACGTCGCCTTACGACGCGACACCCCTGACCACCGACCTGAATGAATGCTTCAAGGAGCCCACAATGACTGACAATATCTTCACCGGCTGCATTCCTGCCCTGATGACCCCCTGCACCCCGGAGCGCAAGCCCGACTTCGACGCGCTGGTGAAAA
Source organism: Pseudomonas sp. p1(2021b) (assembly GCF_020151015.1). Taxonomy (NCBI): domain Bacteria; kingdom Pseudomonadati; phylum Pseudomonadota; class Gammaproteobacteria; order Pseudomonadales; family Pseudomonadaceae; genus Pseudomonas; species Pseudomonas sp. p1(2021b). The sequence goes on from NZ_CP083746.1 coordinate 3,757,539, forward strand.
AGGGCCGTGAGCTGATCGATATCGGCATGAGCGCGGTGGTGTACTGCGGCTCCATGGGCGACTGGCCGCTGCTGACCGAAGCCGAGCGCCAGGAAGGCGTGGCGCGCCTGGTCGCCGCCGGCATCCCGACCATCGTCGGCACCGGCGCGGTCAACTCCCGCGAAGCGGTTTCCCACGCAGCCCATGCCGCCAAGGTCGGTGCCCATGGCCTGATGGTCATCCCGCGCGTGCTGTCCCGCGGCTCGTCGATCCCGGCCCAGAAGGCGCACTTCAAAGCCATCCTCGAGGCAGCGCCGAACCTGCCGGCAGTGATCTACAACAGCCCCCACTACGGTTTCGCCACCCGTGCCGACCTGTTCTTCGAACTGCGCAGCGAGCACCCGAACCTGATCGGCTTCAAGGAGTTCGGTGGCGCGGCAGCCATGAGCTATGCGGCCGAGTTCATCACCTCCAAGGACAACGAAGTGACGCTGATGGCTGGCGTGGATACCCAGGTGTTCCATGGCTTCGTCAAGTGCAACGCCACCGGCGCCATCACCGGCATCGGCAACGCCCTGCCGCGTGAAGTGCTGCAACTGATCGCCCTGTGCAAGCAGGCCGCCGCCGGCGACGCTAAGGCCCGTCGCCTGGCGCTGGAGCTCGAAGGCGCCCTGGCCATCCTGTCCTCGTTCGACGAAGGCGTCGACCTGGTGCTGTACTACAAGCACCTGATGGTGCTCAACGGCGACAAGGAATACACCCTGCACTTCAACGAGACCGACGTGCTGAGCGAATCCCAGCGCCGCTACGCGGAAAACCAGTACGCGCAGTTCCGCCAGTGGTACGCCAGCTGGGTAGCTGAAAACAACCTGGCCTGATCCCACGCCGGCTTCATCTCCCTGAGGCGGCACGCCTGCCGGCGTGCCGTCTTCCTCCCCTGCCCCTATCTGGCGCGGGAATTTCCGTCTTCTCGACCTCAGGAGAGCCCTATGAGTCTTTCAGGTAACCTGCTGATCGGCCAACGCGCCGTTGCCGGCACGCAAGCACCGGTCCATGCCATCAACCCTGCCACCAATGAGCGGCTCGAACCGGCCTACCTCGGTGGCAGCCGCGAGCATGTCGAGCTCGCCTGCAGCCTCGCCTGGGACGCGTTCGACCGCTATCGCGAGACGTCGCTGGAAGCCCGCGCGGTCTTCCTCGAACGCATCGCCCAGCACATCGAGGCCCTTGGCGACACGCTGGTCCAGCGCGCCGTGGCCGAGTCCGGCCTGCCGCAAGCCCGCATCCAGGGCGAGATCGGCCGCACCTGCTTCCAGCTGCGCACCTTCGCCCGCACCGTGCGTGCCGGCGAGTGGCTGGACGTGCGCGTGGACCAAGCCCTGCCGGAACGCCAACCCCTGCCACGCCCCGACCTGCGCCAGCGCCATATCCCCTTGGGCCCGGTGGCTGTGTTCGGCGCCAGCAACTTCCCCCTGGCCTTCTCCGTGGCCGGCGGCGACACCGCTTCGGCCTTGGCGGCGGGCTGCCCGGTGATCGTCAAGGCCCATAGCGCCCACCCCGGCACCAGCGAACTGGTCGGCCGTGCCATCCAGCAGGCGGTGCGCGAGTGCGACCTGCCCGAAGGCGTGTTCTCGCTGCTGTACGGCTCGGGCACCGAAATCGGTATCGGTCTGGTCAACGATCCACGTATCAAGGCCGTGGGCTTCACTGGCTCGCGCAGCGGTGGCATAGCCCTGACCCAGGCCGCCCAGGCACGCCCGGAGCCGATCCCGGTGTATGCCGAGATGAGCTCGATCAACCCGGTGTTCCTGTTCGAGTCGGCCCTGCGCAACCGTGGCGCCGCGCTGGCCGAAGGCTTCGTCGCCTCGCTCAACCAAGGCGCGGGCCAGTTCTGCACCAACCCTGGGCTGGTCATCGCTATAAAAGGTGAAGCCCTGGACGCCTTCATCACCACCGCCGCTGACGCCATCATCAGAAGCCCGGCCCAGACCATGCTCACCCCGGGAATCTACAACGCCTACAACAACGGCGTCCAGGCCCTGGCCAGCAATGCCAATGCCCACCTGCAGGCCAAAGGTGTCGCAGGCGACGGCCACAACCAGTGCCAGTCTCACCTGTTCGTCAGCAGCGCCAGCGACTTCATGCGCGACCACACCCTACAGGCCGAAGTGTTCGGCTCCGCCTCGCTGGTCGTCCAGTGCGATGACCTGGCCCAGGCCAGGCAGGTGGCCGAGCAGCTCGAAGGCCAGCTCACCGCCACCGTGCATATGGACGCTGCCGACAGCGAAGCAGTCGCCACCCTGCTGCCGACGCTGGAGCGCAAGGCCGGGCGAATCCTGGTCAATGGCTGGCCGACCGGCGTGGAAGTGTGCGATGCCATGGTCCATGGCGGCCCGTTCCCGGCCACCTCCGATGCCCGCAGCACCTCGGTGGGCACTGCGGCGATCCTGCGTTTCCTGCGCCCGGTGTGCTACCAGAACGTCCCGGACGACTTGCTGCCGCCAGCGATCAAGCAGGGCAACCCGCTGAACCTCCGCCGCCTGGTGAATGGCCAGCGAGAGCACTGACCGGCCATTGGCAGACCTCCACCGACAGCCCCGCGCCACGTCGGTGGATGCTGCCAGGCCCTTTTGCATACAATATGCAAATTCCAACCGGGTCCCTGAACAGTAACTATGGCTAGCTTCAAGACACGTGCCCAGCACGTTGCGGACGATCTTCGCAAACGGATACTCAGCGGCGAGTTCAAAGGCGCCACCCAGCTGCGCCAGGACGCGCTCGCGCGCGACTACGACGTCAGCCGCATTCCGGTGCGCGAGGCACTGTTGACCCTGGAGGCCGAAGGCCTGGTGGAGTTCCACCCCCACCGGGGCGCGTTCACCACCGAACTCTCCACGGCCACCATCCGCGAACTGTTCGACCTGCGCGTGCTGCTCGAATGCAGGGCACTGGCGCAGGCCATTCCGAAGCTGACCCCAAGCGAACTGGACCGCGCCGAGCGCCTGCTGGACCAATACGACGCCGCACTGGACTCGGGCAGCGATATCGACAACTGGAGCGAGCTGAACTTCGCCTTCCACACTGCGCTCTACTCGCCCGCCCAATTGCCGGAAACCCTGGCGATGATCACGCACCTGAACACCAAGTGCGACCGCTACATCCGCATGCAACTGCTTTATACGCGGGAGATCCAGAAAGCCGAGAAGGAACACCGCGAGCTGCTGGAGTTCGCCCGCGACAAGAACATCGAGGCGGCCTGCCGCCTGCTGGACCGCCATATCCGCGAAGCCTGCGAGGGCATCGTCGCGGTCCTGGAAAACAGCTTGAACCACTGACCCCGCGCCCTGGGCATTTTTCCGGGGCGTGGTTCGGACAAACCAATTGTATAAAATCTACGATCACGAGGTAGCGGATGCATTCTGACGAACTTCACCGTGCCGCCAGCAACGACGCCTATGACATCGCCGTGGTGGGCGCAGGGGTCGTAGGCGTCGCCTGTGCCCTCGCTCTATCCCGCCAAGGGCACCGCGTGCTGGTGCTGGATCGGGACGAACCGGGCAAAGGTGCATCGTTCGGCAACGCCGGCCATTTGGCCACCGAGCAGGTATTTCCCATTGCCGACGTGTCCATCCTCAAGCGCCTGCCGGCCATGCTGCTGGACCCGATGGGGCCGCTGCGCCTGGACTGGCGTTACCTGCCCAGGGCCCTGCCCTGGTTCACCCGACTGTTGCTGAATCTGCGCCAGCGCCCCTACCAGAACAGCGTCGCGGCCCTGCGGGCCTTGAACGAAGCCAGCCTGGATGCCTGGCGGCGCCTGCTGGCGTCGGTGGGTCACACGCAGCTGCTGAAGGAAGACGGCTCCCTGCTGGTGTTCGAGCGCCCCGAGTCCCGGGCTGCGATCGCGGCGGTCAAACAGAAGATGCAGGCCCAGGGCGTGCCCGTCGAGTTCTGGGATGCCGCCGCCGTCCAACGCACCGCGCCGCAGTTGGCCGAGTCGATCCAGGGCGGGCTGTTCTTCCCCGCGACCGGGCATTTCATCGATCCGCACCTGGTAGTGACGACGCTGGTTCAGGCCGCCCGGAAAAACGGCGTACGCTTTGCCCAGGAACACGTCGACAGCGGCCAATTGGTAGCGGACGGCGTGGCGCTACGCACCGGCAGCGGCGAGGTTCGAGCCCGCAAGGTGCTGATCGCCTGCGGCGCCCATTCGGCCAAGCTCACCCGACAACTCACCGGCAAGACAGTCCCACTGGACACCGAGCGCGGCTACCACCTGATGCTGCCCCACGAGCACGACCGCCTACCCCTGGCCGTGACCTTCATGGAGCGGCGCTTCATCATGACGCCTATGCAAGGCGGTCTGCGCCTGGCAGGCACGGTGGAGTTCGCCGGGCTGGAGCGCGCGCCCAACATGCAACGTGCCTGGCAGCTTCATCGCCTGAGCCAGGGCCTGTTCAAGAATGAATTGAATATCGAAGCCGCGAGCACCTGGATGGGCTTTCGCCCTTCCCTGCCCGACTCATTGCCGGTGATCGACCAGGCCTGCGACGGCCGCGTGCTGCTCGCCTTCGGCCACCAGCACCTGGGGCTGACCCAGGCGGCGACCACTGCGGAAATGGTGGCGTCCATGGCCGGGGCCGTGTCCATCGAGGGCAAACCGCTACCAGCGTTCGCGCCCTACCGGCTGGATAGGTTCTAGCCTGTACGGATAGGTGCAGGCTGAACAGGGTTCCACGTTTCATGGTTGAGCCAAGCCCCTAAGGGTTCGGCTCAACCAGACACCGCTTAGGTGAGATCTTTCACCGTTTTTGAAACACCATTGTTTTGCACCGACACGATGCCCGCATCTCGGGACTGCGACGTGGTGTACATCTGGCTCGTACCAATGATCTGATGGTTGGCGGCCTTCAGATTGAAATAAAACTTGCCATTGGAAGACTCCCGCTTTTCGTAACGCTCGGCCGACGGGCTGTTCGTCTGGACCGAGGCAATTCCATTTTCGGCTGACTTCTTCGCCTCATACAGCTCGCTGGTGAGGATGACCTCCCCGTTCCCTGCCTTCAATACGAATCTCACTTGATCGTTGCTGCTTTTGCTCAGTTCGAACCAGCCGGCCATAGGCGCTCCTTGGTGTGATGCGACAGTGTTGACGACATCGAATACCTTTCATGCCTTTCGAGTATGCACAACCCGTTGGACATTTCCATTAACAGCGCAACGGCGCAAGCATTGGCTATTTGGTCACCTCAAGCACACGCTCTGCGTACCGATCGAAGAATCCATATCACCCCTGTAGTAAGCCAGTGGGCCCCACCGAGGGGCGCACTGGCAATCGTCACTTTGCATACTTGGCCTGCACCGAGGTGCAGCAATCAGCGCTCCGGGCGTATCAGAAAATACTCCACGGGTACTCGACGATAAGACGAACCTGATCAGCCGATGCATCGGACGCGCCATTGCCAATGCGATGTGTGGCCTGCCGCACGCGTACCGACAGTCCCTTGGCCGATCCCTCTTGAACGACATACTTCACTTCGAGGTCACGCTCCCAATGGTCTTCGCTACGCTCGGACCCGTAGAAGTTATACGGACTATCGGCATCCATCCTGCTACCGTCTACATCGCGCCCTACGATGTAGCGCGCCCCGAAACTCAACCCAGGAACGCCATAAGCCGCCATGTCCAGATTATAGAACGCGCCCCAGGATTTCTCGTTGGGCCCGTTGAAGTCCACCAACTGGGACGAGTTAGCCAAATAGATGGAGTCATGGAATGTCCCAGGCCCCATGCCCAAATAGTCGAACGGCTGGTCGCCATGAATTTTCTGATACGTCAATTTGAACGTATGGGCCCCCCAGGTATAGGCGGCGGCTAGCGAATACGCTGTCGTGTCGATATCCCCCGCCCGCGAACTCCCCTCGTCAACGGTACGGTAAAGATTCGCGTCGAAATTCAGGCTCTGGTTGTCGCTCAGGGGATATGTGTAGTTGGCGTTGCCATAGTACTGACGCCATATATCCTTATACTCCGCCCCGTACAGGCTAACGCTGAGTTGGTCCGTGACCGAATAGCTGGCCCCCAGAAAGTCGACGGTATCGGAGGCTACCCCCGCATACGCCGCAAAGAAGTCATCCGAGAGATTGGTGCTGTTGAAATCTTTCGCGGCGGTCAAATGGGCCGCTTCAGCGACCAGCCCCTTCAACTCATTACTGACCACCCAGAAGCCGGTAGCCGTGGCCGGCGTCAAGCGCGCATCCGCAGGTGCGAAAACAGGATTATAAGGACGAAGGTTGTTCCCATACTTCAGTTCCGTCTCGGACACCCGTACCTTGAGGTTCGCACCGGCTGAAGAGGCTTCGTGCGCAGTACTGTTGCCTTCCGGCACAAGTACCCCGGCCTGGCCAGAATGCCCCGCCCCACCGTCGAGCTTGATGACCGTATAACCGCTCAGATCGACCCCGAAACCTACGAGGCCTTGCGTGAACCCCGAGCTGAAATCCAGACGGAACGTCTGCCCCCACTCGCGACGGTCTCGATCTGCTGTGCGTTGTGCATTGTTATGCCCGCTGTGGTAGTCATGATTCCAATAAAGATTGCGCGTCATGAAATCAAGATGACTGTCCTCGATAAAGCCTTTGCTTTCAGCCTGCCCGGCCATTGCGCCGTGCCCCGCCATGGAAGCGATGGATAACACCAGTACATGCTTACTGCTTAGACGCATTTCTTGACTCCCCATATTGTTGGTTTTAAAGGGCAGTGAAATGGAGCGTTGTCTCCCTCTTCTTTTATCCGTAAGGAACGGTACGGAGGGAGTCTGCGGAGCGATCACACCTGGCACTCAATATGTGGCCAAATGCCACCCCAGCCTACGGTGTCCAGTCACTCACCGAGAACCGGTATGCGACCGCCAGGCAGTCAAACCCGACATTTGCCAGGCCTCCCTGGTCATCGCCGCTCGGGATTCGATGTACGCGGAGAAAATCATGCTGGCCTTGGGCTGCGGGATACCCACATGATTGGATTTTTTCATCAATGGGGGGTCGTCGTGTTCTCATCCGAGCGGTTGAAAGGGATCGACGTCTTCGTCGCTGTGGCCGATGTTGGAAGCTTCACCGCTGCTGCCGAACGGCTGAATTTGACGAGTTCTGCCGTCAGTAAAAGCGTTGCACGGCTGGAGGCTCGCCTCGGGGCCAGGCTGTTCAACCGAACGACCCGAACGCTGTCTCTCACCGAGGCAGGCTCAGTGTTCTACACAACATGCACATCCGTTCTGTCCGATCTGGAAGAGGCGGAACATGCCATCCTGGCCAAGGGCAATGAGCCACACGGCAAGGTTCGTATAGACCTCCCTGCTTCCTATGGACGGTTGCATGTCCTGCCCTTGATCATGGATTTCTTGCACCTGCACCCGATGCTTGAGCCTCACATTTCATTTACGGACCGTTTCATCGACCCGGTGTACGAGGGAATCGACATCGTGGTCCGTATCGGCGGACCGGATGCCTGGCCAGCGAACCTGGGTCATCAGTATTTCGGCGCCCAGCGCCTGATCTTCTGCGCCGCTCCCGAATACCTCGAGCATCACGGCACTCCAAAGAGTGAGCGTGATCTGGAAAACCACAGGTGTGTAGGTTATGGGCACCGAGATGGCATGATCAGCCCTTGGTTCTTCAAAGGTCGCCAGCCAGGGGAGATGGAGCGTCGAACCGTACAGGCACGTATCGCCATCGGCGATGGAGAGGGGGAAGTAGCCGCGGTGCTCGCCGGACATGGTATAGGCCAATTGCCTACTTGGCTGACGCAACGGCACATCGAGCAAGGCTCCCTGGTCGAGGTCCTGCCGGACCTGGCGACCGATGGCTTGCCAATGAACCTGGTTTGGCTGAAGAGCCGTGAGGGCCTGCCCAAAGTCAGGGTATTGTTGGATTACCTGCGCCCCAGGTTGACCGCGCATGGTACAAGGCGAATTGACCCGTAGCGTGCCGAGCCATAGCGGAGCAGCGTCGCAGCTGCGCTATGGCTCGGCCTGAAGACTACCGAGGGCTACCGGGCACTCTTGCGCTACCACACCTGCTCACGAGGGGAGTGAGTGCCAAGGCGAGTACCGCCGCGGTTGCCGCAACATACCCCAGGTATTCGATGCCAAGGCTTGGAATCGTCATGCCCCCAATGATCGCACCTGCGCCAATGCCTGCATTTGCTGCCGATACGTTGGTAGTGCCTGCAAGCGCATGAGCATGGGAAACCGAACGCATGACCCGCACCTGGCTGATGGGATAAAGGGCGGTATTCGCCACGCCCCACACCCCCAACGCCATGCAGAAAAACAAGCCGGCCCCTGCTAAAGGCACGATGGCAGCCATGCCAATGGCGAGCAGGACCAGGAAGAACACAGTGGCTCTCAGGGGGGATCTGTCAACGGCCTTGCCACCGATCCAGTTGCCTAGCAAACCAATGGCACCAAACCCCATGAGCCACCAGCCTATCTGTTCATGCGCAACGCCACCAACGCGCTCGAGTATATCGGCCAAGTAGGTGTAAGCGATGAACATGGCGGTGAAGACCACGATGGACAGGCACACATTGGAGAGGAAGTACGCCTCCTTGAAGATCCGAGCCTGCTTCAGAAAGTCCACTTTGGCGGTACGCGTGACAGTAGGCATGAACGCTGACATCGCGATCGCCATAGCCAAAGCGCTACCGGCCAGCAGCCAGAACGCCCCTCTCCAGCCAATCGCATTCGAAACGACGGTGCCTAGCGGAATGCCCAGCAACATGGCCGCCGAAATGCCCAGGTATACCTTGGAGATCGCTTGGCCAGCCCGTTGCGGGCCAGCAAGCTGCCCAGCCGTTTCGCTCGCGGTCCCCCAGAAGACCGGCAGTGCCAATGCCGGCACTATCCGCGCAACGGCAAGCACCCAGAAACTGTTCGCAACAGCAGCGAGCGCGTTCGCCGCGGCGAAGACCAACAAGATCGCAATGAACAGCTTCTTGCGGTCGAGGTGCGAGAGCGCTGCGGTCAAGGGCGGGCCGAAGACCATCACGGTAAAGGCGAACAAGGTGACCAGTTGCCCGGCGACGGAAATCGAAATATCCAATTCCCTGGCAAGGCTCGGTAGCAGCCCAACGATGAGGAATTCGGTCGTGACGATGAGAAAGGCCGAGAAGGCCAAAATCGTGATGCTGAGGCCGATGCTTTTCGTGGGTGATGCAGTCGGCAAGGGTGGTGACTCATAGGCAGACATTAAGGAAGCTCCAGCGAGGTCTGCCGAGTAGTTTATTAGGTAATAGTTTTCTTATTATTGGTCAATATTCTGAATACTAATGAATTGGTTTCATCAACTGGGTGAGACTAGGGCTGCGTACAGTTAAAAAACGAAAAAGCCCCGCAGATGTTAACCTGCGGGGCTTTCCGATGTATGGCGGAGAGATAGGGATTTGAACCCTAGGTACTGTTGCCAGTACAACGGATTTCGAATCCGTCCCGTTCGACCACTCCGGCATCTCTCCAGTGGCGCGCATGATACCAGCGATTTCCTGAAAGGCAAACCTTTCTTTGAAAAAAATTCGCGTGGTATCAGGCGCTTGCGTGAGCGAGGCGCTTAGAGCGGCACGCCCAGGCGCTTGGCCACTTCCTCGTAGGCTTCGATGACATCACCCAAGCCCTGGCGGAAGCGGTCCTTGTCCATCTTCTTGCGGGTTTCCTTGTCCCACAGACGGCAGCCGTCCGGGCTGAACTCGTCGCCCAGGACGATCTGGCCGTGGAACACGCCGAACTCCAGCTTGAAATCGACCAGCAGCAGGCCGGCGTCGTCGAACAGCTTGCTCAGCACTTCGTTGACCTTCAGCGACAGCTGCTTCATGGTCGCCAGCTGCTCGGCGGTACCCCAGCCGAAGGCCACGACGTGGGATTCGTTGATGAAGGGGTCGCCCTTCTCGTCGTTCTTCAGGAACAGCTCGAAGGTGGACGGCTCCAGCTTGATGCCCTCCTCCACGCCCAGGCGCTTGACCAGGCTGCCGGCGGCGTAATTGCGCACCACGCACTCGACCGGGATCATGTCCAGCTTCTTGACCAGGCATTCGTTGTCGCCCAGCAGCTTGTCGAACTGGGTCGGGATGCCGGCTTCTTCGAGCTTCTGCATGATGAAGGCATTGAACTTGTTGTTCACCATGCCCTTGCGGTCCAGCTGTTCGATGCGCTTGCCGTCGAACGCCGAGGTGTCGTTACGGAACAGCAGGATCAAGCGGTCGGCGTCGTCGGTCTTGTAAACCGATTTGGCCTTGCCGCGGTAGAGTTCTTCGCGTTTTTCCATGATGGGCTCCGCTTGCTTGAGTAGGTGGGCTAGGCGATTTCGCGCCAGTCGAGCCCGTGTTCCTGGTTCGCCACCTGGAGCCAGTCCGGGTCGCACCCCAAGGTGTCGACGAAGCACTGGCGGGCCAGTTGTGGCCGGTTGTTCTTGCTGCTGAGGTGGGCCAGCACCAGATGCTGCAGGTGTTGCCAACCCAGCTCGGCCACCAGGCTCGCGGCCTGGTGGTTGTTCAAATGCCCCTGGTTGCCGCCGACCCTGAGTTTCAGGAAGTGCGGGTAATGCCCCCGGGCCAGCATGTCACGACAATGGTTGGCCTCGATCAGCAGGGCGTCCAGGCCTTGGTAACGATCCAGCAGGTACCTGTCGTAGGAGCCCAGGTCGGTGAGCATGCCGAAACGTCGGCGGCCATCGCTGAACACGTACTGCAGCGGCTCGAACGCATCATGCTCGACCCGGTTCGCACTGACCTCCAGCGCGCCGATGCGCAGGCTGTCGCCACAACGCAGGAAACCCATCGCCTCCACCGGCTTGCGCATGCCGCGCAGGGTGCCTTGGCTGAGATAGACCGGTACATTGTAGCGCCGCGCCAGCAGCCCCACCCCATGCACGTGGTCGGCATGTTCGTGGGTGACCAGCACCGCGCTCAGCTGTGCCGCGGACACACCGAGCAGCGCCAGGCGCCGCTCGGTCTCGCGCAGGGAAAAACCGCAATCGACCAGGACGAAGGTATCGTCATGGGCGATCAGCGTGCCGTTCCCCTGGCTGCCGCTTCCAAGTACCGCGAAACGCACTTAGCCCAGGTGGTCCTGAATCATGCTCAGCACGCGGCGGGCCACATCGGCTGGCGCCACGGTGTTGATGTTCTTCTCGACGGTGACCTGAACGTTCTCGCCCACCTTGCTCAGGCGAACCTGGTAGCGCTCGGCACGGGCTTCACGCTCTTCCTTGGACGGCTCGCTGCCGAACATGCGGCCGAAGAAGCCTGGCTGGTCCTGCTTGTCGTCGGGTTTCTCGGACAGGTTGATGTAGTACAGGCCCAGGCTGCGGTTGATGTCCTCGACCCGCCACTCACCCTGCTCCAGGGCGCGGCCCACGCTGGACCAGGCGCGGTCCAGGTCGGCGCCCAGGTACAGCACCGGGTTGCCGCTGCCGTCTTCGCTCAGGCTGACGCGGCTTGGCGCGTCGAAGTCGCGGGCGGCGAGCAGGGACACCGAACCGCCTTTCTCGGCGCTGCGGTTCATGCTGGCCAGCATCTCGTCGACCAGCAGGGCGTCGGCGGCCGTGTTGGCGGAGCTGGACGGGAACTCAGGCTCGGCAGTGCTGCCGGCCGGGCGCTCGACGCTGACGATGTACACCTCGGAGGTGTTGCGCTGCACGCCAGGCTCCATGCGAACGCGCACGCGCACTTCGCTGTCTGGGCTGCTGGAGGCGCTGGCCAGGCGTTGGCCAAGGGATGCGGACAGCTCGTCGAAACGCTGCCAGGTGGTGTTGAATTCACCGGTCTGCGGGCGTTCTTCGGCGATGCGGAAGCCGTTGTCCTCGAAGAACTGGCGAGCCACCGGCCAGACTTCGGCCGGCGCACGCTGGGCCAGCACCCAACGGCTGCTGCCGCTGCGCTGCAGGGTGAAATCGCTTGCTTCGGCCGCTGCGGTCAGCGGCTGCGGGCGGGGCACCTCGAACTCGCCGGTGGCGTGATCGTCGGCGACGTTGCGCGGGATCGGCAGCAGCGGGTCCAGGCGCTTGACGTTGCTGGCGTCCGGCGGCAGCTGCATCGGCGCAGTGGGGTGCGCCTGCAAGTAGTCGCTGCCGCGGTCGCGGAAATAGCCATCCTCGCCCCACAGCCAGCCGCAACCGCTGGTGCTGGAAATGATCAGGGCAAGGGTGGAGAGACCAGCCAGTCGCTTCATGCGGTGTACTTCCTCGATTAAACCAGTACGCCGGACTGGCGCAGGGCCGCACGGACTTTTTCGTGGCAGCCTTCGCTCAGCCAGGTCAGCGGCAGGCGGATACCCTTCTGCATCAGGCCCATCTCCACCAACGCCCACTTCACAGGGATCGGGTTGGCTTCGCAGAACAGGTCTTTGTGCAGCGGCATGAGTTTTTCGTTGATTGCGCGGGCCTTCTCGGCATTGCCCTCAAGGGCGGCCTCGCACAGGTCGGCCATTTCGCGCGGGGCGACGTTGGCGGTGACCGAGATGTTGCCTTTGCCGCCCATCAGGATCAGCTCGACGGCAGTCGGGTCGTCGCCGGACAGGACGATGAAGTCCTTGTCGACGCCGTCGAGGATGGCCTTGGCGCGCACCAGGTCGCCGGTGGCTTCCTTGATGCCGATGATGTTCTTGACCTTCGACAGGCGGATCACGGTCTCGGCCTGCATGTCGCAGGAGGTGCGGCCGGGCACGTTGTACAGGATCTGCGGGATGTCGACGGCTTCGGCGATGTGCTTGAAGTGCTGGTACAGGCCTTCCTGGGTCGGCTTGTTGTAGTACGGCACCACCAGCAGGCAGGCGTCGGCACCGGCATTCTTGGCGTTCTGGGTCAGATGGACGGCTTCGGCAGTGGAGTTCGCACCGGTACCGGCGATGACCGGGACGCGATGGTTGCTGCGCTTGACGCGCTCGACCACGTGCTTGATGACCAGGATGTGTTCTTCGACATCCAGGGTGGCGGACTCGCCAGTGGTGCCGACCGCGACGATCGCGTGGGTGCCTTTTTCCAGGTGGAAGTCTACAAGCTTGTCGAGGCTGTCCCAATCAAGACGCCCTTGTGCATCCATGGGTGTGACCAATGCCACCATACTGCCCGCAATCATGTAACTGCTCCTGCCGGAAAAAGAGAGCGGTAATGGTACTGGCGCCATCGGCCTTGCACAAGCGACGCAGGTGGGCGGAGCATTCCCCTCGGCGCTGCTTTTCGCTACCCTTCTCCCTTTGATCGGCGCAGCGTGGCCCGCCGGGCCGTCGACAATGCTCCGCGCCAGCGTCCACGACCTCGATTGCGAGCCCGGGGCCCTGCCGACAGGAGGCTTTCGCCTGTCCTGTGCCGACCGCTCATCGCTTTAGGAATGCTGCATGTCCACCCCCACCGTCCGCGAACAGTTCCTCGTCATCAGTGCCCTGGGGCCCAACCCCATGGAGCTGGCCAATGTCCTCAGCCGTGCCGCCTTCGACAATCGCTGCGCGGTGATCACCTCGCGCCTGACCCGCCACGGCGAGACCAGCGCCGTGGTGCTGCAGGTCGGCGGCAGCTGGGATGCCCTGGCCCGCCTGGAGGCCGTCCTGCCGGGCCTGGCCAAGAAGCACGGCCTGACCCTCGACGTGGTGCGCAGTGCCGATCAGGAAGTGCGCCCGCAAGCCCTGCCCTACGTGGCCTATGTGAGCGCCGCCTATCGCCCGGACATCGTCAGCGAACTGTGCCAGTTCTTCCTCGACCACCGCGTCGAGCTGGAAAGCATGACCTGCGACACCTACCTGGCGCCCCAGACCGGCAGCAGCATGCTCAATGCCCAGTTCACCGTGATTTTGCCGGCCGGCACCCAGATCAGCTGGCTGCGCGACCAGTTCCTGGACTTCGCCGACGCCCTGAACCTGGACGCGCTGATCGAACCCTGGCGCCCACAGAACCCCATGTAAGGAAGCTCCCATGGCCGTAGCACTCGACCAACCCGTCGCCGATTTCCAGGCCCAGGCCACCAGCGGCCAGGCCATCAGCCTTGCCGGGCTCAAGGGCAAGCAGGTGGTGCTGTACTTCTACCCCAAGGACAGCACCCCGGGCTGCACCACCGAAGGCCAGGGCTTCCGTGACCAGCACGACGCCTTCCAGGCCGCCAACACCGTGGTGTTCGGCGTGTCCCGCGATGGCCTCAAGTCCCATGAGAACTTCAAGGCCAAGCAGGGCTTCCCGTTCGAGCTGATCAGCGACAAGGACGAGGCCCTGTGCCAGCTGTTCGACGTGATCAAGCTCAAGAAGCTGTATGGCAAGGAATACATGGGCGTGGACCGCAGCACCTTCCTGATCGACAAGAATGGTGTGCTGCGCCAGGAATGGCGTGGGGTGAAGGTGCCCGGCCATGTGGATGCGGTGTTGGCCGCAGCACAGGCGCTGGATAAGGCTTGAGATCGATTGGGGCTGCCTTGCAGCCCTTTCGCGGCACAAGGCCGCTCCTACGGGGGATTGCGCTTCTGTAGGAGCGGCCTTGTGCCGCGAAAGGGCCGCAAAGCGGCCCCAGCCACTTCAAAGCATCGGTGAAACGCTAGGCTCCTGCCTCGGCCACGCATCCAGCACCGCCTTGAACAGCGTCGCCAGCGGAATGGCGAAGAAGATCCCCCAGAACCCCCACAGGCCGCCGAACAGCAGTACCGCACAGATGATCGCCACCGGGTGCAGGCTGACCGCCTCGGAGAACAGCAACGGCACCAGCACATTGCCATCGAGCGCCTGGATGATCGCGTACACGGCCATCAGGTAGATGAACTGGTCGCCCCAGCCCCATTGGAACAGCGCGATCAAGGTCACCGGCACGGTCACCACCACCGCCCCGACATAGGGCACCACCACCGACAACCCCACCAACAAGGCCAACAGCGCCGCATAGTTGAGCCCCAGGCTGATGAAGGCGATGTAGGTGGCGATGCCGCAGATCAGGATCTCGATGCCCTTGCCGCGGATGTAGTTGGCGATCTGCCGGTTCATCTCGTCGCCCACCCGGTTCAGCAGGGTGCGCTGGCGCGGCAGGTAACCGCTGACCCAACGGGCGATGAGCTCACGGTCCTTGAGGAAGAAGAACACCAGGATCGGCACCAGCACCAGGTAGATCATGGCGTTGACCAGCAGTGGCAGGCTCGACAGGGAGAAGGTCAGCGCCCATTGGCCGAACTTGCCGATCTCGCCGCGCACCGACTCGATGGCGCGTAGCACCTGCTCGTCCGATACCAGGTGCGGGTAGCGCTCGGGCAACAACAGCAACAGCGACTGCCACTTGCCCAGCATGCCCGGCAGCTCGTTGAACAACGTGATCAACTGGTGCCAGAGCAGCGGCACCAGCACCAGCATGAACACCGCCAGGGCGCCCATGAACAGCGCGAACACCACCCACACGGCCAGCCGGGTCGGCACGTGCAGGCGCTCCAGCGCATTGACCAGACCCTGCATGAGGAAGGCCAGGACCATGCCGGCCAATACCGGCGCGAGCATCCCGCCCAAGGTCAGCACCACGGTGAAGGCCAGGAACAGCAGGACCGCCAGCACCACCGCCTCCTCATCTGAGAAGTAGCGCTGCATCCAGTCGCGAAGCACTTTGAACATTGACGATCCTTGGGGTGGGGCTCAGGCCTTGCGCAGCCAGTAGGTATAAACGCCGGCCTCAGCGGTTTCACGAAGCAGTGTATGACCGGCGAGCTGGGCAAACGTGCGGAAGTCGCGCTGGGAACCGGCATCGGTGGCGATCACCTTGAGCACCGCGCCGCTGGCCAGGCGGTTGAGTTCCATCTTCGCCTTGAGCAGCGGCAACGGGCAGTTCAGCCCACTGGCGTCCAGCTCGGCGTCGCAGGTCGGGGTGTCAATCATCCGGTAATCTCCTGGCGGGGCAATCTAGCATTGCAGACAAGTTCGGTAGGATAACGCCACTGGTCGCCAACGTGTGAGCCGGCTACAGTAGGCTTTTTGACCGACGCGAGCTTCATGCATGAATCTACTGCGCCCTACCCTGTTGACGCTGGCCTGCCTGATGGCCCTACCCGGCCACGCCGACGACCTGCCGTCATTGGGTGACGCCAGTTCGGCGATCGTCTCGCCCCAGCAGGAGCACCAACTGGGCCGGGCTTGGCTGAGCCTGCTGCGCGGTCAGGTCAACCAGCTCAACGACCCGCAGCTCAAGGACTACGTCGAGACCAGCGTGTACAAGCTGGCCGAGACCAGCCAGCTGCAGGACCGGCGCCTGGAATTCATCCTGATCGACAGCCGCGAGCTCAACGCCTTCGCGGCGCCAGGCGGGATCGTCGGGGTCAACGGCGGCCTGTTCCTCAACGCCCAGACCGAAGGCGAATACGCCTCGGTGCTGGCCCACGAACTGGCGCACTTGTCCCAGCGCCACTTCGCCCGCGGCGTCGAGGCCCAGCAGCGCATGCAATTGCCGATGATGGCAGCGCTGCTGGCCGGTATCGTGCTGGCGGCAGGCGGCGGTGGCGATGCCGGCATCGGCGTGATCGCCGGCACCCAGGCCGCGGCCATCCAGGAGCAGCGTCGCTTCTCCCGGCAGAACGAACAGGAAGCCGACCGCATCGGCATCCAGAACCTGGAAAAGGCCGGCTACGACCCGCGCAACATGCCCACCATGTTCGAGCGCCTGGCCCGCCAGTACCGCTACGACGCCAAGCCTCCGGAATTCCTGCTCACTCACCCGGTGACCGAGTCGCGTATCGCCGACACTCGCAACCGTGCCGAGCAGGCCCCCAAGGGCGGCGTGGAGGACAGTGCACGCTACCAGCTGATCCGCGCCCGTGTCGCGTTGATCTATGAAGGCACGCCAGGCCTTGCCGCCAAGCGCTTCCGCGCCCAGCTCGACGAAGACCCGAAACTCGACGCCGCGCGCTATGGCCTGGCCATCGCGCAGATCAAGGGCGGCCAGCTCAACGAAGCGCGGGCCAACCTGCAGCCGTTGCTGGCCAAGGCGCCGAACGACATCACCTACAACCTGGCCCAGGTCGACCTGGACATCACCAACAACCGCCTGGCCGATGCCCAGCAGCGGGTCGAACGCCTGCGTGCGCTGTACCCGAGCAACTACCCGCTGCAACAGGTCCGCGCCGACCTGCTGATCAAGCAGAACCGCCCAGCCGAAGCGGAGAAGGTACTGGACGACCTGATCAAGCGCCGCCCCTACGACCCGGACGTGTGGTACGACGTGGCCGAAGTGCGCGGGTTGTCGGGCAACACCATCGGCCTGCACCGGGCCCGCGCCGAGTATTTCACCCTGGTGGGCGATTTCGACCAGGCCATCCAGCAGCTGGACTACGCCAAGCGCCGTGCGGGCAGCAATTTCCCGCTGGCATCGCAGATCGACCAGCGCCAGCGGGAGATCCTGGAGCAACAGCGGATGGTCAAGGAGATGATGGGGCGCTAGATCTGCGCTCAAAGGGGCCGCTGCACGGCCCATCGCGGCACAAGGCCGCTCCTACAAGGGTTAACGTCCCCCCTGTAGGAGCGGCCTTGTGCCGCGAAAGGGCTGCAAAGCAGCCCCGCTGGTTATCAGTTCAGGCGTTACCGGACAGCTTCAACCGCGCAGCCTGGGTGAAATCGAGCATGCGGTTGAGCGGCTTGATCGCCTTGGGCACCAGCGCCGGGTCGACGAAGATCTCGTTGCTGCCCTTGCGCAGGCAGTCGAGGGTGCGCTCGAGGGTGTTCATCGCCATCCACGGGCAGTGCGCACAGCTGCGGCACGCCGCACCATTGCCGGCGGTGGGCGCTTCGACGAACTCCTTGTCCGGGCACAGCTGCTGCATCTTGTAGAAGATGCCCCGGTCGGTGGCGACGATGAAGGTCTTGTTCGGCAGTGCCTGGGCGGCCTTGATCAACTGGCTGGTGGAACCCACCGCATCGGCCAGCTCGATCACCGACTCCGGCGACTCCGGATGGACCAGGACGGCCGCATCGGGGTACAGCGCCTTCATATCGGCCAGCTGGCGCGACTTGAACTCCTCGTGGACGATGCAGGCACCATCCCACAGCAGCATGTCGGCACCGGTCTGCTTCTGGATATAGCGGCCCAGGTGCTGGTCCGGGCCCCAGATGATGGTCTCGCCGTTGTCCATCAGGCTTTCGACGATTTCCAGGGCGCAGCTAGAGGTGACGACCCAGTCGGCCCGCGCCTTCACTGCCGCCGAAGTATTGGCGTAGACCACCACGGTGCGCTCGGGGTGCTGGTCGCAGAACGCCGAAAATTCCTCCACCGGGCACCCCAGGTCGAGGGAACAGGTGGCTTCCAGGGTCGGCATCAGCACGCGCTTTTCCGGCGTGAGGATCTTCGCCGTCTCGCCCATGAAGCGCACACCGGCCACCACCACCGTACTGGCGGGGTGGTTCTTGCCGAAGCGGGCCATTTCCAGGGAGTCGGATACGCAGCCACCGGTCTCCTCGGCCAGCGCCTGGATCACCGGGTCGCAGTAGTAGTGGGCGACCAGAACGGCGTTCTGGGCCTTGAGCTCGGCCGCGATGGCCGCACGGTATTCGGCCTCCTGCTGCGGCGTCAGCGGGTTGGGCTGCTTGGCATCAAGATGGGCTTGAACCAACAGGCGTTCGGAAATCTGGGTCATGATCACGGGACCTGCGGGCGCATATGCGCGTCACTCGAGTGTATCACCCGGCCCTGGCAGGTCGGCTAAAGGTGCCGGATGGCCGGCCTGGCCATCGCGGCCCACCTGCGGGCACGGCGTATTATCGGAGGCCGAAGGCTACAGACAATCGAGGCAATGCAAAAGGGCTTTTTGTGGCTTCGGAGTTGAGGCCGCAGCCCGGCGGCAGTCTGCCCCGACTCTATCGCGGGGCAAGCCCTTGTACGCAGGGCTTCAGCCTTGTGGCGACAGTGCCGCCAGGTGGGCGCTCAGGAGCATGGCGAATTCTTCGACGGTCATCTTGCGGCCATTGAAGTCGACCATGCCATCGGCGTAGTCCAGACGAGTGACCACGTTGTCACCCTCCACCGTGGCCATGCCGCTCTGCAGCGCCATCATGCCGACCATTTCCCCGGCCTGGCTGGACTGCTGGGCAATGGCCTGGGCGTCGGTCTGCCCATCGAGCAGCGCCTGCAATGTCGCCAGGTCCCCGACCATCGGCTTGGACACCGACAGCTTGCCCTCCAGGCGGGTGACGATCTGCTTGCCCAGCTGGTCGGCCGGCAGATCGAAGGATGCCGGGCTGGCCAGGTCGACCGCCAGGTTGAAGCGGCTCTCGCCATTGGCGGTCTTGAACGACAGGTTCTCCAGGGCCAGTTGCGGCTTGGCCGCGAGCATCTTCTGCACATCGGCCTGGACCTTGGCCTGCTCCTCGGGGCTCAGGTCGAGCGAAGGCAGCTGTTCACCTTGCGCGGCTGCCTGCTGGATGTCTGGCATGCGGGTCTGGTACCAGGCAATCAGCGCCTGCATGGCCGGGATGTCCAGGGATTTCATGCTCCAGACCATTTCCCCGCTGCCCACCGCACGACCGGCATAGGTGATGTCGGCGACCTTGTACTCCAGGCGACCGGACAGCTTGTCCTCGCCCTCGGCATCGTAGCGGTTGTTCTGTTCCAGGCCCTTGAGCACCAGAACATCCTGGCTGTTGCCCAGGGTGACCTGGGTCTCGGCCAACGCCATGTCGAAGTTGCCGACGTACACCAGGTCATGGCCGGTGCCCTTGAGGTCGCCGGTGACCTTGAAGCCATTGAGCAGGAACTTGACCGGCGCCTGGTCGGCACCGACCAGGTTCATTTCCAGGCGCTCGGCCTTGCCATCGATGCGCACTGCTTTGCCCTCGCGGTCGCCCCGCAGCAGCACACGCATGCCGGAGAAGTCCAGGCTGCTACCGTCATCCTCGCTGAGCTTGAGGGGCGCCAGGCGGATGTCGCTGGACAGGCTGCCGTCGTAGCCCAGGCTCACCTGGCCGGTCACCGGCGACTGATCGCCCGCGGCGGCGAACCAGGAGGCGGTGAAATCATCCTTGTCCAGCTGGCTGTTGCTGGTGGCCATGACCGGCGCCAGGTTCAGGCGCTTGACCCGCGACCAAGGGAACGGGCCATGCTCGATCTGGTCGGTCACCCCCAGGTCGAAGTTCAGCGGCTCGCCTTCGCCGAGCCAGACATTCTGGGCCTTGAGCCGGTAGTGGGCGGTACTGGTGAAGAAGTGCTGCTCCAGCGAGACCAGTTCGACGGTCATGCTGCCGCCAGTGCCGGCCATGGCCTTTTTCAATTCCTCGTTGCCTTGGGCGACGGAACGCTCGAGCTCAACGGGCAGCTGCTTGCCGGTGTACCAGGCGCCGGCGGTGGTGGCGAGGGCGATGGCAATGGCCAGGCCGGAAAGAATGCCTACTGATTTCTTCATGAATAGAACCGATTGCTGTCCATAAGGGCGAATGCGCAGCGGGCGACGCCACGCGGGAGGCGAAGATTATCACTGCTGGCAATCTGATGCCCGACCCGTGACACACGAAACGCCTGATCGTAAATTTTTACGAACACAGAAATCGACCTAAACCTTGAAACCCCCTAAAAAAAGACAGGCAACTCTTAAAAACAACGATAAATCTTCACTAAAGTTACATCTTGTCACGTTTCACTTGACACAAACTCGCCCTTCGTTTTTTATTTTTCACACCCACCCAGCGCCTACAAACGAAGAAGAACCGCGCCGACGATCATGACCCCCGTCCGCCCCAGCCCCCACGCGCCGCCTTCGACGTCCAGGCCCTGCCAGCCCTGACACAGGCGCTCGTCGCGCCCCGATCCGCTCCTACAACAAAAGGTGAACAACATGGAGCCCACCCGCTCGCCCTTGCCGTGCCTGCCGTACGCCGTGCCTGTCGTCCAGCCCGAGGAGCACCGTCCGCATGCAGCCTGACCACAACGCCAACGGCACCGTCCAGTTCCGCAAGTCCCTGCGCTTGTGGCAGGTGGTCATCATCGGCCTTGCCTACCTGACCCCGATGACCGTGTTCGACACCTTCGGCATCGTCTCCGGCATCACCGCCGGTCACGTGCCCAGCGCCTATATCCTGGCGCTGCTGGGCATCCTCTTCACTGCGGTGAGCTATGGAACGCTGGTACGCCGTTTCCCACAGTCCGGCTCGGCCTACACCTACACCCAGCGCGCCATGAACCCGCACATGGGCTTTCTGGTGGGCTGGGCCTCGTTGCTGGACTACCTGCTGCTGCCGATGATCAACGCCCTGCTGGCCAAGCTGTACCTCTCGGCCATGTTCCCGGAAGTGCCGCAATGGGTCTGGGTAGCGGGCTTCGTCACCCTGATCAGCCTGATCAACATGCGCAGCATCAACCTGGTGGCAAGCTTCAATGGCCTGTTCGTCGCCGTACAGGTGGTGATCATGGCAGTGTTCGCCTACCTGTGCATTCGCGGCCTGAACCAAGGTGAAGGCCTGGGCACCAGCTGGACACTGGTGCCGTTCGCCAACGACCAGACCCAGCTCAACACCCTGATCGCCGGCGCCACCGTGCTGTGCTTCTCGTTCCTGGGCTTCGACGCGGTCACCACGCTTTCAGAAGAAACCCGCCAGCCGGAAAAGGTCATCCCCCGCGCGATCTTCCTGGTCGCCTTGATCGGCGGCGCGATGTTCATCTTCATCTCGTTCTACATCCAGGCCTATTTCCCGACCATGGCACGCTTCCACGACCAGGAAGCCGCCCTACCGGAAATCGCCCTGTATGTCGGCGGCAAGCTGTTCCAGTCGATCTTCCTGGTGTGCACCGTGATCAACACCATTGCCTCGGGCCTGGCGTCGCAGACCAGCGTCTCGCGCCTGCTGTACGTGATGGGCCGCGACAATGTGATCCCCCAAGGCCTGTTCGCTCGCCTGCACCCCCGCTACAAGACGCCGGTGCTGAACATCGCCGTGGTCGGCCTGATCGCGCTGTCGGCGATCTTCTTCGACCTGGTGACTGCCACTTCGATCATCAACTTCGGTGCACTGGTGGCCTTCAGCTTCGTCAACCTCTCGGTGATCACCCATTGCTACTTGCGAGAAGGCCTGAACCAAGGCCTGGCGAACAAGCTCAAGTACCTGGTACTGCCCACCATCGGCTTTTGCATCATCGCCAGGCTCTGGCTGAATCTGGACGTACACTCGTTGCTGTTCGGCGGCGTCTGGGCGCTGGCCGGCGTGCTATACCTTGCCTGGTTGACCAAGGCATTCCGGGTATCGCCACCGAGCTACATGGCCGAATGAGACTGCCTGCCGACAACGCCCGCGCCTGACGCGGGCGTTGTTCTTGACGAGAAGGAAAGCTCCCATGCCCCTGCGCCGCCTCTCCATCCAGTGGAAAATCACCCTGCTCGCCGGCCTGTGCCTGCTGGCGATCGTCGCGTTGCTGGTCGCCACTTCCCTGACCCAGGCCCGACGCAGCGCGACCGAGGTTTTCCAGGCCAATACCGAGCTGCTGGACCACAGCGCCCGCCTGCGCCTGCAAGCCCATGCCGAAACCCAGGCCCTGCGTATCCAGCGCTATTTCATGGACGCCTACCAGTACGGCAACGGTTTCGCCCGCCTGGTGCAGGTGCTCAGGGCCCGCGGCGGCGACGACCTGCGCGCCGAACTGAGCGCCCAGGCCCGCGCGGCCCTGGCCGGCAACCGCGACCTGATCGGCCTGTACCTGGTGTTCCAGCCCAACGCACTGGACCAGCAGGACGCTCGCTTCATCGGCCAGGATGCCCAGGGCAGCAACGACAGCGGGCGCTATTCGCTGTACTGGTCGCAGCCCAGCCCCGGGACGCTGGAGTCGGAAACCATGCCCGAATCGATGTTGGCCGACACCAGCACCGCGGCCAATGGCTCCCCCTACAACCGCTGGCTGACCTGCCCGCTGGAAACCGCCAAGCCCTGCGTGCTCGACCCGTATTTCGACGAAGTCAACGGCCGCCAGGTGCTGATGACCAGCATCGCCCTGCCGCTGCTGGACAACGACCAGGTGGTCGGGGTGGTCGGCCTGGACATTGGCCTGGACAACCTGCAGCAACTGAGCCTGGCGGGCCGCCAGGAGTTGTTCGACGGCCAGGGCCAGGTCAGCATCGTCAGCCCCGCAGGCCTTCTGGCTGGCCACAGCCAGGACAATGCACAACTGAGCAAGGCGGTGACCCAGGCCTACGGCGAACAGGCGCGTGAACTGGCGACCGCGATGGCCGCCGGCCAGCCGGTGGAACAGCTCGAGAACGGCCTGATGCGCGTCTCCCGCCCGTTTCCCCCGATTCCCGAGGCAACGCCCTGGCAAGTACTGCTGGAGCTGCCGGAGGCCGTGCTGCAGGCCCCTGCGGTAGCCCTCAACCAACGCCTGGACGCACGCAACCAGGCCGCCAACCTCACCAGCCTGTTGGTCGGCCTTGCGGCAGCCGTGCTCGGCCTGCTGCTGGTGTGGCTGACCGCCCGCGGCGTGACCCGGCCGATTCTCGCCGTGGCCGAACGCCTGCGTGACATCGCCAGCGGCGAAGGCGACCTGACCCGACGCCTGGACTACACCCGCGAGGACGAGCTGGGCCAGTTGAGCGGCTGGTTCAACCGCTTCCTTGACAAGCTCCAGCCGGTGATCGCCCAGGTCAAGGGCTCGCTCCAGCAGGCCCGCGGCACGGCCGACCAATCCGCGGCCATCGCCAGCCAGACCAGCGGCGGCATGCAGCAACAGCAACGGGAAATCGAACAGGTGGCCACCGCCGCCAACGAGATGAGCGCCACCGCCCAGGACGTTGCCCGCAATGCCTCCCAGGCGGCCCAGGCTGCACGCGGCGCCGATCAAGCCACCCATGAAGGCCTGGAGCTGGTGGCCGTGACCCGACAAGCCATCGATCGGTTGGTGGCAGACATGGACAGCGCCATGGACCAGGCACGCGCCCTGGCAGGGCGCAGCGAGCAGATCGGCACGGTGCTCGAGGTGATTCGCGCCATCGCCGAGCAGACCAACCTGCTGGCGCTGAACGCGGCCATCGAAGCCGCCCGCGCGGGCGAGGCCGGTCGTGGCTTCGCTGTGGTCGCCGACGAGGTGCGCGGCCTGGCCCAGCGCACGCAGGTTTCGGTGGAGGAAATCCGCCAGGTGATCGAAGGCCTGCAGCAGGGCACCCATGATGTGGTCGGCGCCATGCACGAAGGCCAGCGTCAGGCCCGTGACAGCGCCACGCGCATGGAACAGGCCCTGCCAGCCCTGCAGCGGATCGGCGAAGCGGTGGCCGTGATCAGCGACATGAACCTGCAGATCGCCTCGGCGGCCGAGGAGCAGAGCGCAGTGGCCGAGGAGGTCAACCGCAACGTCGCCGGTATCCGCGATGTGACCGAGTCGCTGTCGGGCCAGGCCGACGAGTCGGCGCGGATCAGCCAGGCCCTGAACCAACTTGCCAACCAGCAGCAGGCCTTGATGGAACAGTTCAAGGTATAGCCACTGTTTTCCCTGTAGGAGCGGGCTTGCCCCGCGATTGGGCCGAGCCTGCATTCGCGGTCAATCGCGGGCAAGCCCGCTCCTACGGGGGACGGTGAAATTGGATAGATGATGGAGCCCATGATGGGAAAACCGTTTTTCGACCTGGCGAGCGAACAGGGCGTGCTGCGCACGTCCATCGCCGTCACTTTGTTCATCGCCGTGATCGGCATCGCCTTCGGCCTGGCGTCAGGCTCGTTCTCGATCGTCTTCGATGGTGTCTATTCGCTGGTGGACGCCAGCATGAGCGGGTTGTCGCTGGTGGTGGTCAAGCTGATCACCTCCCACGCCCGTGCCGAGCGCATGTCGCGCAAGCTGCGCGAGCGCTTCACCATGGGCTTCTGGCACCTGGAGCCGATGGTCCTGGCGCTCAACGGCATCCTGCTGACCGGCGTGGCGGCCTACGCCCTGATCAACGCCATCAGCAGCCTGCTCGAAGGCGGCCGCGACCTGGAATTCGGTGTCGCCCTGATCTATGCCGCAGTCACCGTCGTCGCCTGCCTGGCCATCGCCATCGCCGAGGCCCGCGCCAACCGCACGCTGGGCTCGGACTTCGTGCGCATGGACGTCAAAGGCTGGGTGATGTCTGCCAGCATCACCGCCGCCCTGCTGGTCGCCTTCTGCTTCGGCTACCTGGTGCAGGGCACCGAGTGGGCCTGGCTTTCGCCTTACATCGACCCGGCCGTGCTGGCCCTGGTGTGCCTGGTGATCATCCCGCTGCCGATGTCGGTGGTGCGCCAGGCGCTTGCGGACATGTTCCTGGTCACCCCGAGCGACCTCAAGCAGCACGTCGATGACGTGGCCCAAGCCTTCGTCGGGCGTCACGGCCTGCAGTCATACCGCGCCTATGTGGCCAAGGTCGGTCGCTCGCGGGAGATCGAGCTGTACTTCATCGTGCCGACGACCATGGCCGCCCGCACCATCGCCGAGTGGGACGCCCTGCGCGACGAGATCGGCGAAGCCATCGGCGGCGAAGGGCCGGACCGTTGGCTCACGGTGGTATTCACCGGCGATCCGGAATGGGCCGAATAGGTGCCAGACCACCGCTTTTTCCATGAACGGTTGACGTTATTTTCACAGCCGCTCCATTAGCGTCGCAGCCTTTCCGGCAGCCGGCACGCCCGGCTGTCATCAAGGTTCGACGAGGCGCACGTGGCAAGCACTACCCCAACAACGCGAAAAGGCATCGACTGGGCCGGCCTGGGCTGGCTCCTGCTGTTCTTCTGGTATTTCTCTGGTGTCACCCAGGCGCTGCTGATGCTCAGCGGCACCACCGGGTTTTCCGGCTTCCGAGACTCGCTTTTCCTCAGCACCCTGTGGTTCGCCCCGGTATTGCTGCTGCCGCGCCACACCCGCACCTTGAGCGCGGTGATCGGCATTGTGCTCTGGGCCGCCTCGCTGGTGGGCCTGAGCTACTTCGGCATCTACCGCCAGGAGTTCTCGCAGAGCGTGATCTTCGTGATGTTCGAGTCGAACACCGCCGAAGCCGGTGAATATTTCAGCCAGTACTTCAGTGTCGGGCTGTGCCTGGCGCTACTGCTCTATACCGTAGTGGCGGTGCTGCTGTGGAAGCGCGTGCGCCCGGTCACCCTGCCCCTGCGCAGCCGTGCGCCGCTGGTGATCTTGCTGCTGGCGGCGAACCTGGTCTACCCCTTCTATAAACAAATGGTGACCCAGGAGCGCAACTTCACCGACGCACTGGAAAAGGTCCAGCTACGCATGGAGCCCGCGGTGCCCTGGCAATTGCTGGTCGGCTACCAGCAATACCGCCAGCAGCTGGACAACATGCAGAAGCTGCTCGAGCAGAACGCTTCGCTGCCCCCCCTGCAGGGCCTGAAGGACAGCAGCGGCGACGCGCCGCGCACCTTGGTGCTGGTGCTGGGCGAATCGACCACCCGTGAACACATGCACCTGTACGGCTACGGCCGGCCGACCACACCCAACCTCGACGCCCTGGCCGGCAAGGACAAGCAACTGACGGTGTTCCGCAACGTGGTGTCGCCACGGCCCTATACCATCGAAGTGATGCAGCAGATCCTGACCTTCGGCGACCAGAAGAACCCGGATCGCTTCCTGACCGACCCTTCGCTGATCAACCTGATGAAACAGGCGGGCTACAAAACCTTCTGGATCACCAACCAACAGACGATGACCAAGCGCAACACCATGCTGACCACCTTCTCCCAGCAGACGGATGTGCCGGTATACCTGAACAACCAGCGTAACCAGAACGCCAGCCAGTATGACGAAGTGGTGCTCGCGCCGTTCGAAAAGGCACTGCAGGACCCGGCGCAGAAGAAGTTCATCATTGTCCACCTGTTGGGCACTCACATGGACTACCGTTACCGTTACCCGGATAGCTACGAACGCTTCAAGGACAGCCAAGGCGTGCCTGCTGGCTTGTCCCCCAGCCAGGTGGAAACCTACAACTTCTACGACAATGCCGTGCTGTACAACGACCACGTGGTCTCCAGCCTGATCCAGCGCTACTCGGCGTCGACGCCCAATGGGTTCCTGCTGTACCTCTCCGACCATGGTGAAGACGTCTACAGCTCCGGCGACCACGATCGCCTGGGCCGCAACGAGAACGCGCCGACCCGGCCGATGTACACCATCCCGTTCCTGCTATGGACCTCGCCAAGCTGGCAAACCGAGCACCCTCGCGACCTGCAGGCGATGACCGATCGGCCCTACAGCAGCTCGCACCTGATCCATACCCTGTCCGACCTCGCCGGGCTCAGCTATGACCGTTTCGAGCCGGCCAAGAGCCTGGTGAGCCCGCAGTTCCTGGTGGCGCCGCGCTGGATCGGCGACCCGTACCGCAAGGACGGCCTGCGCGAGTTCGACCAGCTGCCGCAGGACAAGCCCGCGCACGAGCAGAAAGCCGCCATCACCAGCCGCGCCCAGCCCCACGAAGGCTGATCTTCCCCGGGGCCGCGTCGCGGTCCCCGCCCTTCCTGTAGGAGCGGGCCTTGTCCCACGATCGGGCTGCAACGCAGCCCGTTTGCCCCTCCGCACCCCACCAATTTGTATTCATCGCTACCGAGAATTGTTTACAACACAGGCTCAAAGTGATCACAAATACTCATGCATTCCATTGTTGCGGATTGTCCGACAAGGTACATTTACGCCCGTGATGTCAGTATGACATGGCGCATTTCCATGCTGCCCTTTTCGGAAGGGAAGAGTTTGATACGTGCGTCAATGAGCATTGAGTTCGCTTCACGACTTATGGCCAAACGACGTCCCAGTCGTAGACCGCACTTATGGCGTATCCCGTAATAGTTCTTGAGGTTTTTGTAGATGGACTCTGTTGTGAAGTTGCTTACCGATATGAGTGTACGGTCGAAGTTGATTCTGGGGTTTGCCCTGGTGTTGCTGATGACTTTTGTAATGGCCGGGGTAGGACTGCGCGCCCTGAGCGGTCTGAGTGAGCGAAGCGCCAAACTCAGCAGTATAGCCAGCATCAACGAAGAAACTCGTGACGTGCAGATCGCACGAATGAACTACACCGCATCACCGGGTACTGCACAGGCTGCGCTCATGGTCAAGGCGATGGATGAGCTCAATCTCCGTGTTGAGGCGCTCACCACGTGGTTCAAGGATCCAACCGATTTGCGCTGGATACGACAAGCCGAGAACGCGATAAAAGCTTACCGTTCTCACTTCCAAAGTTACGCTCTTGCGATCGAATCGCATAGAGATGCTGAAGCCACTGAGGCTCTGACAGCGCTCGGCAGTGATCTCAAAAATTTGCTCGAAGCCGCTGGACAGTTATCAGCAATCCAGACGCAAAAGCGTGACAATGAAGTACAGTCGTCCAAGCAACTATTGATATTCGCCGCGGTGCTGGCGCTGGTGTTCGGTGTGCTGGCGGCGTGGCTGATCACGCGTCTGATCGTGCTGCCGTTGAAAGACGCGCTGCAAAGTGCCGAGCGGGTGGCCAATGGTGACCTGAGCCAGGACATCGCGGTGTCCCGACGTGATGAACTGGGCGAACTGCAGGCCAGCATGCAGCGCATGACGGTGAACCTGCGTGACCTGATCGGCGGGCTGCGCGACGGCGTAGTGCAGATCGCCAGCGCTGCGGAAGAACTTTCGGCGGTCACCGAGCAGACCAGCGCGGGCGTGAGCAGCCAGAAGGTCGAAACGGATCAGGTCGCAGCCGCCATGAACCAGATGGCTTCAACCGTGCAGGACGTCGCGCGCAGTGCCGAGGAGGCTTCCAATGCAGCAGTCAATGCAAGCCATGAAGCACGGGAAAGCGACACGGTAGTGAATCAGGCCATTGAGCAGATCACCCATCTGGATGTCGAGGTGGGACTTTCGACAGAAGCGATGGACGGGCTCAAACGAGAAAGCGACAAGATCGGCACGGTGCTGGACGTGATCAAGTCGGTCGCTCAGCAGACCAACCTGTTGGCCTTGAACGCTGCCATCGAAGCGGCGCGGGCGGGGGAGGCCGGTCGTGGCTTTGCAGTGGTAGCCGATGAAGTGCGCAGCCTGGCACAGCGCACACAGAGCTCGACCGAAGAAATCGAAGAGTTGATCACTAGCTTGCACCGCGGCACGCAGCAGGTCGCAGATACCCTCGAGCGCAGTCGCGCACTGACCAGCAATAGTGTCGAGCTGACCCGCCGTGCCGGCTCTTCGTTGCTGAACATCAGCCGCTCAGTAGCCACCATCGAGACGATGAACCTACAGATCGCAACAGCCTCGGAGCAACAGAGCGCCGTAGCCGAGGAGATCAATCGCAGCGTCCTTAATGTGCGTGAAGTGTCCGAGCAGACTGCGGCGGCCAGCGAAGAAACGGCCGCTTCGAGCATCAAGCTGGCTCAGCTGGGTGCTGATCTTCAATTGCTAATGGGTAAATTTAAACTTTGATCCCCACACACGGAGAAGCTAAGTGAACGAAGCCCTTCGATGAATATCTCTCGAGGGGCTTTAGCTGTTGAGTTTGATACCAGTGATTTGAATTCCGTCCTTTATTTTTTGATTTGTGTTTCATACGTCTAGGCGTCTGTTACGGTAGGCTCTGTATGAAAACCTTTGAAACGCCATCAGAGCCGCTGAAAGCCTGATTTTCCGTAGAGTTCTCGCCTTTTAGGCGAAGGATTCTGCCATGCCCAAGCGATACGAACTTTCTGACGCAGACTGGGAAATAGTTGCCGATCTTATTACTGTCCATCGGCGTAGCTCGTGAATTTCTCGTTACCGTCGCGAAGGGGAAATGGATGGACCAGAACCCTAGAGCCCAATAAAAGCCCGTCAGCGAGACGGGCTTTTTATTTTATGCGACCCAGGACTCAACCGTGGCAGCACCGTACTGAGCTTTCCACTCTTTGAGACGCTTGTGGTTACCGCCTTTGGTTTCGATTACTTCGTCAGTATGAGGATTCTTATAAACTTTCACTGCACGTGGCTTACGCTTGGCAGGCACTTGGCCAACAGCTTGGACTGCGCTATGCGGATCCAGAATTTCGATCACCTGACGTAGGTTAACCCCATACGCTTCTAGAAGAGCTCGGAGCTTTTGCTCAAATTCAATCTCTCGCGTTAGACCAGCATCGCCTTTCAATGACTCTAGCTCAGCCAATTGAGCTGCGAGTTGCTGCTCCAGTTTACGAAACTCAATGAGACGTGACATATATACTCCTTAACACTACACCCCAAACCAATCATACACCATAAAACCATACAGAAAAAACCAACGCATCAAAACCACACAAATAAGCAGTGATACTGAGTTCGCTAGCGAGACGGAATCCCCCGTCTCGCTAGCGAAAATCCTAAGCCTTTCCCATCTCGAAGACCTTACGCCCCTTCCCGCTTTTGTGCTGCACATTGCACATGCCGCTTAATGGTCCGCGGATGAACATTATAATGAGCAGCAACTTGGGCAAGTGGTATTTTTTGGGTGCACAGCATATGTGCAGCCTCTGCCTTCTGAAGTTCCGTTAGCAGTGGCCTTCTACCAATAATTTTCCCCTTGGATTTGGCCGCACTCATTCCAGCTTTCGTACGCTCACTTATCAAACCTTTTTCAAATTCGGCGAGCGCAGCCATAATATGAAAAACAAGCCTACCACTGCTGGTTTGAGTATCGATATTCTCATTCAGCGAAAGGAAAGATATTCTTCTGCGTTGCAACCCCTCGAGAAAATCTATAAGTTTAGATATGGACCTGCCAAGTCGATCCAGCCTCCAAACGACTAAACAACATCCCTCTCCCATTGAATCTATAGCGCCTTGAAGACCAGGCCTTTGGAATTCTCCGCCCGAAATTCCCTTATCGGTAAAAATTTTCGCGCAACCGGCTTTTTTTAATGACTGAATCTGCAGGGCGAGGTTTTGCTCATCGGTTGAGACCCTAGCATAGCCAATTTTCATACTGCCTCCGGTTTGAGTTTCTTAACACGAGACATGCTCTTCCTATGGGTATGGACAAAAAGGGTCCTTTAAGTCTCTGGGCAGGATAGGCCATCAAACCGACGAAAGATGGCGCTTTGCTATTCCCTAGAAAGGCTAGCACAAAAGGACCCGTTTAGTCCGTACCACAAGATAACATGACGAGGTGGTCAAGAATGAAATTATTGAGCCAAGGAAATAAGGCAAAAAGCCATCACCCAGATGTCGCTTTATTTTACTATTTTTCCATCCTAAATATTCGCCACATCAAAGTCGCGTACGGCCTAAATGAAGGCTTAGCGCTGTTGCCCGCACTTCTATCAAGGCTGCAATCCTACGGCATCCAAAACAAAGCTCTTAGTTACGCATCCAAAGATACCATTCTCGTGTCGCTGAAAGACGACCATAAGCTTAACCCAACACTTATCCTGGCAGACCTCCACAAAACCCCCTTGGTAATTAAAGAAACCGAAATAATACCGACCCTCGCCTGCGGACTTGTCACACAAGATGACCTGGAGCTACTTTCCACACCGGAAATAGGTGAATTTTCCGCATCACACAAAATAGTTAAGAATGTAATACGGAGAGGGAAGTGGAGAGAGCGCTACATAAAAGACATGGAGAGAGCCGTAGGCCTTTTCAAATCAATCGACAAGCTTCAATTACGTTACCAACCGGTCTACCCAACAAAAAACCTAGCACAGGGAAACGAGTTGTACTGGGAGTCATTAAGCACTCATAAAGACCAGGGTGGAATACAAAAAACCCTATCATCCTTGGAGCGACTCTGCCTAACAAACTATTTCGACCATCACAACTTACTCAAAACCATCGCCACCCTCAACAACGATCCAACCATCAGATTAGGCTGCAACATTTCCCCTAGTAGTCTTTGCGATGATCTGTGGTGGCAATCAATATACTCAGAACTGGAGGACTCTCCATCAGTTAGCAGCAGATTGGTAATTGAGGTAACCGAAGAATATGAGATCAGTTCTGCCGACTACCCGATCGCAACAGAAATAATAAAAAAACTGAAATCTCTAGGCTGCATTATCGCCCTCGATGACTTTGGAAAGTCAAGTTCAGGATTTCGAAATCTTGCTGCACTAGATCCTGAAATAATAAAAATCGATATGTCATACTTGCATGGGGCACGACACAGCCTTGAATCAATAGGAAAACTTAAAGCCCTTATAGATTTTTGCAAGTCGAGCAATATGCTTTGTGTTTTAGAAGGCGTAGAGACCGAGGCAGATCTAAGTGTAGCCCGTGAATTTCAAGCAGACCTAGTACAAGGTTACTACTTCCACAAACTTCCGATTAACGGGTCAACCAAAAGACCCTTCCAGCAAAGATACGATCCCCCCATATCTGATTAACGCAATTTACAGCTCAGCCCCTTACCCTGACAGATCATGTTTTGCTCATATGCTCACTCTGGGAGGCGAGGGGTTCGTTTAAGTTCTGCCCGGGCCTCTTTCACGGTAAGAGATCCATCATCCCCACATTTCAAGCGCCCAACTGATGCCCGATGCTGCCTTCCCGATTTCTCTCTGGAGCCAGCCCGTCATGATGCGACCCGACGCCAAAGTCGAAAAGGTCTACCTCTACCCCAAACCTGTGGACTTCCGAAAATCCATCGACGGCCTCGCCGCCCTGGTCGAACTGGACATCAAGGTCGCGGTGTTCGACTCTGTGCTCTTCGTTTTTCTGAATCGCCACCGCAATAGAGTCAAGATTCTCTATTGGGAGCGCAACGGCTTCTGCCTTTGGCTCAAACGCCTCGAAGCCGAGCGTTTCAAAACCTCCCCCGAGGCTGGTGACGAAGCTATTGTTCTCACCGTTCAGGAGCTGACCTGGCTGCTCGACGGTTTCGACCTCTGGCGTAACCGCCCCCATCAGGTTTTGACGCCGCGTTTCGTGGCCTGACCCGGTATAATCCAGGGCATGATTTCCGTGCCCGATATCCTTCCTGATGACCCGATATTGCTCAAGCAGTTGCTCAGCCAATTGCAGACCAAGGTCGTTCATCTCGAAGAACAGAATGCGCTGCTGTGCCAGCGCCTGTTCAGTCGCAAGTCCGAGCAATCTGTCGATGCCCTGACGCCGCAACTGGTTTTATTCAACGAAGCCGAGGTAGAGGTAGCGCTCGTGGTTACCGAAAGACCCGGAAGAAGAGTGCGTGGCGTCAACCAAGCGGCGTGGCAAACGCAAGCCGCTGGCCGCCGAACTGCCGCGCATCGAAGTCATCCACGAACTCCCCGAGCATGAGCAGGCCTGTGCGTGCGGATGCCGCAAGCACGTCATGGCGAAGAAACCAGCGAACAGCTGGAGATCGTGCCGATGCAGATCCGAGTGATTAAACACATCCGCAAGGTCTATGGCTGCCGTGGTTGCTAGGCGGCACCGGTCACTGCCGACAAGCCCGCTCAACTGATCGAGAAAAGCCTGGCCTCGCCAAGTGTGCTGGCCATGCTGCTGACCACCAAGTATGTCGATGGCTTGCCCCTGCATCGCTTCGAGAAAGTTCTGGCTCGCCACGGGGTCGAGATCTCCCGACAGACGTTGGCCCGCTGGGTGATTCAATGTGCCGAGCATGTGCAGCCGCTGCTGAACCTAATGCGCGATACCCTATTGGAGGGACGTGTCGTGCACTGCGACGAGACCCGCGTGCAAGTGCTCAAGGAGGAAGGTCGGGAACCCGGCAGCCAGTCCTGGATGTGGGTACAGACCGGTGGGCCACCTGAACACCCCGTGGTGCTGTTCGACTACACCTCCAGTCGCGGACAGGAGGTGCCCGTGCGCCTGCTCGAAGGCTATCGTGGCCATGTCATGACCGACGATTACGCAGGTTATAACGCCATTGCCCTGCATGAGGGGATTGAGCGCATTGGTTGCTGGGCCCATGCCCGGCGCAAGTTCGTCGACGCCCAGAAAGTCCAACCTTAGGGCAAGACGGGCGTGCTGATGTCGCGCTGAACCTTATCAGCAAATTGTACGGGATCGAACGTGACGTCAAGGCGGTGACCGAGTCTGAACGCCTGGCAGCTCGCCAGCAACGTTTCTGCTTATCCGCTGTGCACGCAATACCATCGCCGCCATCGCACAGCCGAGCAGTGCCAGGCAAGACACATAAAACGCATCGCTATAGGCCATCAGATACGCTTCGCGCCTGATGGTGGCGGCCAGCCCCTCGAGCATCTGCTGCTGTTGAGGCAACCACGTCTCCATGGCCTGGTTGATACGCTCCTGCAATCCAGGGGAAAACACTGTTACATGTTCGTGGATACGCTCGCTGTGATAGCGCTCTCGGGTTGCCACGATCTGCGTCAACCCGGCGGTACCGATTGCACCGCCGAGGTTGCGCAACATGGAAAATACGGCCGAGGCCGATCCAGCTTCACGCTTGTCCAGCCCAGCTACCGCCAGTACCGACAGCGCCACCATGATGAAAGGCTGGCCAATGCCACGAACCACAGTAGATGGGATAATGATGTTGTCGGCGCTGTCTGCCGTCAGACTCGCCCCCAGCCAGCAGCCGAGGGCCATAATCAGAAAACCGCTGGCAACCATGAATTTCGCGCTGGTCCACCCCATAAGCCGCGGCATCAAAGGAGCCAGCAAGAGTTGCACGACGCCATAGGCGATCAGGGCCACGCCAACGTCCCGGGCGCTGAATCCTTGTATCTGGGAGAGATAGTTCGGCACTAGAAATACCAAGCCGAAGGTCGCGCCACCGAAGATGAACATTGCAATGCTGGCGACACCAAAGTTGTAGTGCCCAAGCAATCGCAGGGTGATGAATGCCCGCTTGCCATGCAGCTGCGTGACGACGAACACGACCAGGGCGATACTGGCGAGAATGGACATACCCAGGATGAAGCGCGAACCGAACCAATCCAGTCGCCCCCCCTCCTCCAGTACGATCTGCAGGCCTCCGAGGCCAACCACCATGGCTATGATCCCGAGCCAGTCCCCCTGGCGCAGCAGCTCCAGCTTCATTGGTTTGGCTTCGATAGACCAGGCAATGGCGGCCAGCAAGGCAATGCCCGGGAACAACTGAAGGTAGAAGATCCAGCGCCAGGAGTAGGCGTCTGTCAACCAGCCCCCTATGGAGGGGCCGGCAGCCTGTGCAACGCTGTTGGCCAGACTGAACAGCGCCATGCCCATGGCCATTTTGCTGGCCGGCAGCTCGGTGATGATCAACTGGAAGGACAGCGGAATCAGCACCGCGCCAGCCGCCCCCTGGACGACCCTGATAATAATCATGGCTTCAAGATTGGGCGCCCACGAACAGGCAATCGACGCCAGTAGGAAGATGAACGAGCCAGTCCACATGACGCGACGCATCGAGAACACGTCCACCAACCAGGCCGTCAGCGGGATCATGACGATTTCCGCGACCAGGTAAGCAGTCGAGATCCACGACCCCTCCTCGAAGCTGGCACCCAACGAGCCTCTGATCTCCGGCAGTGCTGCGCTGGTAACATGCACGTTCATACCGGCCATGAAGCAGCCGAACAGACCACCGATCACCGCCACCCAGGCCCGCAGCGATACCAGTTGCTCACTGCTCATGGCCAGGCTCCGCGGGGCGCGTGTCGACGGTGGTCACCACAGACATGCCTGGCAAGATCTGCATGCCTTGCACAGGCGGGTCGAGCAGGATGCGCACAGGGAACCGCTGGACGATCTTGGTGAAATTGCCGGTTGCGTTGTCCGAAGGCAGCAGGGCGCTGCTAATGTTCAGCGGCACCACCGGGTTTTCCGGCTTCCGAGACTCGCTTTTCCTCAGCACCCTGTGGTTCGCCCCAGTATTGCTGCTGCCGCGCCACACCCGCACCTTGAGCGCGGTGATCGGCATTGTGCTCTGGGCCGCCTCGCTGGTGGGCCTGAGCTACTTCGGCATCTACCGCCAGGAGTTCTCGCAGAGCGTGATCTTCGTGATGTTCGAGTCGAACACCGTCGAAGCCGGCGAGTATTTCAGCCAGTACTTCAGTGTCGGGCTGTGCCTGGCGCTACTGCTCTATACCGTAGTGGCGGTGCTGCTGTGGAAGCGCGTGCGCCCGGTCACCCTGCCCCTGCGCAGCCGTGCGCCGCTGGTGATCTTGCTGCTGGCGGCGAACCTGGTCTACCCCTTCTATAAACAGATGGTGACCCAGGAGCGCAACTTCGCCGACGCACTGGAAAAGGTCCAGCTACGCATGGAGCCCGCGGTGCCCTGGCAATTGCTGGTCGGCTACCAGCAATACCGCCAGCAGCTGGACAACATGCAAAAGCTGCTCGAGCAGAACGCTTCGCTGCCCCCCCCCTGCAGGGCCTGAAGGACAGCAGCGGCGACGCGCCGCGCACCTTGGTGCTGGTGCTGGGCGAATCGACCACCCGTGAACACATGCACCTGTACGGCTACGGCCGGCCGACCACACCCAACCTCGACGCCCTGGCCGGCAAGGACAAGCAACTGACGGTGTTCCGCAACGTGGTGTCGCCACGGCCCTATACCATCGAAGTGATGCAGCAGATCCTGACCTTCGGCGACCAGAAGAACCCGGATCGCTTCCTGACCGACCCTTCGCTGATCAACCTGATGAAACAGGCGGGCTACAAAACCTTCTGGATCACCAACCAACAGACGATGACCAAGCGCAACACCATGCTGACCACCTTTTCCCAGCAGACGGATGTGCCGGTCTACCTGAACAACCAGCGTAACCAGAACGCCAGCCAGTATGACGAAGTGGTGCTCGCGCCGTTCGAAAAGGCACTGCAGGACCCGGCGCAGAAGAAGTTCATCATCGTCCACCTGTTGGGCACTCACATGGACTACCGTTACCGCTATCCGGATAGCTACGAACGCTTCAAGGACAGCCAAGGCGTGCCTGCTGGCTTGTCCCCCAGCCAGGTGGAAACCTACAACTTCTACGACAATGCCGTGCTGTACAACGACCACGTGGTCTCCAGCCTGATCCAGCGCTACTCGGCGTCGACGCCCAATGGGTTCCTGCTGTACCTCTCCGACCATGGTGAAGACGTCTACAGCTCCGGCGACCACGATCGCCTGGGCCGCAACGAGAACGCGCCGACCCGGCCGATGTACACCATCCCGTTCCTGCTATGGACCTCGCCAAGCTGGCAAACCGAGCACCCTCGCGACCTGCAGGCGATGACCGATCGGCCCTACAGCAGCTCGCACCTGATCCATACCCTGTCCGACCTCGCCGGGCTCAGCTATGACCGTTTCGAGCCGGCCAAGAGCTTGGTGAGCCCGCAGTTCCTGGTGGCGCCGCGCTGGATCGGCGACCCGTACCGCAAGGACGGCCTGCGCGAGTTCGACCAGCTGCCGCAGGACAAGCCCGCGCACGAGCAGAAAGCCGCCATCACCAGCCGCGCCCAGCCCCACGAAGGCTGATCTCCCCGGGGCCGCGTCGCGGTCCTATCGCTGTGGCAAATCCTAGGCAGGCGGTGCCTGAGAGATCGAGCGCCGCCCGCGCGGCGCTCGATCTTCCAGGCCACCGAAGCTACCGAGACGATCGCTTTAAAAACCCACACCTACAGCCCTAATAAACTGAATTTTTTTCCTGTCATTTTGATAGATCCGATCGTCAAAACGCTCAAAGCGACATAAGCACGTTACATTCTGACGCAACACATCCCCGCACAAGCCCTCTAAACCGGCATTTCGCCATATGACCAATCAGTCATCATAAAACCCACCAAAACCCTACTTCATTCCAAAACAGAATGACCTAGTGCCTAAAGGTCGTTTGTTGGGCAGCACTTCGCACGCAGATACTGACCCCGGTCAATGAATTCGCCCGCCATTGGTGGCGAGCGAATTCTTGAACCTTGGGCCGTACAGCCTGGCCCGCGCGAAGCACGACGCGCCAGCCAGGGCAGAACAAGAACAAAAAACTCAAACTGAACGAGGTCAAATAGGTTGCCCATGACCCAATCCAATGAACACGCACGTTCGACCGCCGCGAACACGCCCGCGGGCCATCTGAAACGCACCCTCAACAGCCGCCACCTGAACATGATCGCCATCGGCGGTTCGATCGGCACCGGCCTGTTCGTCTCTTCCGGCGCCACCATCGCCCAGTCGGGGCCCGGCGGCGCCCTGCTCGCCTTCGCGATCGTCGGCCTGATGGTGTATTTCCTGATGACCAGCCTGGGGGAACTGGCCGCCTGCATGCCGGTCAGCGGCTCGTTCGCCACCTACGCCTCACGGTACGTGGACGAAAGCTTCGGCTTCGCCCTGGGCTGGAACTACTGGTATTCCTGGGCGGTGACCATCGCCGTGGACCTGGTCGCCGTACAGATCATCATGACCTACTGGTTCCCGGACACCCCCGGGGTGATCTGGAGTGCCGTGTTCCTGGGCCTGCTGTTCGCCCTGAACGTCGCCTCGGTGCGCTTCTTCGGCGAGACGGAGTTCTGGTTCGCGCTGATCAAGGTCATCACCATCATCGCCTTCATCGTCATGGGCGTGCTGATGCTGATGGGCATCGTCGAAGGTGGCCAGGATGGCGGCGCACACCTGTGGCAGATCGGCGACGCACCGATCGCCGGTGGCCTGCCTGCGCTGATCGGCGTGGCCATGATCGTCGGCTTCTCGTTCCAGGGCACCGAGTTCGTCGGCATCGCCGCTGGGGAGACGGAAAACCCCGGGCGCAACATTCCCAAGGCGGTGCGCCAGATCTTCTGGCGCATCCTGCTGTTCTACGTCTGCACCATCATCGTGATCGGCCTGCTGATTCCCTATACCGACCCGCGCCTGCTCAAGGACGGGCTTTCGGACATCACCATCAGCCCCTTCACCCTGATCTTCGAGAAAGCCGACATGCTGGCCGCTGCGGCCATCATGAATGCCGTGATCCTCACCTCGGTGCTCTCGGCCGGCAACTCCGGCATGTACGCCTCCTCGCGCATGCTCTACAGCCTGGCCGTGGAGCGCAAGGCGCCCGCGCTGTTCGCCAAGCTCACCCGCTCGGGCACACCCGTGTGGGCCTTGCTGGCCACCTCGGTGGTGGCCGGCCTGTGCCTGCTGAGCTTCCTGTTCAGCCCCGGCAAGCTCTACCTGTGGCTGCTCAATACCTCCGGCATGCTGGGCTTCATCGCCTGGCTGGGCATCGCCATCAGCCATTACCGCTTCCGTCGCGGCTACAAACTGCAGGGCCATAGCCTGGAGAAGTTGCCCTATGTCTCGAAGTTCTTCCCGTTCGGGCCGTTCTTCGCCTTCGCCCTGTGCATGGTGGTGATGCTGGGCCAGAACTACCAGGCGTTCATCGGCGACCGCATCGACTGGATGGGCGCCACCGCGACCTATATCGGCCTGGTGCTGTTCGCGGTGATGTGGCTTGGCCACAAGTTGATCACCCGTTCGCGCATCGTCCGCTACCGGGATATGGACTTCAGCGTGATCGAGGTTCGCCGGCGGCAGGCGCGCCACAGCGCCGAAAGCGACGCCAGCGGCCTGACGATCACCAGCCCCCAGACTACCGCCTGATACCCTTTGGCACGGCGTCGGCAGCTTTCTGCCCGGCGCCATTACCGCATGGACCCTGCGATGAGCACCGATTTCCTTCAATCCTTCTACGAAGCCTCCGTCGATCGGGTTTCCTACCCGGCCCACACCGGCCGCACCGACACCCGCGTGTGCATCCTGGGGGGCGGCCTGGCAGGCCTGTCGACCGCCCTGGGCCTCGCCGAACGTGGCGTCACCGACGTGGTGGTGCTGGAGTCGCACCGGGTGGGGCATGGCGCATCCGGGCGCAACGGCGGTTTCGTCTTCGGCGGCTACAGCCTGGGCAACGGTGCCCTGCTCGATACCCTGGGTGCACAAGAGGCGCGGCGCCTGTACCAACTGACGCTCGACGCGGTCGAGCTGATCCGCAACCGTGCCCGCCACTACAGCATCGATTGCGACCTGGTGGACAAAGGGGTAATCCTGGCCAACTGGTTCAATGACCCGTCGCGCCTGGAAAAGCCCCGCCAACTGATGAAAGAAGCCTACGGGGTCGAGTGGGAACACATCGCGCCTGGCGAGCTGAAGGAAATGCTCAAGACCGACCGCTATTACGGCGGGCTGCTCGAGCGCAATGCCTTCCACTTCCATCCACTCAAATACGTCTGCGGCGTGGCGCGCGCCGTTACCGACCTCGGCACGCGCCTGTTCGAACAGTCGCCCGTGCTGGCCATCGAACGACGCGCCGGCAAATATGTCGTGCGAACCGAGGGCGGCGAGGTACATGCCGAAGAAGTGGTGTTCTCCGGCGGCGGCTACGCCCGTGGCGTCTATCGCCCAGTGGAGCGCGCGGTGTTGCCCATCGCCACCTACGTGGTCGCCACCCAGCCATTGGGCGAAAGGCTGAAGGACGCGATCGCCTGCGAGTCGGCGATCTACGACACCCGCTTCGCCTTCGACTACTACCGCCCGCTCAAGGACAGCCGCATCCTGTGGGGCGGGCGTATTTCCATCCTCGATCGCGGCCCCGAAGCCATCGCCAAGCTGCTCAAGGCCGACCTGGTCACGGTCTACCCTCAGCTCGAGGACGTGGACATCGACTATTCATGGGGTGGCCTGATGAGCTACGGACGCCATCAGATGGCCCAGATCGGCCAGGACGACAACGGCATCTGGCATGCGGTAGGCTTCGGCGGCCACGGCATGGCGCCCACCACCGTGGCGGGCGAGGTGCTTGCCGACGCCATCGCCCGCAGGTTACCCGTACCGGCAGGGTTCGGGCAGTTTGGCTTGACCCGTACCTTTGGTGTTGCCGGTTTGCTGGCGGCGCAGGCGACCTATACCGCGTACCAAACGATCGATGCCTTCGATGCACGCCGGCTGAACAGGGTTGGAGAAGGTTGAGCCTGCGCATCCAGAAGGATATGCCCTCGCGATCGAGGGCCAGGCCCTCGCCTACAGCCGCAACAGCAGGAGCTGCCGGATCTATCTGAATGACACGCAAAAGAAAAAGCCCGCCTTGAAAGGCGGGCTCTTCATATATGGTGGGTCGTGTAGGATTCGAACCTACGACCAATTGGTTAAAAGCCAACTGCTCTACCAACTGAGCTAACGACCCGTTGGATGGCGCGTATAATACTGATTTCTAACGGGAAATCAACACCCCATCGCAACTTTTTTTAAAAATATCGAGTCGGGTCCGCGACACCCGCCGCTTTGAAGCCCTCGGCACGCAGGCGGCAGCTGTCGCACTTGCCGCAGGCGCGGCCGTCGTCGTCTGCCTGGTAGCACGACACCGTGAGACTGTAGTCCACGCCACGGGCGATGCCGGCCTGGACGATCTGCGCCTTGCTCAGGTTCTGCAAGGGGGCCTGGATACGGAAGCCCTGCCCTTCCACGCCCGCCTTGGTGGCCAGGTTGGCCATGCGCTCGAACGCCTCGACGAACTCGGGGCGGCAATCCGGGTAGCCCGAGTAGTCCACGGCGTTCACGCCGATGAAGATATCGCGGGCCTGAAGCACTTCCGCCCAGCCCAGGGCGAGGGACAGGAAGACGGTGTTTCGGGCGGGCACGTAGGTGACCGGAATGCCCTCGCCAGGCGCCTCAGGTACGTCAATGCTGGTATCGGTCAGGGCCGAGCCGCCGATGCCGTCCAGGTTCAGGCCGATCACCTTGTGCTCGACCACACCCAGGTCTCGGGCAACTCGCGCTGCAGCATTCAGCTCGGCGCGGTGGCGCTGGCCGTAATCGAAGCTCATGGTGTAGCAGCTGTAGCCTTCGGCCTTGGCCATGGCAACCACGGTGGCCGAGTCCAGACCACCGGACAGCAGGATTACCGCACGTTTCTCAGTCATGTTCATACTCCTTTCATCAGCGGCCAGGCTCGTCGTTCCACAGCAGTTTGTGCAACTGCAGCTGGAAGCGCACGGGCAGGTTGTCGGCGACGATCCAATCGGCCAGGTCGGTGGCATTGACCTGGTGGTGGCTGGGCGAAAACAGCACTTCGCCTGCGCGCTCGGCCAGGTTGTACTGGATCAGTTTCGAGACCGCCCAGTCGTAGTCCTCACGGGAACAGATCACGAACTTGACCTGGTCGTTACGGGTCAGCAGTTCGATGTTCTCGTAACGGTTACGGTGCGACTCCTCCGAGCCCGGGGTCTTGAGGTCCACCACGCGGCTGACGCGGGTATCGACGCGGGCGATATCCAGGGCACCGCTGGTTTCCAGGGACACCTCGTAGCCGGCATCGCACAGGCGCTGCAGCAACGGCAGTACATTGGGCTGAGCCAAGGGTTCGCCCCCGGTCACACAGACATAGCGCGGCCGGAAGCCCGCCACCTGCTCCAGGATATCGTCAAGGGTACGAAGGGTACCGCCGCTGAAGGCGTAGGCACTGTCACAGTACTGGCAGCGCAAGGGGCAGCCGGTGAGACGCACGAATACGGTAGGCAGCCCCGCCGTTCGTGTTTCACCCTGCAACGAGTAAAAGACTTCGGTGATGCGTAATGTGTCTTGCATGGTCGCCACGGGCGTGACAGCTAAACAGGCTGTCCGCCTCCGTCAGGCACTGGTACGGACTCGACATAGCGTTATCCGCAACAGCGTGTTTACGAAAAAAGGGCCAAGATTCTAACGAAAAAACCCGCGACAAGCGCGGGTTTCTTTCGTCAGGCGATATTCAGAGCTTTTGCAAGTCGCGCTGGGCCAGTTGCGCGGCGGAGGTGCCGGGGTACTGGGTGATGACCTGCTGCAGGATGCCCTTGACCTTGTCGGTGTGGCCCATGCGGCGCTCGACGTCCGCCAGCTTGTACAGCGAGTCAGGCACCTTGCTGTGCTTGGGGTACAGCTGGCCGACCTTGGCGAAGGCCTGGCTGGCACCTTGCAGGTCGCCCTTGGCCAGGTTCACCTCGCCAAGCCAGTACTGGGCATTGCCGGCGTACTGGCTGTTGGGGTACTTGCGCAGGAAGGCGGCGAAGGCCTGGCTGGCCTTGTCGAAGTCCTTCTGCTTGATCAGGTCGAAAGCGGCGTCGTAATAGAGCTTCTCTTTCGCCGGATCACCGGGTTCGCTGCTGGCGGCCGGCTGTTGGGCAGCGGCGCCAGCGGCAGCACCGGCGGCGGCACCACCGGTGGAAGAATTCTCGGGAGCCTGGGCAGGCGCGGCACCACTGTTGATGCGGCTGTCCAGATCCTTGTAACGCTCCAGGCTTTCCTGCTTCATGCGGGCCACATCGTTCTGCAGCTCTTCGATGATGCCCTGCTGGCGGGAAATCTGGTCCTGCATCTGCTGCAGCTGCATGAACAGCTGGCCCTGTGCAGAGGCAGGGGTCGAAGCCCCTGCCCCGGCATAGGCGCCGCTCGTGCCATAACCCGCAGGCGGATAGCCGCTCGCGTTGTCATCTACTACGGGAACCTCAGCCCAGGCCGCAAGCGGCAGGCTGAGTGCGAGGACGGTTACAGCACGACGGCACATACGCATAGGAACTTACTTACGCAGTTCTACGCGACGGTTCTGAGCCCAGGACTGCTCGTCGCCACCAGTGGCAACCGGACGCTCTTCGCCGTAGGAAACCAGTTCCAGCTGAGCAGGGGAAACGCCCTGCAGAACCAGGTAGCGCTGAACGGCCTTGGCACGACGCTCGCCCAGAGCCATGTTGTACTCGCGAGTACCGCGCTCGTCGGTGTGGCCTTCCAGGACAACACGGTTGCCGTTGGCTTTCAGGTCCTTGGCGTGAACGTCCAGGGCGCGCATGGCTTCTGGCTTCAGGTCCGAGCTGTCGTATTCGAAGTAGAAGGTGGTGATTGCGCGCAGGGCGGCTTCTTCGCTCAGGCTGCCGTCGACAGCGCCAGTGTTGGCACCGTAGCCAGCGTTCGGATCGACAGCGGCGCCTTCGCCAGCGTTGTCACCGCCCTTGGAGGAGCAACCTACAGCTACGGCCATGGCCAGAGCCAGCGCAGCGAATTTACCAAACTTCAGCATTTCCATCGTGAAACTCCTAATGAAACCCCAGTGTGTTAAGCAAATAGTGTTACGCCGCAATCAGTTCAGGTAAGGGGACCAGGACGGTTCTCTGACTTCGCCTTGCGCGGTAGGAAGCGGGAGCCTCACGCGTCCGTTGAGAGAGACGAGCATCAAGACTCCCCGGCCCTGCTGGCGGGTGGCGTAGATTAGCATGGTGCCGTTTGGCGCAACAGTGGGAGACTCATCAAGACTGGTGTCCGAAAGAATCTTTACACTTCCACGCTCCAGGTCCTGGGCGGCCACCTTGAAGTTGGTGAAACCCTGCTGGCGATGGATCATCACCAGGGTCTTCTCGTCGGCCGACAGTTTCGGGTTGGCGTTGTAGTTGCCCACGAAGGTCACGCGCTCGGCGCCACCACCACCGATGGAGGTCTTGTAGACCTGCGGCTTGCCGCCACGGTCGGAGGTGAAGTACAGGGTGTTGCCATCCTTGCCCCAGAACGGCTCGGTGTTGATGCCAGGGCCGGCGGTGACGCGGGTGAGCTGGCGCGAGCCCATGTTCATCACGTAGATGTCCGGGTTACCGTCCTTGGACAACACGAAGGCCAGGCGCGAGCCATCCGGCGACCAGGCCGGAGCACCGTTGAGGCCTTCGAAG
This sequence comes from Pseudomonas sp. p1(2021b), assembly GCF_020151015.1. Lineage (NCBI taxonomy): Bacteria > Pseudomonadati > Pseudomonadota > Gammaproteobacteria > Pseudomonadales > Pseudomonadaceae > Pseudomonas > Pseudomonas sp. p1(2021b). The sequence continues at coordinate 3,801,981 of NZ_CP083746.1, forward strand.
TTGGTGACCTGCTCACGGCGACCGGTGTCGATGTGCTGGACGAAGATGCGCGGACGCTTCTGCTCGAACGAGACATAGGCGATGCGCTTGCCGTCCGGCGCGAAGCGCGGCGACAGGATCGGCTCGCGGGACTGCAGCAGGGTCACGGCGCGGGCACCGTCGTAGTCCGAGCGCTGCAGGGTGTAGCGGGTGTTGTTGGCAGAGAAGCGCTCGGCGGTCACGTACAGCATGCGGGTGGAGAACGCGCCCTTGATGCCGGTGAGCTTCTCGAACGACTGGTCGGCGATGTAGTGCGCCATGTCGCGCAGCTGGTCGACGCCGCCGGCAACGCTGCCGGTCAGCACTTGCTGCTCGGTGGCGACGTTGAACAGCGCGTACTGCACCTGCAGGCGACCGCCGGCCGGCACGATGCTACCGACCATCACGTACTGGGCGCCCAAGGCCTTCCAGTCACGGAAGATCACTTCGCTGGCCTGGCTCGGCTGGCTGATCATGTTCTGCCGTGGAATGGGCGAGTAGTAACCGGAGTTGCGCAGGTCATTGCCGATGATCTCGGCCATGTCTTCCGGCAGCACGCTGCCACCCTGCAGACCGAACGGCACCACCGCGATCGGGGTCGCCCGGTCGCTGCCGCTGGTGACCAGGATGTTCTTTTCCTCTGCCACGGCCATACCTGCCACGCAGCAGAGCATGACCAGCAGTCCTTTCAGACGTTTAATCACAACGCAAGATCCTCAGGTGTAAATGTCATCTTGAATGAACGATACGGATTGAACTCGTTCGGCTTCAAGCCCTGCATTTCGGTCAAACGACCAATGTTCTTCACTGCTGCCACTGCCGAGGCGTCGAACGGGCCGTCGCCACTGGAGCGCGCCACGCTGACATTGGTGATGGTGCCATCGGGCAGCATGTTGATCTGCAGGACTACCGTCATGCCTCTGCGTGCGGACGGCGGACGTGCCCAACCTTCGGCTGCCCGCATGCGAATCAGGTCGTCGAAATCGCCGGCCACTTCATCGCCACGCTCATCGGCCAGGGCCTGCTGCCGCTCGGTGGTGTCGGACAACAGCTCGGCCAGGGCCTGGGCTTTCTTGTCCTCCGCTGCCTTGCGGGCCGCTTCCTGGGCCTTTTTCTTCTGGGCATCTGCCGCCGCCTTCTTCTTGGCGTCTTCAGCTGCCTTTTTCTTGGCCTGCTCGGCCGCCGCTTTCTTCTTGGCGTCCTCGGCTGCTTTCTTCTTGGCCTCCTCGGCGGCTTTTTTCTTCGCCTCCTCGGCGGCCTTCTTCTTGGCTTCTTCCTCGGCCTGCTTCTTCGCCTCTTGCTCAGCCTTCTTCTTGGCGATGTCGGCCTGCTGCTTCTCGGCGGCCTTCTTCGCCTCTTCGGCTTTCTTGGCCTCGGCGGCCTTCTTGGCTTCGGCGGCCTTGGCAGCCTCTTCAGCCTTCTTCGCCTCGGCGGCCTCTCGGGCCTCCTCGGCCTTTTGAGCGGCGTCAGCTTTCTTTTGTTCCGCGGCCTTGATGGCTTCCTGCTCGACCTTCTTCTGTTCCAGCTGCTCGACCTCGGTCTGGCGCGAAGCGGTTTTCTTCGCTTCCCCGGCGATCTTCTGGTTGGTCTGGGTGGTCGCCTGGCTCTTGGACTTGAGCTGGTAGAGCGTGGCCTGGACGATAGGCTTGGACGGCGGCAGTTCCGGCGTCATGGCGAAGCTGACGAACAGCATCGCGAACACCAGCACATGCAGGCCGATGGCCCAGACACTGGGCCAGAAGTAGCTTTCCGAGGCGGATGGCTCTCGCTGTTGCATCAGGGCGCCTCGGTAATCAGGCCAACGTTACCGACACCGGCCTTCTGCAACCCACCCATGGCGCCCATGACCGCGCCGTAGTCGACGGCCTTGTCGCCACGGATGAAGACCTGGGTCTGCTTGCCCTGGTCGCGACCGGCGGCAATGATCTTGGTCACCGCGTCGGTCATTTCCGGCAAGGTCATGGCCTTGTCCATCTGCTTGTCGGTGTCGACCTCGCTGCCGAGGTTCCAGTAGTAGGTCTTGTCGGCCTTGATCGAGATGGTCAGGATCTGAACGTTGTTGTCCTGGGGCAAGGCTTCGCTGGAAACCTTGGGCAGGTCGACCTTCACGCCCTGGTTGAGCATGGGAGCGGTCACCATGAAGATGACCAGCAGCACCAGCATCACGTCGATGTAGGGCACCACGTTCATCTCGGCGACCGGCTTGCGTTTGTGGCGAACTCGGGCCATGGGCTTCTACCTGATCACTCTTCGCTGGTGTGTACTTTGCGGTGCAGGATCGCCTGGAACTCGTCGGCGAACGTGTAGTAACGGCCGATCAGCACTTCGCTGCGGGCCGAGAAACGGTTGTAGGCGATAACTGCCGGGATCGCGGCGAACAGGCCGATCGCAGTGGCGATCAGTGCCTCGGCGATACCCGGGGCCACGGTGGCCAGGGTCGCCTGCTGGGCAGAGGCCAGGCCGCGGAAGGAGTTCATGATGCCCCAGACGGTACCGAACAGGCCGATGTACGGGCTGGTGGAACCGACGGTGGCCAGGAACGGCAGGCTCTGCTCGAGCTTCTCTTCCTCGCGCGAGATGGCTACGCGCATGGCACGGCCAACGCCTTCCATGACCGCGTCCGGGTCGACACCTGGCTGCTGGCGCAGGCGCGAGAATTCCTTGAAACCGGCGCGGAACACCTGCTCGACACCGGAATCCGGGTCTGGGTTGCTGCCTGCCTGGCGGTACAGCTTGGACAGGTCGATGCCCGACCAGAAGCGCTCTTCGAAGGCATCCAGCGCACGACGACCGGCGCGCAGCATGGTGCTGCGCTGGAAGATCATGATCCATGAGGTGACCGAGGCTGCCACCAGGGTCAGCATCACCAGCTGCACCACGATGCTGGCATTGCTGACCAGACTCCACATGGAGGTATGGTCGACGACGTTAGCTTCCACGCTTATTCTCCTGCGTTCGATTGAGTACCCGTGCCGTCCGCCAGGAAGGCGTCGCGCAGCTCTTGGGGTATGGCCCGGGGTTTGAAAGTGTCGGCGCGCACGGCGGCCACCAGGAACTGCCCCTCGCAGAGCAGCGTTTCATCCTTTTCCCGCCAGACCTGCTGCACGAAGCGCAGGCTGGCGCGATTCAATTCAAGTACTTGCGCGGTCACCCGCAACGCGTCGTCCAGCCGCGCCGGCGCGTGGTAGCGCGCTTCGCTGGAATGGACCACGAACAGCAGGTTTTGGCCTGCCAGCTCGGCCTGGGAAAACCCCAGGTGCCGCAGCCGCTCGGTGCGTGCACGCTCCATGAATTTCAGGTAATTGACGTAATACACCACGCCACCTGCGTCGGTGTCCTCGTAATAGACGCGACAGCGGTGGGCGAACGGTTCCAGGCCTTTTTGCGCGCGCATACTCTAGTGCTTACTCCTCAGCTTGCCAATCCGCCCCGGCAACTGTTTTTGCATCGATAATGTCTTATTGCCAGCGCCGCAAGGGCGTGCCAGCGGTAGGACCACGAAAACCCCGATTCGATCTGTCATTCATCGTCGGGATCGGAAAATTCGCCACCTTCGGCAAAGCGGCCGGGAATGTTCAGGCCGAAATGCAGGTAGGCGTGACGGGTGACCACACGCCCGCGTGGCGTACGCATGATATAGCCCTGCTGGATCAGGTAGGGCTCGAGCACGTCCTCGATGGTATGGCGCTCCTCGCTGATGGCTGCCGCCAGGTTGTCGACCCCCACCGGGCCACCGTCGAACTTTTCGATCATGGTCAACAGCAGGCGGCGGTCGGAATGATCGAAGCCACGCTCGTCGACATCCAGCAGGTTCAGCGCCATGTCCGCCACCGCCTTGGTGATCTCGCCCTTGCCACGCACCTCGGCGTAGTCGCGCACGCGGCGCAGCAGACGGTTGGCGATCCGCGGGGTGCCGCGGGCACGGCGGGCGATCTCGTAGGCGCCTTCGTCCTCGATCGTCAGGCCCAGGATATTGGCCGAACGGCTGACGATGGTCGCCAGGTCCCTGTTGCTGTAGAACTCCAGGCGCTGGACGATGCCGAAGCGATCGCGCAGCGGGTTGGTCAGCATGCCGGCACGGGTGGTGGCACCGACCAGGGTGAAAGGTGGCAGGTCCAGCTTGATCGAGCGGGCCGCCGGCCCCTCGCCGATCATGATGTCCAGCTGGAAATCTTCCATCGCCGGGTAGAGCACTTCCTCGACCACCGGGGACAAGCGGTGGATCTCGTCGATGAACAACACATCGTGGGGCTCGAGGTTGGTCAGCATGGCCGCCAGGTCGCCCGGGCGCTCCAGGATCGGGCCCGAGGTGCTCTTGACCGACACGCCCATTTCCTGGGCGATGATGTTGGCCAGGGTGGTCTTGCCAAGGCCGGGCGGGCCGAAGATCAAGGTGTGGTCCAGGGACTCGTTGCGCCCACGGGCTGCCTGGATGAACAGTGCCATCTGCTCGCGCACCACCGGCTGGCCGATGTATTCCTCCAGGCGCAGTGGGCGGATCGCACGGTCCTGGATGTCTTCGCGGTCGCGCCCGCTGGCGGCGATCAGTCGGTCGGCTTCGATCACTTGGCAATCATCCCTTTGAGGCTACGGCGAATCAGCTCCTCGCTGCTCAGGCCAGCCTTGTCCTTGATCGCCGATACCGCCTTGCTCGCCTCCTGGGGCTTGTAGCCCAGGGAGACCAGGGCGCTGACCGCATCGGCTTCGGCCGTGGAGGCACTGCTGACCGGCAGCGGGCCATCGGATACCAGGGTGAACATGGCAGGCGAGGTTTCCCAGGCCTTGAAGCGGTCCTTGAGCTCGACCAGCAGGCGCTCGGCGGTCTTCTTGCCGACGCCCGGCACACGCACCAGGGCCGAGGTGTCCTGGGCCTGCACGCAGCGCACCAGCTCGTCCACTTCCAGCCCGGACATCAGCGCCAACGCCAGCTTCGGCCCAACCCCGTTCAGCCGAATCAGCTCGCGAAACAGCTCGCGCTCGCGCTTTTCGGCGAAACCATAGAGCAGGTGCGCGTCTTCACGCACCACCAGATGGGTGTGCACGGTCACCGGTTCGCCGACCTTGGGCAGGCGATACAAGGTGGTCATCGGCACTTCCAGCTCATAGCCTACGCCGTTGACGTCGATAATCAGGTGCGGCGGCTGTTTTTCCGCCAGGGTGCCGCGCAAACGTCCAATCACGTTCCGATCCTTTCTCTCGGGGAGCCGGTCGAAGACCGCTCAACCCTATCAGCAAATGCAACGGGTGAACGTTTCACCCGGACAAAATTTGTATCTGCGCATGAAGCGCTCAAAGACGCAAGCGCCCGCCTCTTCGCCGCGCCGTGGCCAGGCCGTGGGGCACCAGGCTGGAGCGGGTATGGGCATGGCACAGGGCGATGGCCAGGGCGTCGGAGGCGTCGACCTGCGGTTTTTGCGTCAGTTTCAACAGGTGCATGACCATCAGCATCACCTGCTCCTTGTTGGCGCCACCGGTGCCGGCCACGGCCTGCTTGACCTGGCTGGCGCTGTACTCGGCGATCTCAAGGCCCGCTTCGGCGGCGGCGACGATAGCCGCGCCCCGCGCCTGGCCGAGCTTGAGGGCCGAGTCGGCATTGCGCGCCATGAACACCCGCTCGATGCCCATGGTCACGGGCCCGTGCTGACGAATGATTTCGCTGACACCACGAAACACGATCTGCAGGCGCTCATGCAGCTCGCCGCTGCCGGTGCGGATACAGCCAGACGCCACGTACTCGCAGCCACGGGCAGTCTGGCGCACCACACCGAAGCCGGTGATGCGCGAGCCGGGGTCGATACCAAGAATCAGAGTCATAACGCCTGCAATAGATAAAGAATACGACGCGCGTGGCCCCTGGGGCTGCTTTGCAGCCCATTCGCGGCACAAGGCCGCTCCTACAGACATTGCGCCGACCTGAGGAACGTCGCTGTACCTGTAGGAGCGGCCTTGTGCCGCGAATGGGCCGTAGGGCTCAACGAGCCATGCCAGGATAAACCAGATACCTTAACCGAGTTTCTCCATGATCTCGTCGGAGATCTCGGCATTGGAGTAGACGTTCTGCACGTCATCCAGGTCCTCGAGCATGTCGATCAGCTTGAGTACCTTCTCGGCGCCCTCCTGGTCCAGCTCGGCACTGGTGGTCGGCTGCATCACGATCTCAGCGTCCGAAGCCTTGAAACCGGCCTCCTCCAAGGCGTTGCGCACCGCATAGAAACTGTTGAACGAGGTGAAGACGTCGAACGAGCCGTCGTCATTGGCCACCACGTCATCGGCATCGGCTTCCATGGCCGCTTCCATCAAGGCCTCTTCGTCCACGCCCAGGTCGGCGGCGAAGCTGATCTGCCCCTTGCGCTCGAACAGGTAGGCCACCGAGCCGTCGGTGCCGAGGTTGCCGCCGCATTTGGTAAAGGCATGACGCACGGCTGCCGCGGTACGGTTGCGGTTGTCGGTCATGGCCTCGACCATGATCGCCACGCCACCGGGGCCGTAGCCTTCGTAGCTGAGCTCCTCGACGTTGTCGCTTTCATTGGTCCCGGCACCACGGGCGACGGCGCGGTCGATGATGTCGCGGCTCATGTTGGCGCCCAGGGCCTTGTCCAATGCCAGGCGCAGGCGTGGGTTGGAGGCCGGGTCGGGCCCGCCCTGCTTGGCGGCGACGGTCAGCTCGCGGATCCACTTGGTGAAGATCTTGCCTCTCTTGGCATCCTGGCGTTCTTTGCGGTGCTTGATGTTTGCCCACTTCGAATGACCAGCCATAACGTCTCCAAATCCTTCAAACAGAAACAGGTTCCGCCCCGAAGGGCGGAACGCGAGAAAACGGCGCCGAAGCGCGTGGGCGCCTCCATCGGGAAGCGCCCGGGCCGATTACTCGACCTTGGTCTGCTCGCGCAGACGGATGTGCAGCTCGCGCAGGGCCTTGGCATCCACCAGGCCAGGGGCCTGGGTCATGACGCACGCGGCGCTCTGGGTTTTCGGGAAGGCGATCACTTCACGAATCGACTGGGCGCCGGTCATCAGCATCACCAGACGGTCCAGGCCGAAGGCCAGGCCACCGTGGGGCGGCGCGCCGAACTTCAGGGCGTCGAGCAGGAAGCCGAACTTCTCCTGCTGCTCTTCTGCACCGATACCCAGGAGGCGGAACACGGCCTGTTGCATTTCCTTGCGGTGGATACGGATCGAACCACCACCGAGCTCGGTGCCGTTGAGGACCATGTCGTAGGCACGGGACAGAGCGCCAGCCGGGTTGGCCTCGAGCTCCTGCGGGGTGCACTTGGGCGCGGTGAACGGGTGGTGCAGCGCGCTGAAGCTGCCGTCGTCGTTCTCTTCGAACATCGGGAAGTCGACGACCCACATCGGCGCCCACTCGCAGGTCAGCAGCTCGAAGTCATGGCCCAGGCGGATACGCAGCGCGCCCAGGGCTTCGCTGACGATCTTGGCCTTGTCGGCGCCGAAGAACACGATGTCGCCATCGACTGCACCCACGCGATCGAGGATCACGTTGAGGTTGGCCTCGGGGATGTTCTTGACGATCGGCGACTGCAGGCCTTCGACGCCCTTGGCACGTTCGTTGACCTTGATGTACGCCAGGCCCTTGGCACCGTAGATGCCGACGAACTTGGTGTATTCGTCGATACGGCTGCGCGGCATGCTGGCGCCGCCTGGCAGACGCAGGGCGGTGACGCGGCACTTCGGATCGTTGGCCGGGCCTGCGAAGACCTTGAAGTCGACATCCTTGAGCTGGTCGGCAACGTCGACCAGTTCCAGCGGGATACGCAGGTCAGGCTTGTCGGAGCCGTAGCGGCGCATGGCCTCTTCGTAGGTCATGTGCGGGAATTCGCCGAACTCCAGGTCCAGGACTTCCTTGAACAGCTTGCGGATCATGCCTTCGGTCAGGCCCATGATCTCGGATTCGTCGAGGAAGCTGGTCTCGATGTCGATCTGGGTGAATTCCGGCTGACGGTCGGCACGCAGGTCTTCGTCGCGGAAGCACTTGGCGATCTGGTAGTAGCGGTCGAAGCCGGCCACCATCAGCAGCTGCTTGAACAGCTGTGGCGATTGCGGCAAGGCGAAGAAGCTGCCGGCGTGGGTGCGGCTCGGCACCAGGTAGTCACGGGCACCTTCCGGGGTGGCACGGGTCAGGATCGGTGTCTCGACGTCGAGGAAGCCGTTCTCGTCCAGGTAGCGGCGGATGCTGCTGGTGATGCGCGAGCGCAGGCGCAGCTTGTCGGCCATCTCCGGGCGACGCAGGTCGATGAAGCGGTAGCGCAGGCGGATTTCCTCGCCCACGTCGGAATATTCGTTGAGCGGGAACGGCGGGGTCTCGGCCTCGTTGAGGACGGTCAGCTCGTAGCCCAGCACTTCGATGGCGCCAGAGGCCATGTTCGGGTTGACCGCGCCTTCCGGACGCAGGCGCACCTTGCCGGTGATCTGCACGACGTACTCGCTGCGCACGCGGTCAGCGTTGGCGAAAGTCTCGGCGCGATCCGGGTCGAAGACGACCTGGGCCATGCCTTCGCGGTCACGGATGTCGAGGAAGATCACCCCGCCGTGGTCGCGGCGACGATGGACCCAGCCGCAAAGGGTGACTTCCTGGCCGTCCAGGCGCTCGTTCAGTTGGCCGCAATAATGGCTGCGCATCATGATGGTGGTTTCGCTTCTCGTGATTCGTGTATTCGGTGGAGGTCTGGCCGCCCTGAGGGGCTAATACTGCAAGACCCGGTCACTGCAATTCAACTCAGTCGGCCTTGTCGCCGCCTGCCAGATTCTTTTTCGCCCCGGTCTTGAAATCGGTCTCGTACCAGCCGTTGCCGCTCAGGCGGAAACCGGGTACCGACAACAGCTTCTTCAGCGCCGGCGCCTGGCACGCCGGGCAATCGGTCAGCGGCGCGGCGCTGATCTTCTGCAACACCTCCATACGATGGTCGCAGGATGCACATTGATAGTCATAAAGGGGCATGGGTGTCTCTCGTCAACCACAACGCTGACTGCCGGGGGCAGTGAAAAGCGGGATTATATATGGTTAAGGACAGCCGTGCAGCCCGCCTGGCGATCAGCGCATGCTGGGCGGATCGAGCAACCAGGCCACGCAGATGACCCGAACCAGGCCACTGAAGTTGCGCACCCCACCATGACGCAGGTGCACTTCCCGGTCCACGTAGGACAGCACTGCGCTTACCGTGCACTGGTTGGCCTCGGCGATCCGCTCCAGGATCCGCCAGTACACCACCTCCAGACGCAGGCAGGTAGCAAAGCCATTGAGCCGGACCGAGCGCGAAACCGGCCTGATCTGCACCATGTCGAAATCCGTCCTGAACGGGTCGATGCATTGCTTGCCCGGCCATTTTCCCTGGCAAGCGCCGCGCTTGCCTTGTTGCGTCCTTATATCCACAGCTCCACTCCATCGCCTGGAAAACACCCAAGTGCTGTGCACGAGGGGCAGGCTCAATAAAGCGCCGCGCACGCTTGGAGAGCAGTGGTAAAACCTTCCTCAAGGAAATGAAAAAGCCTGGCCCCGACACCGGAACCAGGCCCTGGCGCACCATTGCGCCAGACGATCAATTACTATCGAGCAACACCCGCAACATCCAGGCGGTTTTCTCATGCACCTGCATGCGCTGGGTCAGCAGGTCGGCCGTGGGCTCGTCGCTGACCTTGTCGACCACCGGGAAGATGCTGCGCGCAGTACGCACCACCGCCTCCTGGCCCTGGACCAACTGGCGGATCATCTCGTCCGCCGGCGGCACGCCCTCTTCTTCCTTGATCGAGGAATGGCGCGCATAGAAGGCATACGAACCCGGGGCCGGGAAGCCCAGGGCGCGGATCCGCTCGGCGATCGAATCGACCGCCAGGGCCAGCTCGTTGTACTGCTCCTCAAACATCAAGTGCAGGGTACGGAATGACGGGCCGGTGACGTTCCAATGGAAGTTGTGGGTTTTCAGATACAGCACGTAGGTATCCGACAAGAGACGGGAAAGCCCGTCGACGATGGACTTGCGGTCTTCTTCGCTGATACCGATATCGATTGCCATGGATCTCTCCTTTTCACAAGGCTTGGTCATCAAGCGGGCATCACAAACTGTATCAGACCTACCCGTTCCTGCCTGTGACCCAGGGCAATCCATCCCTCGCGGTTTGAGAACCCCCGGCCTTTGCTGTTAAATAGGCACCGTGCCACCCGTGCGGACTGTCATTGCCGGGTGCATAGGCTGCCAACCGTGTGATCGCGCCTTACACCTGCGCACCACCCTGGCAGCTCTTCCTGTGATCGGCCTTATCAATGTGAGCCAACCCAAATGTTCAAGATCGTCCATCTGGTGACGGGCGTGGCAGCTTTGCTGCTATCGCTCATACCCAGCCTCAAAACCGAAGCTACGCCTTTCCTCCAGCAACCCGAAGCCGTCTACCTGGCCTTGCTCGGCCTGCTCAACCTGCTCCTGGCCCCCGCCCTGCCGCACTACTACAAAGGCCTGCGCCAGCAACTGCAATACCTGGCCTGCGCCCTGCTGGTGCTGGCCGTGGTCCTGCAGACCGTGACCCTGCTGGCCCGCCCGGAGCTGGGCGACCTCCCTGCCCTGCTCTGCGCCGTCGTCGCCGTCGCCCTGCACCTGGGCGCAGGTTTCGCCCGCAGCATCGGCAAGCCCCGCGCCAGCCAGGGCGTCACCCAGGATGGCGGCAAGCGCGATACCGGCACGGTCAAGTGGTTCAACACTTCCAAAGGTTTCGGCTTCATTTCCCGCGACTCGGGTGACGATATCTTCGTGCACTTTCGCGCCATCCGTGGCGAAGGGCATCGCGTGCTGGTCGAAGGCCAGCGCGTGGAGTTCTCGGTGATGCACCGTGACAAAGGCCTGCAGGCCGAAGACGTGGTCGCGGTCTCCCGCCGCTGACCCTGGGCGGTCGTGGCGTAGCGGCTTGCCCGCCACGCCATTGGCCGCACTTCAATAATGAGGCGGTGGCGCCTCCTCCCCCTCGCTGCCGTACTGCCCCACCATTTCCTCGTAGCGCTTGATCAACTCGGCCATCTGCAACTGCAGGCGCTCGATCACGCGGGCCTGCTCGACCACCACGTCATTGAGCGCCTGGATGGTGTCATCCTGAAACGCCTGACGGCTTTCAAGCTCGACGACTCTCGACTCCAGCGACATGGCGTCAGGCCTCCTTGAAGTCTTCATTCAGTACCGCGCGCAAGCGTTGACGGATCGCCTCGACCTGCTCCGGCGTGTAGTCGACCGCAGGATGGCGCCCCCACACCGGCGCCGGCCAGGCGGCATCGTCACGGCGGCGCACGATGACATGCATGTGCAGCTGGCTGACCACATTGCCCAGGGTGGCCACATTCATCTTGTCGGCCGCGAAGCACCCCTTGAGGGTTTCAGCCAAGTAGGTGGTTTCCTTCCACAACTGTTGCTGGTCGGCCTCGCTCAGCTGGAACAACTCGCTGACCTCGGCACGCCGCGGCACCAGGATGAACCAGGGGTAGTTGGCATCCTTGCTCAGCAGCAGCTGGCACAACGGCAAATTTCCCAGCACCAGGGAATCCTGTTGCAGACGCGAATCCAGGACAAACACGGCAAACCTCCTCAAGACGAAACAGCCCAGCGGGCACTGCGGGCCAATGACGCAAGGATACCCTGCTTCAGCATCCAGGCAGGAGCACTGTTGTGCTCGTTGCGGTAACACTGCGCTACTTTTCGCACCAAAAGGAGGCCCGCCCGCGCGATACACCCCACTGCTTTCTACTCGGATTAACAAGTGGCGGTAACACATTGACTTCAATGGCAGGTTTTATCGCGGGCGCTTCATGCCACTCCTGGCACACCATCAGACATGCCTCGCCCCGTGTTTGCGGAGGTTTTCTCGCCTCGCCCGCGGCGGATGTGAAAATTTCATGAAGAGCTCGTGATTTTGAGCACGCTTGTTGCATTCCTTGTCACTCAAGTCGGCACGATGCCTGCAATCGACAGGTACGCGACAAATAACAACAGCGGCATGGATTTCCAGGGAGTTTCGCTCGCTTACTTATGTTTGTTACACATTTGTTACGAGAGTGATAACGGCGCTGGCGTTGTACGACCCTGAAAAGGGCGTGATTTGCGACACGGATCTAACTAAAAGCGACATTGTAAAAAAGTTATCAAAAGGTTGTTTTTTCTTTGTCGCCAAGCACAGTCAGCGTGATATACATTTTCGCCGACATAAAAAGAAAGAGCTGCCCCTATAACTAAAAAACCTGGGCGCAGCGGTACTCTTCCTAAAACCAAAGGAGCAAATCACGATGCGCGTGATGAAGTGGAGCATGATCGCCCTGGCCGTCGCGGCAGGGACCTCGCAGCTGGCCCTGGCCTCTTCGCAGGATGAATCCAAGGGTTTCATCGAAGACAGCACGGCTGGCGTAAAGCTGCGCAACCTGTACTTCAGCCGTGACTTCCGCAACAACGATCGCGACCCCGATACCGGTGAGCGCCAGAGCCGTGTGGAAGAATGGGGCCAAGGCTTCATTGGCACCTTCGAGTCTGGCTTCACCCAAGGTACCGTGGGTGTAGGTGTCGATGCCATCGGCCTGCTGGGCATCAAGCTCGACAGCGGCCGCGGCCGCGCTGGCACGGGCCTCTTCCCCGTAGGCGCAGACGGTCGTGCGGAAGATGACTACTCCGAAGCCCATGGCGCCGTCAAAGTGCGCATCTCCGACACTGTTCTGAAATATGGCGGCCAGTTCACCGCCATGCCGGTCTTCGCAACCGACGACAGCCGCCTGCTGCCAGAAGTCGCAGAAGGTTTCTTGCTGACCAGCAATGAAATCGAAGGCCTTGAGCTGAATGCCGGCCATTTCACCCGCCTCAACGCCCAAGCCCAAAGCTACAAAGACAGCATCAACGGCCGCGACGGCGACACTGGCATCAAGAACCCAGGCCTGACCGAAGCCAACATCGTCGGCGGCACCTATGCCTTCACCGACAATCTGAGCACCAGCCTCTACTACTCCAAGGTCGAAGACTACTGGCGCAAGTACTACGCCAACGTCAACTGGGCGCTGCCAATCTCCGACAAGCAAGGCTTGGTGTTCGACTTCAACATCTATGACACCAAGAGCGATGGCGACCGTGCTCGCGCCTTCGATGGCGACAAACTCGACAACCGTGCCTTCAGCCTGTCGGGCGCTTACAACATTGGCGCGCACACCTTCACCCTGGCCTACCAGAAAGTCACCGGTGACGGCGACTACGCTTATGGCGTCGATGGCGGCGGTAGTATCTTCCTGGCCAACTCCGTGGCCCGTTCCGACTTCAACGCCGAAGACGAGAAGTCCTGGCAGGCTCGCTACGACCTGAACTTCGCCGAATACGGCATCCCAGGCCTGACCTTCATGACCCGCTACGTGCGCGGTACCGACGCCAACGTCGCCGGCACCAGCAACGGCAAGGAATGGGAACGCGACATCGACATCAAGTACGTACTGCAGGAAGGCCCGGCCAAAGACCTGAGCTTCCGCGTGCGCCAGGCCACCTACCGCTCCTCCGATGGCGTCTACTACGGTTCCCCATCGCTGGACGAACTGCGCCTGATCGTCGAGTACCCGCTGAGCATCCTGTAAGCCCCTGGCTTGCATTTGCCCCGCACTGGAAAAGCCCGGCGATCCCGCCGGGCTTTTTCTTGGCTGACAAGCGCCCCGCCCTGGGGCATCCTGTACGCCTTCGCTTCGCCCCCGTACAATGCGGGGTCATTTCAACGTCTTAGGCAATCGACACGGCTCACCATGCGCACCAGTCAATATTTGCTCGCCACCCAGAAAGAAACCCCTGCCGACGCAGTGGTCATCAGCCATCAGCTCATGCTGCGCGCCGGCATGATCCGCAAGCTGGCCTCCGGCCTGTACACCTGGCTGCCGATGGGCCTGCGGGTGATGCGCAAGGTCGAAGCGGTGGTCCGTGAGGAAATGAACGCTGCCGGCGCCCTGGAAGTGCTGATGCCGAGCATCCAGCCCGCCGAGCTGTGGCAGGAATCCGGCCGCTGGGAACAGTACGGCCCGGAGCTGCTGCGCCTGAAGGACCGCCACGACCGCGAGTTCTGCGTTGGCCCGACCCACGAGGAGGTCATCACCGACCTCGCGCGCAACGAGCTGTCCAGCTATAAACAGCTGCCGCTGAACATGTACCAGATCCAGACCAAGTTCCGTGACGAGATCCGTCCGCGCTTCGGCCTGATGCGCGGCCGCGAATTCATCATGAAGGACGCCTATTCCTTCCATGCCGACCAGGCTTCCCTGCAGGAAACCTACGACCGCATGCACCAGGCGTACACCAATATCTTCACCCGCCTGGGCCTGGACTTCCGTCCGGTGCAGGCCGACACCGGCTCCATCGGGGGCAGCTACTCCCATGAATTCCACGTCCTGGCCGAGTCCGGCGAAGACGACGTGATCTTCAGCGACAGCTCCGACTACGCCGCCAACATCGAGAAGGCCGAAGCCATCCCGCGTGAAACCGTGCGCCCTGCCCCCACCGAGGAGCTGCGCCTGGTCGACACGCCCGATGCCAAGACCATCGCGCAACTGGTCGAAAACTACGGCCTGCCGATCGAGAAGACCGTCAAGACCCTCATCGTGCGTGGCGCCGAAGAAGGCAAACTGGTCGCCCTGGTGGTGCGTGGCGACCATGAGCTGAACGAGATCAAGGCTGCCAAGCTCGAGCAGGTCGCCGACCCGCTGGTCATGGCCACCGACGCCGACCTGCGCGCCGCCATTGGCGCCGGTGCCGGCTCCCTGGGCCCGATGAACCTGCCGCTGGAATGCATCATCGACCGCTCCGTGGCCCTGATGAGCGACTTCTGCATCGGCGCCAACATCGACGACAAGCACTATTTCAGCGTCAACTGGGAACGCGACCTGCCGGTCCCACAGGTCGCCGACCTGCGCAACGTGGTCGAAGGCGACCCGAGCCCGGACGGCCAAGGTACGCTGGTGATCAAGCGTGGCATCGAGGTTGGCCATATCTTCCAGCTCGGCACCAAGTACAGCGAGGCGCTCAAGTGCCAGGTACTGGGCGAGAACGGCAAGCCGGTGACCCTGGCCATGGGTTGCTACGGCATCGGCGTGTCCCGCGTGGTCGCCGCCGCCATCGAGCAGAGCTATGACGACAAAGGCATCATCTGGAACGACGCCCTGGCTCCCTTCCAGATCGCCCTGGTACCGCTGCGCTACGAGACCGACGCCGTGCGCGAGGCCACCGACAAGCTGTACGCCGAACTGACCGCCGCCGGCTACGAAGTACTGCTGGACGACCGCGACAAGAAGACCAGCCCTGGCATCAAGTTCGCCGACATGGAGCTGATCGGCATTCCGCACCGCATCGTGGTCAGCGACCGCGGCCTGGCCGAAGGCAACCTGGAATACAAGCACCGCACCGAGCAGGAGGCCCAGACCTTGCCGCTCAACGAGGTACTGACCTTCCTGCAAGCCCGCATTCGCCGCTGATACGAGTAGCCATGTCCAAGCGAAGTACCTTTGCCCTGGGGGGCGCCGCACTGTGCGGCGCCCTGCTCGTCAGCGGCTGCGCCAACCAGATGTCCCAGCGCAGCGAGCATGAGGAGCGCGCCGAGCGCAAGCTGCTCGAACATACCCTGCAGATCGACGTCGGCGAGCCCAAGGTCATGGAGCTTCCACAACGACGCGTGCGGATCCATGAACAGAAGCGCTTCGAAGTCACCGAGTTCGAAGTCACTCGCCGGTATGACCGCTACACGCCCTACCAACCCTGGCGGGAGATCTACGAGATCCCCCTGGGTGCGGTGGCGGTGGTCGCTGGCATCGGCGCCAACGTGGTCAATGTGTTCGCCCTGGGCAACCTGCCGCAAAGCGTTACCCGTGACTGGCTCGGCTACGGCCTGGCCGGGCTCAACCCGTTCATGAACGTGCAGTCCAACGGCCGCGCGCAGCAGAACCTGGCGGGTATCAGCGAGGTGCAGAAGGACAAGCGCGAGGAATACACCAGCCTGCCCTGGAACGAACGGCTGGTCGAGGTCAAGGCCGGCAAGCTGACCCACGAGCTCACTACCGACCACAACGGTGTGTTGCGCCTGAACCTGCTGGACAGCCCGTTCTCCGAACAGAACCTCAACCACGTCGGCACCCTGCACCTGCACGTGGCCGACGAGGACAACGGGGCTCGGGCCGATGCCAGCCTGCTGGTCAGCAGCGCCCTGCGGGGCAAGCTGCAGGAAGCCCACGAGCTGATCTTCGACGACCTCGAGGATGACGAGGTGGGACAATGGGTCCACCGGGTCAAGCGCTTGTCTGAACTGGGCTTGGAAGAGGAAGCCAGCGAACTGGAGCAGAGCCTGATCGAGCTGACCCGCAACGATCCGGAGCTGCAACAGGAATTCCTGCATGCCTTGACCAAGGATGCCGGGCGACTGGTGGCTGATCCAGGCGTTCAGTAGCTGAGATCGATGGGGCCGCTTTGCGGCCCTTTCGCGACGCAAGGTCGCTCCTATTACCTCTTACGCGCTTGCCGTTCTATTGCGGTGGAAAAAGCTCCAACTGCTCATGGGCCCCGCGCAAATCCCGCAAACGTACTCCCACCCCCAGTAGCCGCACCGGCTTGCCGCCCCTGGCAAAGGCCTGGCTCAGCAACTGCCGATAGCTCTCCAGGTCTCGCCCTGCGCCCGCCTGCTCCAACGTGGTCTGGCTGAAGTCATGGAACTTGACCTTGACGAACGGCTTGTCGGGCCGATAGCTGCTGTCCATCCGCGCGATACGCTCGCTCAAGCTGCGCAGCAGTTCAGGCAGTTTGTCCAGGCAGCTTGCCAGGTCCGGCAAGTCGGTGTCGTAGGTGTTTTCCACGCTGACCGACTGGCGCCGGCTGTCATTGTGCACACTGCGCTCATCGATACCCCGCGCCAGGCCCCACAGCCGCTCGCCAAAACTGCCGAACTCACGCACCAGCGCCAGCCGTGACCAGTCGCGCAGCTCCAGGCAGGTATCGATACCCAGGCGCGCCAGTTTGTCGGCCGTGACCTTGCCCACTCCATGCAGCCTGGCGACGGGCAACGCGGCCACGAAGGCCTCGACTTCAGGTGGAGTGATGACGAACAGGCCATTGGGCTTGCGCCAGTCGCTGGCGATCTTGGCCAGGAACTTGTTCGGCGCCACACCGGCAGACACCGTGATGTGCAAGGTCTTGGCGACCCGCCTGCGTATATCCTCGGCAATGCGCGTGGCACTGCCGGCGTACCACTGGCTGTCACTGACATCCAGGTAGGCCTCGTCCAGCGACAGCGGCTCGATCAGGTCGGTGTAGTCGCGAAAGATCGCATGGATCTCCCGGGAGGCTTCGCGGTAGGCCTCGAAACGCGGCTTGACGATCAACAGGTCCGGGCACAACTTCAAGGCATGCCGTGACGACATGGCCGAGCGCACCCCATAGGCACGCGCCTCATAATTGCAGGTAGCGATGACCCCGCGCTGCTCCGGCGCCCCACCCACCGCCATGGGGCGACCGGCCAGCCGTGGGTCGTCGCGCATCTCGATCGCGGCATAGAAACAATCGCAGTCGATATGGATGATCTTGCGCAGGGACATGGATGACCGTCAGCACTGTAAATTCATACAGATACTACTCCATGGGACGAAACGGCGTCAGCAGCCTTCCAGTAAAACCGCCAAATTCCTTGCAAGCCCCGCCATGACTGAGCTGCAGCCACGCCATCGACGCTAAGGGATTGAACAAAAAAGGATTTTTCAAAATAAGCCTTGACATGGGGCGGGATTTCCGTAGAATTCGATCTCACAGGCGCGGGATGGAGCAGCCTGGTAGCTCGTCGGGCTCATAACCCGAAGGTCGTCGGTTCAAATCCGGCTCCCGCAACCAGATTCAGAAAAAGGCCACTGTCTACACAGTGGCCTTTTTTCTTGCCCTGAAAAAATCGACGGAAAATCAAAGGGTAATGCTTGACAGCCACTCAGAAATCCGTAGAATGCGCCCCACTGACGCGGGATGGAGCAGCCTGGTAGCTCGTCGGGCTCATAACCCGAAGGTCGTCGGTTCAAATCCGGCTCCCGCAACCATATTCGTCAGAACAAACCCCGCACTGTGAAAGCAGTGCGGGGTTTGTTGTTTCCACCCCCGAAAAACACGTCCCCCTGTAGGACCGCCGCACCGCCGCTCCTACAGGAGGGCATGGCAGCGTGCCGCAAAGCCACACCTTCGGATGAACTATCTTTAACCCTGCCAGTGCGCTGAAAGCGTGCCGGCCAGGAGTAATATCTGGATACGTTTTCCGAAGAGACTTTCACTTGGCCGCACCTCTGCCCAACCTCGCGCAGCCTGCCCGGGGTTACCTATGAATGCGCATGACGCCCAGAACCCGGTGCCTCTTGCCGGCACACTGCCCAACGCCGCCCGCCGCCTACCTTGGCTGGAACGGCTGAGCCGATACCGCCAGCCCCTTGGCCTGGCCTTGACCCTGCTGCTGTTCAGCCTGGCCCTGGTCGCCTGTCGCCACTTGCTGAGCGAACTGGACATCCATGCCCTGCATGACGCCATGCTCAGCGTGCCGGGCCCATCCCTGGCTGGGGCACTGCTGGCCACCGCGCTGGGTTTCACGGCCCTGCTCGGCTATGAGTGGTCGGCCAGCCGCTACGCCGCGGTGCCCCTCCCCGCGCGCACCCTCGCCCTGGGAGGGTTCAGTGCCTTCGCCATTGGCAATGCCGTCGGCCTGTCGATCCTCTCTGGCGGCTCGGTGCGTTATCGCCTGTATGCACGCCACGGCCTGGGCGCGGCGGAAATCGCTCGCATGACCGTATTCGCCAGCTTGTCGCTGGGCTGTGCCCTGCCTCCCCTGGCGGCACTGGCAACGCTCGGTGACCTGCCGGCCGCCGCCACCGCGCTACGCCTACCCGCCCCCGTGCTGGCCGGTATCGCCGTGGCGGTGCTGGCGATGACCGCTGTACTGGTGGCCAGCCTCTATCGTCGGCGCCTGCCCGAACAACCCCTGGCCGATAACGTGCTGGTGCGGTTCGGGCGACGGACCTTGCGCCTGCCAGGCCTACGCCTGGCAGCCTTGCAATTGCTGGTCACGGGCCTGGATGTCATCGCCGCAGCCACGGTACTTTACCTACTGCTGCCCGACGCCCCGCCGTTCGGCGCCTTTGTCCTGGTCTACCTGCTGGCCCTGGCAGCAGGCGTGCTCAGCCACGTACCGGGCGGCGTCGGGGTGTTCGAGGCCGTGCTGCTTGCAGCGTTCGCCGAGCAACTGGGCGCCGCACCGCTGGCCGCCGCCTTGCTACTGTACCGCCTCATCTATGTGGTGCTGCCCCTGCTGGTGGCCTGCGTATTGCTGCTGGCCAGCGAAGCGCGCCGCCTGCTGTTCGCCCGCCAGGCGATCAATGCCGCGGCCGGGCTGGCCGCGCCGGTGCTGGCGATCCTGGTGTTCCTCTCAGGCGTGGTGCTGCTGTTTTCCGGCGCCACGCCCGAGATCGACACACGCCTGGAACACATGGGCTTTCTTATCCCCCATCGCCTGATCGACGCCTCGCACTTCGGCGCCAGCCTGGTCGGCGTGCTCTGTCTGCTCCTGGCCCAGGGCCTGAGACGACGGCTGTCAGCGGCCTGGCTGCTGACCACCGTGCTGTTGCTGGTGGGCGCCGTGTTGTCGCTGCTCAAAGGCTTCGACTGGGAGGAAGCCTGCATACTGAGTGTCACCGCAGCACTGCTGGCCCTGTTCCGCCGTTCCTTCTACCGGCCCAGCCGACTGCTGGAGCTGCCTCTCTCACCGGTCTACTTGGTGGCCAGCGTCTGCGTGCTCGGTGCCTCATTGTGGTTGCTGTTGTTCGCCTACCAAGATGTGCCCTACAGCCACGAACTGTGGTGGCAGTTCACCCTGGATGCCGACGCGCCCCGCGGCCTGCGCGCCGCTATGGGCAGTGCCGTACTGTTGGTGATCGTCGCCCTCACCTGGCTGCTGCGTACCGCGCGGCCGGTCATCCACCTGCCCACCGAAGAAGAACTGCAACGGGCCAAGCGCATTCTGCTGGACTCCGACCAACCCGATGGCGGCCTGGCCCTGACCGGCGACAAGGCGCTGCTTTTCCACCCCAACGATGAAGCCTTTCTCATGTACGCCCGCCGAGGCCGTAGCCTGGTCGCCCTGTACGACCCGATCGGCCCCGCCGAGGCGCGGGCCGAGATGATCTGGCAGTTCCGCGACCTGTGCGACCTGCACCATGCCCGCCCGGTGTTCTACCAGGTGCGTGCGCAGAACCTGCCGTACTACATGGACATCGGCCTGACTGCGCTCAAGCTCGGCGAGGAAGCCCAGGTCGACCTGCAGCGCTTCGATCTGCAGGCCCAAGGCAAGGAAATGAAAGACCTGCGCTACACCTGGAACCGAGGCGGGCGCGATGGCCTGGCCCTGGAGATCCATGAACCCGGCCAGGCACCGCTGGCGGCACTCAAGGAGATTTCTGACGCCTGGCTCGGCGGCAAGAACGTACGCGAGAAAGGTTTTTCCCTGGGCCGCTTCAGCCAAGACTACCTGCGCCATTTTCGCATCGCCCTGATCCGCTTCCAGGGGCGCCCGGTGGCCTTCGCCAACCTCCTTGAAACCCATGGCAACGAGCTGGCCAGCCTGGACCTGATGCGTGCCCACCCCGAGGCGCCCAAGCTGACCATGGAATTCTTGATGATCGGCCTGATCCAGCACTACAAAAGCCAGGGCTACGCCCACTTCAGCCTGGGCATGGTACCGCTTTCCGGCCTGCAGCCAAGGCGTGGCGCGCCCCTGACCCAACGCCTGGGCTCGATGGTGTTCCAGCGCGGCGAGCAGCTCTACAACTTCCAGGGGCTGCGACGCTTCAAGGACAAGTTCCAACCGGACTGGGAACCCCGCTACATGGCCGTGCCGGCCGGGCTCGACCCGCTGGTGGCGCTGGCCGATACCGCCGCCCTGATCGCAGGCGGCCTGACTGGTTTGGTGAAACGTTGATGACCCGACGCTATTGGTTGTACGTATGCAGCGCATTTTTCCTGGCCTTGCTGGCAGGCGCCGCGACCTTCTGGCTATGGACCCGCCCCGCTCCCGAGGCCCACTTGGAACACCTGACCCTGGCCGACGGCAGCCCCCTGCTGCGTGCCACACCCGGCGTGCATGCCCGCAGCCATGTCGCCATCGCCGTCCCTGCAGGGCAGGCGTTGAGCGACAGGCAGCTGCTTGACCTGAGCCAGGCGGGCGAGGCACAACTGGTGCAGGTCGTCTTGCCGCCAAGCGATTGCACCCGGCAGCAACAGGTACTGGACGAAGCCATGAAGGCCTTGTCCGCACCTTCGAACCTGGTCGCCGGTATCGGCCCTGGTGCCGCCCAGGCCTGGCGTTGGCTCGCTGCCCAAGACGATGACAAGGCCCGCGCCATCTCGGTAGGTTTCACCCTGGAGCAACCCGGCTGCCAGCCCTTGCCCCAAGCGGCCGCCCACGGGCACTGGAACGTGGCCTGGAACGACAACCCCGACGATGCCAGCGCAGCCTTCGTGCGCAACCAGGCCAACGCCGAAACCAGCATCAGCGACTATGACATCCACCTGCCGCAGGTACTCAAGGCGCAACTGACCCAGGCCCTGGTGGGCAACAATGGCAATGCCCTGAGCATTCCGGTGGTCGAGGTCCCGGCCGGGCAGACCACCGACACGGTAACCCTGTTCCTCTCCGGCGATGGCGGTTGGCGTGACCTGGACCGCGACGTGGCCGGGGAAATGGCCAAGCTCGGCTACCCGGTGGTCGGTATCGATACCCTGCGCTACTACTGGCAGCACAAGAGCCCGGAACAGAGCGCCGCGGACCTTTCGGAACTGATGCAGCACTACCGCCAGAAGTGGGGGACCAAACGCTTCGTGCTCACCGGCTATTCCTTCGGTGCCGATGTCCTCCCGGCGATCTACAACCGCTTGCCGGACGAAGACAAGCGACGGGTCGATGCGGTGATCCTGCTGGCGTTCGCCCGTAGTGGCAGTTTCGAGATCGAGGTCGAGGGCTGGCTGGGCAAGGAAGGCCAGGAAGCGCCAACCGGGCCGGAGATGGCCAGGCTGCCGGCTTCCAAGGTGGTGTGTGTGTATGGCGTCGAGGAAGCCGACGAGAGTGGTTGCACGGACAAGACCGCTGTCGGCGAACATTTGAAACTTCCAGGCGGCCACCACTTCGACGAGAACTACCCGGCCCTGGCCAAGCGCCTCATCGGCGAGATCGAGACCCGCCAGGGCAAGGCCAGCGTGGCGGAGCAGAACTGAAACGCAGGAATGGCCTTGCGGGGGGCTGCTTGGCAGCCCTTTCGCGGCGCAAGGCCGCTCCTACACGACCGCGTCGAGCGCTCTATCGAGGTAGGCTTTGTGCCGCGATTGGGCCGCACAGCGGCCCCCGATAATCGGCCGCGCAAGGCTACTGCTCAAGACAACGGTTCAGATCTCCACCTGCGTCCCCAGCTCGATCACCCGATTCAACGGCAGGTTGAAGAATCGCAGGTTGCCGTTGGCATTCTTGAGCAGGAAGGCGAACAGGTTGCCACGCCAACGCGCCATGCCTTCGAGCCGTGAAGCGATCACCGTCTCGCGGCTGAGGAAGTAGGTGGTGCGCATCGGGCTGAAATCCAGTGCGTCCAGATGGCACAAACGCAATGCCGCCGGCACGTCAGGCTCATCCATGAAGCCGAAGTGCAGCAGCACCCGGAAGAACCCGTCGCCATAGGCCTCCACCTCGAAGCGTTCATGCTCCGGCACCCGCGGGCGGTCTTCACTGACCACTGTCAGCAGCACGACCTGGCTGTGCAGCACCTGGTTGTGCAACAGGTTGTGCAATAGTGCATGGGGCACGGCATCCGAGCGTGCGGTCAGAAATACCGCGGTGCCCTCCACTCGGTGCGGCGGCTGCGCGCGGATGCTGCTGATGAACAGCGGCAGCGGCAGCGCCGCGTCATCGATGCGCTCCACGAGGATCTGCTTGCCACGCTTCCAGGTGCTCATCAGCACGAACAGCACGATCGCCGCCAGAACCGGGAACGCGCCACCCTGCACGACTTTGGGCAGGTTGGCCGCGAAGAACAGCCCGTCAACCAGCAAGAAGCCCAGCAGCACCGGCACCGCCAGCACGGGTGGCCACTTCCATAGCAGCAACATCACCACCGACACCAGCACCGTGGTCATCAGCATGGTACCGGTCACTGCCACGCCATAGGCTGCGGCCAATGCGCTGGAAGACTCGAAACCGATTACCAGCAACACCACGCCGACCATCAAGGCCCAGTTCACCGCACCGATGTAGATCTGCCCCTGCTCGTCGCTGGAGGTGTGCTGGATCTGCATGCGCGGCACATAGCCCAGCTGGATGGCCTGTCGGGTCAAGGAGAAAGCGCCGGAAATCACTGCCTGGGACGCGATCACCGTGGCCAGCGTGGCCAGGCCCACCAAAGGCAACAAGGCCCAGCTTGGCGCCAGCAGGTAGAATGGGTTGCGTGCCGCAGCCGGGTCCTGCAGCAGCATGGCGCCCTGGCCGAAGTAGTTGAGTACCAGCGCTGGCAGCACCAGGGCGAACCAGGCCCGGGCAATGGGCTTGCGGCCGAAGTGGCCCATGTCCGCATACAGCGCCTCGGCCCCGGTCAGCGCCAATACCA
Source organism: Pseudomonas sp. p1(2021b) (assembly GCF_020151015.1). Classification (NCBI taxonomy): domain Bacteria; kingdom Pseudomonadati; phylum Pseudomonadota; class Gammaproteobacteria; order Pseudomonadales; family Pseudomonadaceae; genus Pseudomonas; species Pseudomonas sp. p1(2021b). The sequence continues at coordinate 3,825,646 of NZ_CP083746.1, forward strand.
CCGCCCCCAGGATCGCCACCCCCACGCCTGGGTGGACGATGAAGAAACGCACCGCCCACGCCGGGTTGAGTGCCTTGAGCACCTCGGGGCTCTGCAGGATGCCATGCACGCCCAACGCCGCCAGCACCAGGAACCAGGCGACCATGACCGGCCCGAACAGGATTCCGATCTTCGCCGTGCCATGCTTTTGCACCAGGAACAAGGCCACCAGGATCACCACGGCAATGGGCACGACCCAGTGGTCGATGCCGTCGAAGGCCAGCCCCATGCCTTCCACTGCGGACAATACCGACACCGCCGGGGTGATCATGCTGTCGCCATAGAACAACGAGGCACCGATCAACCCGCAGCCGACCATGACCATGCGCAGCCTCGGATAAGGCGCCACGGCGCGCCGGGCCAGAGCGGTCAGTGCCATGGTGCCGCCCTCGCCCTGGTTGTCGGCACGCAGGATGAAGATCACGTACTTGACCGACACCACCCACACCAACGACCAGAAGATCAGCGCCAGGATCCCCAGCACGCCATCATGGTTGACCGTGACGCCATAGCCGCCGGTGAACACTTCCTTGAGGGTATACAACGGGCTGGTGCCGATGTCGCCATACACCACCCCTACCGCTGCCACCAGCAGGCTCAGCGGCCGGGCCGCTCCCTGCCCACTTGCGGCGTGACTGCTTGCCTGAACCATCGACCACTCCCGCAGACGGCCTTGCAGGCCGATAGAATTCACACCCGCGCCAAGGCGTCACGCCTGCCACGTCACAATGGCGCGAAGCATAGCTCAGCGTTCGTCGCTTTTCTGCTGGTCAAGCGTCCTTGCGCTCGCTAGAATTGCGCACTTTTTGATCAGAGGCGCCAAAAGCGTCCGTCAGGATCGCCCCCTTCAATTCCGGCCGGGCGAGCCGTATTCAATACCGAGGTTAGTCATGTCCACCACTCCCGCCACGCCGAAGGTCGGCTTTGTTTCCCTGGGCTGCCCCTGTGATACTCAAGCTAAACCCTGATTTCAACCCCTCCCCTCGCTGTGCCTCAACCGTTAAACTCCTGTCCTATGTCACAGTGCCACTGTGTTGAGGTGCCTCATTTTTGAGGAATGCACCGGTTCTGATAAAAATATACAATCACCCATCTGTCTCTTTTAAGGTACATTTTGTATGTACGAAGTGGAACACGTACTGTCTTCCAATGGGGTGGACATCTACCAAGCTTGGCTCGATACCGTGCGAGACAAGCGCTCAAAAGCCAAGATCACCACCCGGGTGGACCGTGCCTCACTAGGCCACTTTGGGGACGTAGAACCGGTGGGTGATGGCGTCTTCGAAATGAAGATCAATTTTGGGCCTGGCTTCCGCGTCTACTACGCGATCCAGGATCGTAAGATCATTTTCCTGCTGGGCGGCGGCTCGAAAGACAAGCAGCAAAAGGATATCGATCAGGCCAAGGCCCTCTGGAAATCTCACAAGGTGAACTGAAATGACAGCTCGTACTCGTTCTCATGAAGACAGCGTGCTCGGTATGCTGCGGGATGACGAGGACTTTGCCATCGAGTATCTCGCTACCGCGCTTGAGGAAATTGATGAGCCTGGTGGAGAAGATACCTTCCTCCTCGCAATTCGCCGCATCGCTGAGGCAAGAGGTGGAATGAGTAACCTCTCACAGAGCACAGGCCTAGCACGCCCCAGCCTGTACCGCTCGATCGCGGCAGGAGGTGACCCGAAACTCTCCACCGTTCTGAAGGTGCTTCAAGCTCTGGGCATCGGTATGTCGAAGGTCGTATCACACAGAGCAGAAGAAGCTTGCGACTGACCCTTTCAGCCGACGATGACATGCCCCAGCCTATCCGGGGCATTTCTTTTTGCACTCCTCCTCCACACGTGCTGGCTGACGCCTGCAATGCTGTGCAAAGCGCGATCCTCAATGAAAAAGCGAAAAGCCGCGTGATTCCTGGCCTCCAGCGCTAGACCCAGATCTGGGCTATGACGACCTGGTGCGCATCACCAGGAGTGGTGCGGATTTTGAAAATCGCCCCTTTCGCCGGTTTTCCACTTTTTCACCCAGGCGGGCCGGGGGGTTGCGGAAATCCCCCGCTACCCTGCCCTCTGTCATGCCGTGCAAGCACATGACACTTCTTTGCAAATCCTTGCACATCGTGCAATGCCCTCACAGCTGCTAGGACCCGCAGCGGGCCTGGGCTGGGGGCCCAATTGCACCACACCAGGCGTTTGCACTTTTTTGCGACGAAAAGCCCGTCGGCGGGAGGGGGATAAGTGATTTTGGTCCACGGATTTTTTTCCAACCCGAGATTTTCATAGATTTGACGAGCGGTGGTTGGGAAAGCCTCCGGCCGCCCTCATGTCCCCCTTCCAAGTCATTGGCTTGGTTGGGTATTTCCACTGGGGGCAGGTATGGATCAAGACGAGATTTACAAGGCAACACGGGAGCGGGCCACTATCGAGCTGAAGGAGTGGGCCGAGCAGAGGTTTCAACGGATGGCAGAAGCGCCAGGCTCAGGCTGGGATCCCGAGGAACAGGAATGGTTGGGGGATCATGAAGAGATCGACATGGAGAAGAAACTCCTGGCGAAATTCCGCGGCAAGTACCCCAAGGACATTATCGTAGCGATTGCTGGCGAGTTGAACTTTGACGGTGATTGGACCCGTAGGTAGTTCCTAGGGCAAAGAAAAACCGCCGGATTCGGCGGTTTTTCTTTGCCCTAGGGCTACATCGTAATGGGCTTGAGTTGCACGCCCAAGGCCTTGGTGGTTGTGCCGGCGGCGGTGAATGCCCCAGCGTTGTTGGGTGCCGGGCTGGGCCCATGGACGTGCACGGCCAACTGGGTGTTCATCTGTTCCACCACGTCCAGCAGATCACACAGCACTTGCAGCACATTGACCCCTTCCGACCCCAACCAGGTCTTGGGCGCCTGCAGGCGCTGACTGACTTTGGCCACGCTCCGGCGTAAGCCTTGGACCTGCTCCTGCATGTCACCGCCTACCGTGGCGTTGTGCTTCTGCCCCACCACCAGGTTCAGGTCGCGACCAGTGGCCTGGTGCAGGTCATCGACCGAGGCCAGGCTGGCAGAGCCGCCTGACAGCAGCTTGAGTGCCCCCAGGGCCTCGATCTTCTTGACCCCGCCCACCGACTCGGTGGAATGGTCATCTACCTCCCTGGTATGGCTCTGGTACCGCTCGGTGTTGGTCATCGACTCCACTTCCCGCTCGATCGCCTTGTCCAGGATCTTGCCATCCGTCTGGCGCAGCCAGTTGCCGTCCGCGTCGACGCGCTGCTGGCAGGCCTCGCTGTGCTGCCAGACCTGGTCGCCTTTCGGTACCCGGGGCAGGCTCAGGCCATGCGGCAGGATCTGCGTGATGAAGGGCTTGTGCGGCAGGCCATAGGCGAACGAAACCACCACAGTGGTGCCCTCCTCGGGGAAGCCGAACATACCGGCCTCCTGACCGCCCATAGGGGCTGGCAAAGGCAGGCTGTTGAGGATCGGGAGGGCGGGGTCGGGTTCACCGTCAGGCAGCAGGATCTGCACGTCCACGCCGAAGCGTGGGCGGAAGTCATCGCACAGGCCTTGCGCCTGGGGCGCGTCCGGTACCGCGACGACACGCCCAAAGCGCGGCAAGTGGTAGCCGCCGGTGATTTCAGGGAATTGGCGCTCTACTGCGCGGCGGATTGCGTCTTCCATCGGATGGCCATCTGGTTATCGGCGAGCGCGACGTGGGTCACCCGCTCGCCCTGGTTGATCGATGCACCTGGTCGTAGCCCGGGCAGGGCCGCGATCATGGCGCTCTGGTTGCCCTGGTAGCCATCGAACAGCTCGATCGGCAACTGCAGGGCCGGGCGCACGCCGAAATAGCTGTCGGCCCAGCTGCCCACGAACACCTCGCCATCGCCCTGTTGTTGCCAGATGAAGTCTGGGATGGTGAACACCTGGGCCAGGCTTTCCATGGCCTGGTAACCGGTGGCCAGGCTGTAGAAGTACGGCGCCCGGGTTGTGGCGTAGGTCCGGTCGGGCACGCGGAAGCGCAGGCCTGTCTGACGGCTCACCTCCTCGAGCACAGCGCGCAGATCCACATGGCGCAGATTCATTGGCAGCGGCTTGGCTAGGATCGCGGCGAGCTCGCGGCAGAACAGCACCTGGTGCTTCGTGTTTGCGGCGGTGCTGCGCTCCACGTAGCCGATGAAATGGCGCTGCAGCGGCTTGTCGTTGTAGCCGATGTCGAATGTCACCAGCCCCTTGAGCGGCGCGCTGGCCTGCACGGTGAATGTAGCCCGCCCCGGGTTGCGCAGCTCAAGGCGCACGTCGGCCTTCACCAGGTCCAGGACCTGGCCACCGACGGAAATCACCTGGTGCAGCTTCACGACGCGCTCCCCAGCCAGTCATCCACTTTCTTCAAGGTGGCTTCGAAGCCTGTCAGCTCCTGACCCTTGCCCGCTTCACCGCCGGTACCGGCGGTACCGCCCACGCCCGAGCCGGTCCCGGACTGGGACTGGACCGCGTTCGGGGCTCGGCGCTTCTCGACCTTCTCGGGGTTCGACTTCTTCTCGGCCAGGCTGAACTGCACCCGCCAGCAGTTGAGGATGTCGTCTTCCCGGGCGCTAACACCGTCCGAAAACTGCACTTGGCGCATGCCGAAGGCGGCAGCCGTGTCGTTCACGATGCGGTACATCTTGAGCTGGCCACCGCCCTCGGTGGCCTCGGCCAGGCGCATCAGATTGCGTAGCCATTGGTGGTCGACGTAAGGGATGGTCAGCGTCACGGTGAGGGTCTTGGGCTTAAAGCCCTTGTGCGCTGTCTCGGTGTTGCTGGTCTGCCCTGAAAGGTCGTCGGCCTCGATGCGCAGGTTCGCGGTGATCTTGAGCGTCTTGCCCCGGACTTGCTCGCCGTCTAGGAGTAACTGAGTCATAGGCCTACCAACTCCTGTACGAAGCTCAGGCCTTTCTGGGAGCCGACCAGGAGCACGCCGGCACAGATCACCCATTCATGCCCTGGGTTATCCCCTTCCAGCAGAGCCCGGCGCAGGTCGCTCACGGTGCCTGGGCCGACCAGACGTGCGCGAATGCTGGTGTCCTCGGCACTGTCCTCGAGGAGCTTGCGCAGGTCGGCCAGCATCTGGTCACGGTCGCGCTGCTGGGTAGCTTTGCGTGTGGCCAATGCGGCCAGGTCTGCCATGGGCGAGCTGTCAGCGGCATAGCCCTCCAGGACGGCCACCTGGCCGGCCATGGATTGCTGGGAGGCTTTGACGACCGTGCAGCGCTCCAAGGGCAGCGGCTGCCACCGTGGCAGCGGTCCAGCTTGGGGTATGTCCCACTTTTCGGTTTCCAGCTTCGCTAGGTGGCCTGCTCGACGCTCAGTACGGACCAACTCAGGCACCGGCATCAGCCCATTGAAGCGGGCCAGGCTCGCCGCGAGGCGGTCATAGCGAGTGGCCAGGAACAGTACACAGAGCGCGTAACGCTCGCCCTGGGGGCGCCCGGCGTCGGTGGCATCGGTCAATTTGCGGGCTAGCTCCTGGAGCAGGTTCGGCGCTGACAGGAAACGCTGGTACCCGCGCCCCTGACCAATCCCGCTCTGGAACGGTGTCACCACCAGGCACGCCGGCGGATCGTTCAATTGCTCGGCCAGGGCTTTCCGTCCAGCCTCGATCGCGCCTTGGGCAGCGGCGCCGACAGGTCCAGGGCTCGTGCTCGCGATGCCCTGCAGGCCAGCTACCCGTGCGCCGGTGCTGATCAACTCGCTGCCCGCCAGTTGCTTGGCCGAATCGAGCTGGCCCATCCATTGCGTGGCCTGTGATGGCCAACGCATTTTCACGTTCGACCAGGTCATACTCGCATGCCCTGATCAATGTTCCACTTCAGGGATTCGGCCTGCAGCCACTCCGGCATCACCGGCCGCCCGGCGGCAGTAGGGAACTGGGCAAGTTCTGGCCAGTCACGGAGTGCACGGCGATAAAACTGCAGTTCCTGGTACTGCTCTTCTGTCAGCGTGGTAGCACCTTGTTCAATCTCGTCACGATGTCGAGAAACGAGCGCGTCAGTTGCTGTAAGTTGAGCATCACGCCAAGCACGCTCAATGATGATGATGACTTCAGGAGCAAGCGGTGGCGCATCTTTGGTAATAGGCTTACCATCGTAGTCAGCACTAAGTACACGCCCCAGCTCTTGCTCAGCCAGTAACTTGATATGTTGTTCAGCTGAAATATAGACGCCATCCTCCGGCCATCCCTCGGCGCTCTGTGCGTAGACGCTCCGTAACACTACGGGATAAAAAGACAAGCGGCTTGGAGAAAATACATAAGCACTCATAAATGTCTCCTATCGACCAATGGCTCTGATAAAAACTAGAGACGAAGGGCTGCCGCCACTCCAGTTCAAGCCGAGACGAACCTGTGAGTTGTTGATGAAACTTGCCGAAACGCTTAAAGAACCAGTTGTTCCCGGAGCAGAACTTGGTCCGACCGGTGTGGCCTGGACGTTAAGTGCTTGATTGGGGAACGCAATGGGCAGGTTGACCACGACTTCGGTATTGTCAGCGCCAGATGCCTGAATCCACTGTTCGATAAAGCCGGTGTCCTCATCCCGCCACCAACCCGACGTGCTGAGAGAGGCGGTCGCAGGTACACCCGCGCCGATGGTCGATCGAGCTCCTGCAGGCGTATTCGCTCCAAGCCCGCCGCGAGAAAGTGGCAGGATGCCCGCTTGGACCTTTGAAGCATCCACCGTCAACGGGATAGTGATGTTTGCGCTGCCGTCGAAATTCGCAGCTCCTGAGCCCGCTCCTGAAATTGAGATGGTGCGAGGTGTGGCGAGCTTCAGTGCCGTCGGGGCCTGGCCGGCCCCGTTGCCCGTGCCTCCTCGTGCAATGGGTAGAATGCCGGTTGTCAGCTTGGATGTATCCAAAGCGGGAATATCTGCTGCAACTAGCGCAGCCCCGCCAGTGACTAGGCCCTTAGCATTGACGGTAACTTTAGGGTAACTACCTGCAGCAACACCGCTATTGGCAAGAGTGATAGTCGCAGAGACATTGCTAGTACCATCGAACGCAACGGCCCAGCTAGCATCACCAGAAGCGCTCAAGGTGCGCTGTGCGGCAAGCTTGGTTGCTGCGGCTGCCGTGCCATTGACGTTGATGTTGTAGGTTCCAACAAGACGTGCAATAGGAACGGTACCCTCGCCCAGATAGTTGGCGTTGAGCTCTACCAAACCGGAACCGTTACCAATGAGCCGGGTGGCGTACAGTTCTCCCGTTTCCATCTTGAAAACGAACGGGTTGGAAATCCAAGAGCCGTCTAGCCGACTGTAGCGACCAATACGTAGCTCGTTGCCACCCTCTAGACCGCCCGCATGGAGCATCACTCGATCGCCATAGCCACCTTGCAATGCGATTGAGGACCACCAATCAGTAGAAATAACGACGTTGCCAGTAAGCGTCCCGCCTGCAGTTGAAAACTTGCCATCTAGCGCCGCCTGCAACCCAGCAGTTTGCGCAATAGTATGGCCATGCTTGGTAGGGTCCACTACAACCGGAATAGCCAGATCTGCGGCCCCATCGAAGACGCCGCTACCGGTCGCACCACCGGTCAAGCTGATGGTCCGGGCCGTGGCTAGCCTGGCCGCCTTGCCGACGATCGACACACCCGAAATGATGTTGTTGATGGCGGCCTGCAGAAGGTTGCGCACGGCCTGGACCATGTTGGTGGTGGCCAGGACGGCGGTGCTGTTGTTGGCAGGGTCGTTGCTGATGGCGTTCGGGATCTGGTCCAGCCCCACGTCGCCCTTGGTCGTTGCCTGGGCGCGCAATTGCGGGTAGGTGCCGATCTTGGCCGCGAAGTGCTTCACCACCGGCCCGGTGATCGCTTCGACCGGGCGTCGATCGCTGATTACCGCGGCTGTCAGATCGGCTAGGGGGATGCAGTAGTGCTGCACGCCCAGGGCGTCTTTGTAGTCGGGTTTCGCGGCGGCACAGACCAGGCTCCAGCGGGCCACCACGTCATTCAACTGCCGCTCCAGGACAACATCGAGCCAGACTGTTGTCGGCAGGGCCGCAGCGGGTACGGCCAGCCCGGCAGGGACATTCACCCGAACGCCTTCGACGTAGGCCAGGCCGGGCTTGATCTGGTACGCGGTACCGACCTTTTCCACCTGCAGGCCGGTGTCGAAGAAACAGGCGCGCCCGAACATGTCGCGGTTGCTCAGACGCTCGCGCTCATCGATGCCGGCCAGGCGCACGGTGAAATCGTGCTGCCAAGTCTTGGCATCGATGCTGATACCGGTGGTTTCCTGGGCACCGTCGTATTCGACCAGGACGTTTCGTGTGACGTTGTTGCCGAGCTGCAGCGGCGGGATGTTCTTGCGCTTCTGCTGCAGCGGCATGTAAGCCACGGCGAACAGCACGCCTTCGGCGGTTTCCAGGCCCATCCAGTTCCAGTCGAAGTCCCCGATGTCGCTGCCCAGCTGGGCGCTATACACGACCTGGTTGGGGTTCACATAACCGCTGTTTTCCGCCGGAATCACGTAGGTGTAGACGATCTGGTTGGCTGGCGGCTTGCCTGCAGCCCGGTCGATCGGCGTGTTGGGGTCCAACCCGGGCACGTTCGCGAAGATGAACTTCGACACCACCAGGGCTTGCTTGGCGCCCTGTTTCTGGGCAATGAGGCTTTCGCCGGCGAGGGTAATTCTTGCCACAGATGGCTCCTACAGGCTGGCGACGACGGTTTGCTGGTCGTCGTTGAAGTCGGCAATGAGGGTGTGCATGGTCACGGGCGTGACCGTCACGAAGTCGTAGCGGCGGCAGGTGCGGCCGTACTGCTGGATGAGCACGCGCAGCAGCTCGGGGTTCTCGGAAAGCTGGGAGTCGGAAAGGGTCAGCAAGACCACGTCCCAATCGCGATCCGGCATCCGCTCCTCGATCTCGACGTAACCCACCCCGAGACGGCGCAGGATGCGTTTCAGGCCTGCCGTGCTGCCGGCGTCCACAGCGTTGACGAAGGCGTACTTCACGCGCAAGCGATACAGGCGCTCGGGTTCACCGTCGAAACGGGTAATGTCACGCTGCCAGGCCAGCAGATCCAGGATGGTCAGGTGGCAGGTTTCAGCGTCGGCCTGCAGGAGCGGCCATTGCATCCATTCCTCGACCTTTGCCCACCAGACCTGCGCCGAGGCCTTCAACTTGGTCAGTTCCGGGCCGCTGAGCCAGAACGGCAATTTCAGCTGGATCATGCCGGCACCACCGTCAGCGACTTGAGGCGCGGAATGTTCAACTGCGACACGATGTCCGCGTTATCGAAGCGCAGGGACTGGATGTCCGGGAACTGCTGGTGCAGCTCCTCGCCCAGGCGGCTGAAGGAGAAGCGCGATTGTGGGAGCGTCAGCGTCGGCTGATAGTCGCTCTGTGTGCTTTCCCGCAACGCGGCGCGGACGAACTGCTCAATGTTGGCCTGCAGGGCTTCGCGCCGGTCGGCGGTCAAGTTCGGTACCGGCCAATAGGTCATACGCACGTCATGCAGTGTTTCCGGCATGACAAAGACGACCAGGTCATCACCATGGCCATGGTTTCCGCCGTCCCGGATATGGGCGTTTATCTGCTCCAGGTAGGTGGCCGCCGGCACGTTAGCGTCGAACAGCACATAGGCGTTCGCGCTGCCTGGCCCGCGTGGCGCACCATGCTCGAAGTAGACGCCGTCGGGGCGCACACCAGGGAAGGCGGCGATCATGGCGCGGTATACCGCATCGGTGTGCCACTGGTTGACCGCGCTGAACTGGTTGCGCACGCGCAGGCGCAGTTGATCGTCAGGCTCAGGGTCGGCCCCGGGCTCGGTCATCCAGTCATCAGCGTTCACGACCTGGGCGATGCCCGGGATCGGCTCGACCAGAATGGCGTAGTAGCCCGGGGCGAGGTTGTAACCGCTGCCCACTTCCATTGCCTGCGCAGGGACTGGCTGTTGCAGCTGGCCATCGGCGAACACAGCGGGTTCAGTGGTCACCAGCCGGTAGACGTGGCCATTGATCGCGGCAGACTGGACCACCACGCCGGCGGGTATCTCCAGCTCGCCGGCGGTGTTCTCGCGGGTGAACAGCAGCACGCCCTGGGCCTTGGTCGCCCCTTTGCGCTCGACGTTGACCGCCCAGGCCAGCATGTCCAGCCATTTACCGCCGGCGGTCTTGACGAAGAAGTTGGGCAACACGGTGTCGCTGACGAAGCCAATCAGCCAAAGCACAGGCTTGGTCACCAGGGCGGTGACCAGGCGCCAGAACGGCGAATAGGCACTGGTATTGCTGAGCTTGCTGCCCTGCGCGGCTACCTCGGCCTCCCAGGCCTGGCGCAGGTCCGCATCGGTCGTGGGGATGCCGGCGTCCTTCAACGCCTGGCGAAAATCTACGTTCACAGGTGTACCTCGATATCACCGAATTTCAGGGTTTTCGCAGTGACCAGGTACACGCCTGGCCTGTCCTCGAGGATCCGCGCAGTGCCCGGCACCAAGCGTTCGTCGTCCTCCACCAGCAGCTCCAGTTGCAGAATGCAGTCGGCCTGGCGCTGCCGGCTGCGCTCGCCCATGAGGGTCACCAGCAGACCACTCTCGCGGATCATGTGAGCGATGTCCTGGGCGATGCTCGCCCGATCCTCGATCAGCAGCGGCTGACGGGACGGGTCAAGCACCAGGTCATTGCCTTGGATGAGCAGGTCGATGTATTCGCCCATCAACCCACCGCCATGCTGAGCATGCTTTCCAGCTCCAGCGGGGTCATGGCCTTGCTGGTGTTGATCTCCACCTTCTCTACATGGAACCTGCGATCCTGGTTCTGGGTGGTGTTCTGGATCTGCTTGAGCAGACCGCCCTGGGGCACGGCAGTCGGACGGATGGGCGCTACGCTAGGAGCTGCCTGGGCGAGGCGTTCGCGGCTGCGCTCGACCTGGTCGACCGACTCGGTGTGTATCTGGACCTTGGGCTGCTGCTCCAGGACCTTGAGGACTGGGGTGAGGCTGTCGGGCTGTGCGGGGGAGCGCTCTTGCAGCTTGGCCACCGGCTCCGGTACCGGCGGTACCAGCTTCAAGGCAGGGACAGCAGGCGCGCTGGGTACCGGTACCACCGGCTGCGCCGGCAGGACCGCCACGGAAGGTGGTACCAGCTGCAGGTGTGGCTTGGGCTGCTGCTCGAGGACATTGGCCACCGGTGCCGGCGGAACAGCCGCGGCTGGGAGTGGCGTGACCAGGGGGGTAGCCGACTGGACCTGCATCAGGGCCTCGGCCGAGGGCAGAGGCAGCAGCGGTTCGACCACTGGTGTGACGCCGATCGGTACGGTTTGCCCCGGGATCTCGGGCACCTTGGGAGCCGCCGGCAGGTCACCGAAACCGGCCTCGATGTTCACACCCGGGATCTTGTTCAGCATGTCGACCAGGCTGCCGATCGCCTTCTGGAAGATCGCGACGATTCCATCCCACGCGGCTTGTGCCAGGCCAGACCAGCCGCCCATGGAGCCGAACCAGGCGTCGAGCTTCTGCAACTGCTGGTCGACCCACTGGAACGCGGCGGTGTTCATGATCGCCGCCGACAGCTCGTCCCAGTAGACGATGGCAGCGACGACTGCCGCGACCAGGGCCACGATGCCGGCGACGACCAGCAGCGCGGGGTTTGCCATCATCGCGGCGTTCACCAGCCAGATCGCGCCCTGCCACAGCAGCATGGCACCCTTGGCCAGGCCCATGACGGCGATCATTGCAAGTACCCGGGCGACCAGCAATACGCACTGGATGGAATGGGCAACGAACATGGCGATGCTCTTCCAACCTGTCCAGGTGAGGACTTTCCAGATGGCGACAAGGCCCGTCCAAGTCATCTTGCTCATGCCGACAATGACGGTCATGGTGCTCAGTGCTGCAGTGATGCCCAGGACGGCCAATGTCGCAATGCCCATCACGCGGGTGAGGTTTGGGAACAGCTGGGTCCAGCGGGTCAGGGTCTTGCCGATGTCCACTAGGCGGGTCATCAGGGGTTGGAGCATAGGGATCAGGGCCTGACCAAAAGCGATGCGCAGCGCCTGGACTGCAGCGCCGAACTGTTGCCACGGATCAACCATGGTTTGGGCCATCTTCTCGGCCTGCTCGAGGCCGCGCACCTTGCCCAGCTGATCCATGCCGTTCTTGAAGCGTTCGGTGTCCTGGGCGAGAGCACCGATCACCTGGGCGCCTTCACCGCCAAAGGCCTCGACCAGCTTGGCATTCGCGGCGGCGTTGCGCAGATCCCCGAACCTGCCCTGCAGCTTGGCCAGGATGTCCAGCATCGGCAGGACCTTGCCGTTGGTGTCGGTGAACTTGATCCCCAGCTTGTCCGAGGCGTTGCCGATGTTCTCGAAGAACGCCTTGTAGCGCCCGCCGGCGTCGCCGCCTTCCATGGTGCTGGACAGGCTGCCGATCACGGCCATTTGCTCGGCCAGGTCGATGCCGGACGCCGAGGCGATCGCCCCGGCTTCCTTGAAGCCTTCCTTCATCTGCTCGCCACTGGTGCGGAACAGTTGCACAGCCAGGGCGGTCTGGCCGCCCAGTATCTCGACCCATTGGCTCTTGCCCATGGCGTCGGCCTGCTGCTTCTGCAGGTTGTAGAGCGTGCCGACGTATTCGCCCATCACGTCCTGGTCGGTCTTGGTGGCCTTGGCCAGCACGCTGCTGGTGTTGGTAAAGGTGGCCAGCTGCTCGCCGGCCAGGCCTTTGATCGCACCTTGGATCTTGTAGGCCGACGCCACGAAGGAGTCGGCGTTTTCGCCATAGGAGACGGAAAAGTCCAGGGCCTTGGCGTTGAGCGCGTCCAGGGCATCCTCGGCCACACCCAGCGAGCGAACGTCGCCCAGGGCCCGGTTCACCTGCAGGGCTGGCTCCAGCGAGGCCTCGATGCCGGTCAGCGACCCCCACAGACCGGCCACACCGGTGCCGATCTGCTTGATGTTGGCTTCGCTTTTCTCGGCCAGGTCGTTGAAACCGGCAGTCACCTTGGCCAGCGGCGCGGTGACCTTGTCGGTCAAAGCCAGGATGAAGTCCAGGCGGCTGGATGCGTTGTTCGCGCTCATGGGGTGGTCAGCTACCGTTGAATGCCTTTGCTATGCCGTTGGCGATCGCGATTTCCATTCGCCGCCAATGCTCGTCCTCCAGCCACTTGGCGGTGCCCATGACTTCAGCCGTGGGCGGTGTGCCAGGTAGCCAGTGTTCGGCCAGGGCCAGTAATTGGCCCAGGCCGTCTTCCTTCAGGCGGTCAGCGTGCTCGAGCGCTTTTTTACGGTGACTTCAACCTTTGGCGAGAACTCCTCAACCAGGGCACCGGCGATTTCCAGGGTGGTGGTCGGGTGGGTCAGCAGGGGCTTGAGCTTGGCCTTTTGCTCCTGAACCACGGCGTTCATCAGCAGGTTGTGGGCAGGGCTGACCTTGTTGGCCTGGGTCAGACCGTTGATGTACTTGGTGACCAGGGCGGTATCCATGACGAAGTCGAAGTCTTCGCCACCGATTTCCAGGGTGATTTCAGCGCGGTCGGTCATTGTGTTGCTCCAGTAGTGATGGGTTGGGTGGGGCAAAGGCTGCTGATGTGGTCCTGCAGCCCGAGAATCATTCGCTCGCTGAGGGCGAGCTGATCGAGGAGGGTGAAATAATCCGGTCGAGCGTCTGGCGAGAGTTCGGCGGGGCCTGCATGAGCCAGGCTGCCGGTGCCGGTGCCGGCGCGCACGTCGGTACCGGGGCAGGTGGCCTTAACGTGCAGCCGCTGATCGCCGCTACGGACAGAATCGCGAAAGTCTTGGTTACGCTTGAGCGCATTCGAAAGTTCCTGGGTGTGCTTGGTGTCGTTGGCGGCAGCGATGGCCAGGCGCTCGCCGGTGATCCGGGCGGCTTCACGCAGGCCTGTTACCTCGGCCTGGGCGCTGTCACGCTCCGATCGGGCGGCATTGCGTTGGTCCAGGACCTGGTCGAAGGCGAACCAGGTCGCGAGGCCGGCAACCAGCACGACCAGGAGCACGCGGATCGGGGAAAAGGTCATGAGGCGCACAGCCTCGCCTCGTCGAGCTGGCGGTTGTGCAGTCCCTGGACGAACACCTTGTTGCCCTGCGCATCGGTGACATAGGCCCACACTGGCCGACCATCGGCGCCCCAGGCCAACGCCCGGCAACCCTCCTCGATGCGGTCCTGGTTGATGAGCATCAGGGCACGGCTCGCGCAGGTGGCCGAGGTGCCGAAGTGGTGCCCGTGGCTGCTCAGGGCGTCGAAAGTGTTCTGGCTGACGTTCTCATTGGTCAGGCAATCCGCCAGGTCCAGTTGGCCCCTCTCGACCACCAGTTGCTCCACCTCGGCGCAGCGGGCATCCGACCAGTAGTCACCTACAATCACGGGATAAGGGCTGGTGTAGCGGGTAATGCCCTTGCATACGGTCGGCAGGCCCCGGGCCAGCTTGTCGGCGTAGACGACGTTCTGCCCCTCGCCCTCCCACTTGCCCAGGTGGGCCATCAGTGTGCTGCTGCCCAGGACCAGGGCGACCGCCCCCGTCAGGATCTTGTTGCGCAGGCTCATCGTTTGCCCGACCATTCGCGAAGCATCTGGCGGTACTTGGGGACCAGCAGAACGATCTGCAGGACCATGTAGAAGGCGGTCAGCATGTAGGCGACTGCCGACCAATCGACGGTGCCGGTGACACCGGTAGCGGCCACGCCAATCGCGGGCGCCGCCTTTGCCACAGCAATTGCAGTGTCCTGGGCGGCTTGATTCGCGCTCATCGCTGAACACCTTTCTCGAAAATGGACTGGCAGGGGACGCAACGAGTGATGCCGCCAAAGGCGCGGCGTGCCTCGGGGATCTCGTCGTCGCAGTCTTCGCAGTGGGTGAGGCTCGGCCCAGTCGATCGCGCCCGGGCCTGAGCCAAGGCGGCGTCGATCGCCTGGTCACGCTGTCGCTGTTCCAGGGCCTGGGCGCGGTCGAACGGGCAAACCATCAGCGCAGGCCCTCGATCTCTTCCGCATCGAGGTACGGCACGCCGTTGATGTGGATGAAGTCCGGACTGGTGACATCGAAGGGCACCTTGTGCTTCGACTTCTCGCCGCCCTTGGGGTCGATGTTGAGCAGGCTGGAAATCTTGGGCTTGCAGCCGAAGGCCTCCACGCGGATCTCATCGGTCGGGGTCTTGGCGTAGAACAGCGAATCGAAAGGCTCCAGGCGACGGAAGCTGCCCGCCTTGCGAGCGGCCTCGATCAGCAAATTGAAGTTGGCGGTGTCCAGTTCCAGCTCACCGCTGGCAGACACATCGCCATCGACCCAGCCGTCAGGCACGCCACCGGTCTGGACGGCAGCGCTGTTGTCGGTGATATCGAGAGTGGCGGTTTCAACGTGAATCATGATGTCGCCCACGTTGATGTCGAAGTTCATACCGCTGATTCGGGACATAGACGGTTACTCCTGGTCGTCTTGGGAAAGGTCCAACGCGATGTTCGCGGTGATGTCTTTCGGGCAGTTGAGGGGGCGGACCTTGATGTACACCTCGACCTGTTTGCGGCTTTTCCAGACGATGACCAGGGCGTCATCCTTCGGCGGCTCGATCTCGCCTGGGAACACCTCGCCAGCAAACTCCACCGACTTGGCCATCTTGCGCAGGGGGGCCATCAAGGCCTTCTTGTTCACCGCCATGCTGACGGCGCTGTTATTCAGGCGGCGGTCACCGATACGGCGGATCAGCAGCGGGCGGATCTGGCGGGCGGCCTTGTCGACCACTCGCAGGTTTTCGAGTACCTGATAGTCACTGCCGGCGGTGTCGAGCAGGTTGGCATCACCCCAGTACACGCCCTCGTAGTCGGGGTAGGTCTGGGAAACGGAGAAGCGGGCCTTGTCCAGCTCGGCCCGTACCGCCGAGGGCAGCGGTACACCTTCGCTATCCGAGGGAACACTGCCCAGGCCGACCAGGGGACCGCTGACAACACGCATCGGGGTGTCGGCGATGCTCCAGGCAGCATTGGCGAGACGACCGGCTAGGACGCCTAGGTCGTTGCCATGGAGCTGCGGGACTACGACGACACGCGGCGCAGCGATACCGATAGTGATTTCCTTTTGCGCCAGCAGATACTCGGACCAGAGCACGCCTGGCAGGATGCCGGAGGACGCAGCCATGACGAACATGCGACGACCATACTGGGCGCCCAGCTGCTCTACTGCAGCGTGCATCGCCAGCAGTTCCTCGCCGGTGGTCACCGGCTGGGTGATAACAATCGCTTCGACCGAAAAGCCCTGTTGCTGAGTGGCTTCCAACGCAGTGGCCCATTCACCTTCAGGGCCGATCGGCGCAGCCAGGCAGGCCCAGCGGTCGCCGCCGTTCGCCCGGGCAGCGATGATCTGGGTCTTGAGATCGCTGTCCGCCACGCCCAAGTCGTTATCCAGGTCGCTATCCGTGTTCAACGGAAGTATCTTGCCGACGTTCTTGCCGGCAGGGCCGATGAAAAGGAAGTAGCGCTCGATCTCGGCCACTTCACCCTGGCCGAGGTTGAGGTTGTTGACGCTGACTTTTCCGAGTGCCATGTGTGCCTCGTTAACGGGGTGAATTGATGATTTGCTGCAGGACCTGGTTCACCAGGAGGCTGGTTTCTCGGGCATGGTTGACGCCCAAAAACTGGCGTTTGGGCAGCGTGATGTCCCAACTGTCTGCGCCGGTGGATTCGCCGCGCTCATCGTCCAGGACGCGGATCAGGACACCAGCTTGCATGTAGCTGACGTGCTCCAGGATCCAGGCCACAGAGGGCCGGGTGAGCCCCTTCTTGCCAGCCTGACGCACGCGAAAGCCCAGCCGACGCAGTCGTTTGGCCTGTTTCGGTGTGGATACAGCCCCTTCGGGGACGCGGTTCCAGCGACGCATCTGCTGGGCTGTCCGGCGCTCGGCGGCACCGTTGTGTTGCTGCGCGGCGATCCACCGAGTGAGGCCGTTTTTCCATCCCAGAGTCGCCTGGTCAGGGGTCAGGCTGGTGACCTGCAGGAGCTTGCCCAGGCCGGCCTCCATCTTCTTCTGGCTTGGCTCGGTCTTCTTGCGGGGAGCGAACGGGGTACCGTCCAGATTCTGCTGGCTGCGGATCCGCTGACGGCTCATGGTGCGCACGCGCTTGGATACGTTGTTGAGCAGGCGCTTGCGCAACTGCGGGGGCAGTTGCAGCAATGCCAGTTGCTCACGGACGCCGAGCATGCCTCGGGCATCCAGCTCGAACAGGCTACGCCCCATGACTGACCACCTCGCCTTGCTCAGCTACCCACAGATCGAAAGGAGCCAGGGCCCAGGTGGTACCGAACGCTTGGAATTCGCCGTCAGGGTCCTCGACCAGGTACTGCGGCTCGACGAACTCCAGTACCAGGTCCACGTCGAATAGCTCCTGGCCCGCCCCCAGATCCAGAGGTTCAATGGCGAATTCCGGCGCCGGCAGCTCGAACAGGTGGCGATCGGGGTCGTGGGTTTCCAGCCAGCTGCCGACCAGGGCCATCAGGCGCCCGGGATGGTCGTTGAAGCGCTCCAGGCTGAACACGGCGCGGTAGCGCATGTTGCCCATCTGCAGGCCCTTCTCGGTCTCCTTCCAGACCAGTTCCAGATTGACCTGCTCGGTCCAGGCGTCCAGTTGCTCAGCGGCAACCAACTGCCGATCGAGCAGGTACGCGGTCAGCGCTTTGAGCTGGATCACAGCAGCACCGCCGTGATACGGCTACGGCCCTGCAGGGCGCGCACGGCCTGTTGGCTGAATGCCAAGTAGGTGTCGGCGCGCTCGGGCGCCTCCTTGCCGGTGTTTTCGGCCACTTCGCGGCGAGTGACCGTGGCAAAGTCGGTCAGGGCGGTGGCCTTGGCGCGGCAATACACGGCGCGCTTGTACAGCTTCACCTTGTAGGCGCGCTCCTCGAGGAGCAGCGGATCGGCGGTGGCCACCTCGGTGATACCGATGCTTTTCCAGCTGGCCATGAGTTTCTTGAGGTCGGCATTGACCTCGCCCATGGCGAGTTCAAGTTGAGTGACCAGCACTTCGCTCAGGTACTCGCCCGGCAGGCGGTAAGCCTTCTGGTATTCAGCCAGCGAGAGGTCCGGCCAGAAGCCGTTGTTCTCGATGGTCTGTTCTACGACCGTGGTGGGTTTGCCTGAAAAGCTCATTGCTGGTCACTCGAAAAGGGCGGGAGACACCGTTGCCACGGGGCGGGCCAAATGGCCGACTCGTTTCACGGGTTCCCGCTGGGGGGGTAGCCTGGGTTTACTGACCTGGTGGGGCCGGCACGGAGGCCGCTCCGACCTTCACCGAGGCCTTGAAGCACTTCAGCAATTGGGCGACGTAGACCGGCTGGCTCGGCACCTGCTGCAGGTGGGCTTGGGCGGCGGCTTCGGCCTCCTCCTGGGTGGCGTACAGCTCGTCTTCCTGGAAGTACGGCTTCAGCACGACGTAGGTCATGGTTGTGGCTCCTGTGCGGCTGGGCCGCTGGTTGCGGCCTGCTTGCGCAGGGCCTTACGGGCGTTCTCGATGCGGGTGTCCACACCAACCTTCGGATACAGCGCGGTCGCACGCTCCAGGTGCTCGACCGCCTTGGCCCACTCCTTGGCCTCCAGGGCACGGATTCCGACCAACTTGTGGTACTTGGCCGGGATCTGCTCCGGTAGCTTCCACTCACCATCCACGCGGGGCAGCAGGTCGGACAGGTAAGGCTCCGGGCTGCGCTTCGCCTTGTATTCGTCGTAGGCCCATTCGCAGACGGCATCGGCGACAAAGGTCGGGATGTCGCGCTTGAAACGCTCCGGCATCTGCTGGCCTTGCGCGATGGCGATGTCCGCCAGTTCCAGGGCATCGTCGAACTGCGCGGTGTCGAACAGCCAGACCATGACCTGGACTAGGACGCGGTTCTGGTACACCAGGCCGGATGCCAAGTAGCGCTGGACGTAGTCCTGGTACTTGGGCAGCAGCTCGTTGCGCTTGAGATCCTGGCGAGTAGCCATCCCCTTGATCGCACTCAGGCGGGCCAGATCCTCGTCCAGGCCGGCCTCCATCAGCGCCAAGTGCTTGCGGGCGTTCGCTGGGCTGTTCAGGGCTTCCGCTGGCGAATACGGCAGCGCGGCGGCTTCTGCAGCGGCGGTCACCGCTGCAACGCCCTGGGACAGGATCCGGCGCTTATGCTGCAGCGCGTAACTCACGGCAGCACCTCGACGTTCTCGGTCAGGCCGATCTTCTCCAACTGCTCGATGACGTAGCCTTCGTTACGGCTGTTGTAGTCCTCGACGCGGGAGCGCTTCGGGTTGTCCACGCTCTGCTTACGCCAGGAGCTGTCCTGGTAGTAGATCGACAGGTTGTCGAAGCTGGTGACCAGCACCGCATTCACCGGG